>CAZKOM010000210.1:0-1500 GCA_964554385.1 uncultured Flavobacteriaceae bacterium | reverse complement strand
TATAACACCAAATATCTGAAATCTATTGAATTCCGACAGAAACTTATCGGTATTTCATTCAATTACGATAGTTTCTCAATAAATTAAACGCTGGCCGGAACAGGAATTCCGCGGTGGTGCCTGCTCCACAATCGGTAAGGCAACCAGGCCAAGAAAAATAGACCCAAAGCAACGATATCCCCTTGAATAATATACCAAGGCCAAGGTCCTAGTATGTCAAGGATGGACGCCGTGCCTGGTTTGCGTGCTAAATAAAAGTAATTGGCCGTTTCACCTACTAAAAAGTTAATTGCGATTACCGAAACCGCAAATACCTGCAACACCCCATAGGCTTGAAATAGATGCTTGGTCTCGATCTTCGGTGCACCCAGTACCAAAAAATGTATTACAAACATCACCAAGCCCGTATGTGCAATCCAGAACTTACAGAAATTGTAATGCGGAAAACCCTCGTACAAGGCAGGAGTTAAAATGGCATTAAACGTAAAAACCCAAACAAAAAAATACAACAAAAACCACATCCAAGGCTTTTTAAAATAACTGTACCCCAAGGCAACAAATGCCAACCAATTGCACGGGTTCAATGGCAAATCTTCGCCCCAATTATACTTAACATACGCCGGATCCGATTCGGGCAAAAAACTGATATAGGATTTCACAAATTGCCAAATCAGCACATTGATTACCAAGCCCCAAGCGAATCCACGGGTTAATTTATCCCTTCCCTTTTGATCGGAACGAACCGCAAAGAAGGTAATGCTACCGCAAACGGTAACCACAAATAATACCGCTAGCCAATGTTCCCAGGTATTGGCACAAAAGTTCTTGTTGGGCAATAAATAGCCAGAGAAAAAATCGCTCATTATCAATCGATTATACGGAGCGAAAAATACAAAAAATGTTGTATGTGAAATTAGATTAGGTCAGATTATTTTTTTCTTACCGAAAAAATCAAACTTAAAGTCTGAATTTAAAGAAAAATATCCGACTTCCTTTCAATTCATTCCCAACAACTCATCAGCTACTTAATAAATTGGAAGTTTAAATTTCCCAGTTATAGGGACCAAAGAATAGGAAGAAGTTGATTCCTTTACTATTGTTCCACTTATTGTCCCTGATACACTGCCAATTTTTTGATAGTATCCATTACCGTCTCGAACGGGCAATCCTTCGTATGCATCTATTTTCACCTCAATTACTGGATGCAAAGGACTGCCAGAGGCAAATCCATATTCCTTATATAATGGGCCAAAAGCATCATACATCGATTTATCAACCACATCTGCAACCGTTAACCTGTTCCCAAAACCTTGCTTAAATTCTGTAGTGTCCATCAAATAACTTCTGATTGCCGTATCTTTTAATTGCAAATCGATTTGAAATAATGGATTTAACAATGAGTCGTTTACAACCAATTGAAAGACAGAGGAAGTAGTTTTTGTTACCCGCATAAACCCATATGGGGAATACGGCTTTCCACTATAAAACGAAGACGGATTG
>CAZKOM010000209.1:0-1517 GCA_964554385.1 uncultured Flavobacteriaceae bacterium | reverse complement strand
TGTATCTGAACAAATATTGGTTGATGCAATTGCTCTGAAAGGTTGGTTGTGATTACGCAATGAAACTTTTGCAACTTTTAATGCGGTAGTATTTTCACCGGTATATTGTGTGCTTCCTGTTGGAACATCCATCATTCCAAAATCAAAATCAGACTGCCATTTTACTGCCGCATTGTTATCATTAGTTACAACAGTGAAATTAGCAGCATTCCCTGAAGTTACAGAAGCTGCTTTAGGGGCAGTTGTAATGATATTACAGGCCTTTAAGATTGCAGTTAAATTAGCAGCAGCAGTACTGTCTTTACACCAACGAGTTTGAATATACGCTCTGTAAACATTACCATTTTGAGTGATATCTACTGGTGAAATAGTTAGTGTATCATTGGTTAATCCTGAATAAGAACCACCAGATACATTTTTAAATCCACTTCCTGAATTATATTGCCATTGAAAGGTAGCTTCATTGGTAGAATACGCGAAATTGAAAGAAGCATCTGAACCTGTTTTTACGGAAACGGCTTTGGGTTGACGTGTGATTGAATCACAAACTACAAATGTACCGGGGGCCTTAAAAATGTCATACTCATAATCGGATGTGCCGAACAAATTAGAATTAGTAGAAACAGGACGGAAGTTGGGAGCAGTAGCATTTTGTGGATCGATTAATACTAATCCCGAATTAAAGGACAATGTATCTACGATATTATTTTGAATTGCTTTTCTAATCCAACGATCTAAACTATCTACATTTCTGCCAGAACTAATTTCAACCAACCCTGTATTGGTTGAACCTTTTGCAGCAGCAGCTTTAGTACCATGGAAATAATTGTTTCTTAATACCACATTCGTGTTACTTACGGTATTACTTGGTAGTACACCCGCAGCTGTTAATGTGCTATCGCCATCCAACATTAGGTAGTTTCTGTAACCCATGATGATTGAGTTTGAAATAGAAATTCGGCTGTTTCTGCGGATACGGGCTCCACGACGGAAAGCACCTTTCTGGGTAGTTGTTAGATCGTTATACGTTTTATCTAATCGAACAGGACCAACGCAAGTCATGTTTACGAAACGAGCATTGGTTAATGGCAATTTACCAGAACCTGCAGCATCGTTATCGGATTCAAAAGTTTCAGACGTTGAAGAACCTGATGGAGCGTTCCAACTTAAATCGAAGAAAGAAGTATCTTTTTGAGCGATACCAAATTGTACTGTACCTCTATAACCGAAATCTGTATCAAAATCGTCGTCAGTACCTTTATATGCAATGATATGTTTTGAATTTACTGTACCGCCAAACCACTCGTAAGAATCATCGCCGCTATAAGAAACCTGTACAAAATCAATTTTTGTAGCACTTCCCACTGAAGCCATGGTTAATCCATTGATTTCTTTGTTGGGTTCAAACGCGTACCCACCAAACTCTAATCTTAAATACTTAATGGAACCACTATTATCAGCATCGTTTGTACCACCAAATTTTGCTAAAGTAGAATTAAATGATATATTGTTGAAAC
>CAZKOM010000208.1:0-1567 GCA_964554385.1 uncultured Flavobacteriaceae bacterium | reverse complement strand
GGATGTGGCCAATAAATGGGGTACGGAGATTTTGTGCCCTGCTAGAGCACACGTAAGAAGAACCATCAACAGTAGAAACATGTTGTTTGCGGGGTATGAATTGGAAGGTCAGAGCTATCGTTTATGGCGAAATAACACGGAGGTAGCGGGTTACAATATGCGAAATGACGATTTAGAAATTCGCCGAGGCGAGATTCGTTTGCGCATGGTGTATGAGTTTTCGTTGAAAGACTTCATATGGCTGAGTGTTCAGGCGGGATATAGATTGAATTATCGCTACGATGTGGATCGCTTGGAGGATGGCAGTGAAATTTATCGTGCCTTTGGATTAGCGAGCGATGCACCTTATGTGATGGTGAATAGCTTAACTAACCCATTGTATTTTAATATCAGTTTGAATTTAGTAAGTCCGTAAGATATTTCACTGGGTTTTCAATGTTCTTATTGGATTCGTTGATAGCCTGATTGTTATTGAATTAATTGTTAGAGGCAGGCGGAGACGCCTGCCTTTTTATTTTTAGGTTTACTTGAGTGAAAAAGAAATATTAACTGAGGATTTGGGTGTTTGATGGAATCAAAACCAATTTGGTTGAATTTAGGTTTCGTTAAATTCTACCGTTTTTAATTTCTTCTACCACTTGGGGGTCTAACAAGGTTGTGGTGTCGCCAATTTGTTCCAACTCCCCTTCGGCAATTTTTCGTAAAATTCTGCGCATGATTTTACCGCTCCGTGTTTTGGGTAATCCGCTAACGAATTGAATTTTATCGGGCTTGGCTATAGGGCCAATAATTTTGGAAACCGTAATAAGGATGTCTTTCTTTGTGAGTTCTTCGTTTTCGTGGAAGGCATTAAAAATCACGAAGGCATAGATTCCTTGCCCTTTGATGTCGTGGGGGTAGCCTACCACGGCACTTTCCACAACTCCGGCATGCATATTTATGGCATTTTCTACCTCGGCGGTGCCAATTCTGTGTCCGGATACATTGAGTACATCGTCTACTCTGCCGGTAATTCGGTACATTCCATTTTCGTCACGTAAACATCCATCGCCGGTGAAATATAAGTTGTTGTAGACAGAGAAATAGGTTTGTTGGCAGCGTTGGTGATCGCCATAGGTTGTGCGAATAATGCCGGGCCAGGGGAATTTAATGCATAGGTTTCCGGATACATTGTTTCCGTGAATTTCGTTGCCATTTTCATCTACTAATACTGGTTGAATTCCGGGTAATGGGTAGGTAGCGAAAGTGGGTTTAGCGGATGTAACGCCGGCGAGATTAGAAATCATAATTCCACCGGTTTCGGTTTGCCACCAGGTGTCTACAATTGGAGCTTGAAATTTACCGATATGTTGGTGATACCAATTCCAGGCTTCCTCGTTGATGGGTTCTCCTACGGTGCCGAGCACCTTGATGGAGGAAAGATCTTTATTGTTTAACGGATCTAAGCCAAATCCCATCAAGCTTCGGATGGCAGTGGGAGCTGTGTACAGGATATCTACCTTGTATTTGTCAACGATTTCCCAAAATCTTCCCGCATCGGGCCAAGTAGGAATACCTTCGAACATCA
>CAZKOM010000207.1:0-1573 GCA_964554385.1 uncultured Flavobacteriaceae bacterium | reverse complement strand
GATGTATTGCGTACGGAGAAAATGCCTTTTAGTGCTCACCCATACGGTCGTGAAGAGAACCGTGGCGACTATCGTGAAGATAGACGTGCAATGTTTGAAATCAACAACGAATTTTTATTTAACTACAATAAAAAGGTTGCTGGTTTGGATGTTCACGCATCATTAGGAGGTAATCGTCGTGATTTCAACTACAATAGCAGTTGGGCAACCACGGATTATTTGAATGTACCAGAGGTGTATAACTTTGCGAATAGCGCCAACCCCGTTCGTGTGTTTAATTTTAATTCTAAAATGGCGGTTAATTCGTTGTATGCCTTGGCTGATATCGGATCTAAATATTTGTTCTTAAACTTAGGTGCTCGTATGGACCAGTTATCAACCATGCCTGCTGGTAATAACTCGTTTGTTTATCCTTCAGCTTCGTTGTCATTCTTGCCAACTGAGTTGTTTACGGGTTTGAAATCGAAGAATTTGAGTTTCTGGAAATTGAGAGCATCTTTTGCTCAGGTTAAGGGAGGTTTAACCTCGCCAACAATTTCACAAGCTGGTAACACCTTAGGGTATGGTTCAAACTATAATTCACCCTACGATGGACCTGCATATGTAAATGCTGGTATTTACAATACTCCATTGTTGTATAACGGTAAACCATCCGCAAACTTTACCAATGTATTGCCTAACGCTAGTTTAGCACCTTTCCAACGTACGGATTTTGAATTTGGAACCGAAGCTCGTGTATTAAATAACCGTTTAGGTATCGAGGCTACGTATTATATCTACAATGACGGTCCAGGAATTTTCTCTCGTACAATATCGGAAGCAACTGGATATACTAACCAGGTAGTTAATGGTATCGAAACGCAGCGTAAAGGTTGGGAAGTAAGTTTCAAAGGCGATGTAATCAAATCGCGTAAAGCGGGCGGTCTTTCTTGGAATTCTATGTTGAATTTGTCTCGTTATAGAGAATATTTAACTGCTGTATATGGCAATGTAGATCAGATTGCTGCTAATTATTTTGTAAGCGATAACTCAAGTAATCGTTTCTTAAAAGTAGGGGATCGTATTGATGCACTGTATACTGGCGGTTTTGCTCGTACTCCCGATGGACAGATCATTAATGATGCTGGTGGACGTCCAATCGTGTTGCCTAAAGGTCAATTCCAAGGGTATACTTTACCTGATTTAGTACTAGGTTTCTACAACCAATTCACGGTGAAGAATTTCACTATCGGTTTACAATTTGACGGAAGAATAGGTGGTTTGATTGTTAACCAAATTCAGCGTCAAACCTTCCGTGGAGGTCGTCATATCGAGACAGTTCAAGATAATTGAAAAAACATGGTTGGGTGAAGGTGTACAAGTGTCTTCTGGTAGCATTCAGTACGATCCAATTACAGGTGAGATTGTAAACTACGGTGATTTAGCATTTAAGTCAAATGAAACTAAGACGTATTTACAAGATTACATCAGCCGTTACTACGGTCAGTATGAAGCTAACATCATGAAGAAAGATTACATGAAGTTGCGCGAATTAACCGTTACCTACAACATTCCTACGGCAAAAATGGGTAAG
>CAZKOM010000206.1:0-1592 GCA_964554385.1 uncultured Flavobacteriaceae bacterium | reverse complement strand
GGTATCGATTTTAAAGGGGGTAACTCTTTTGTAATCAAATTTGATAAAACTCAGAACTACAAGGTTGATCAAATTAAAGCAACTTTGGACGAGACATTTAAAGGAAGCAGTAATGAGGTTAAAACCTATGGTGAAGAAGGTCAGTTCAGAATTGTAACTACCTACAAATTAACTTCAGAATCTAAGGAGGGCAGAGATTCAGTTAAAACAGACGTTTTAGCTGCATTAAAGGGTTATAAGATGATGGGTGATGACCCTGTAGTTCAAGCTCAACGTGTAGGTGCATCTATCGCTACAAGTACCAGAGATAAGAGCGCTTTCTTAGTAATTCTTACGGTTGTTGGAATGTTTATTTACATCGTGTTCCGATTCCGAAGTGTAGCGTATGGTTTAGGAGCTACCATCGCCTTGATACACGATATTGTATTTGTATTAGCAGTATTTGCCATTTTGGATGGCGTGGTACCTTTCCCAATTGAATTTGACCAACATTTAATTGCGGCATTATTAACCTTATTGGGTTATTCTATGAACGATACGGTAATTGTATTTGACCGTATTCGTGAATTCTTGGCGGAGAAGCGTGGCGACATGAACAATCCTGAGACGATTAATAAAGCAATCAATGAGACGTTGAGCAGAACAATTATTACAGCGTCTACCGTATTTATGGTTGTATTGATTTTATTCTTGTTCGGTGGTGATGCATTGAAAGGATTTTCTTTGGCCATGTTAATCGGTGTAATTGTTGGTACATATTCTTCAATTTGTATCGCTACACCTGTGGTGGTTGATTTCACAAACAAAAAGAAACAGAAATAAACTAAACACTTCGTAATAGCGAAAAGCGGAGTGTTGTACACTCCGCTTTTTTTTTGAAATAACATTCCTATATAGACAGTTTGAATTTAAGTATATCATGCCCAAGAAGAATCAAATAACGAAAGAACAGTATCAACAGATTGCCCAAGAGTTTGGAACGCCCGTGTATGTGTATCATGCTGAGACCATTCAACAACAATATCAACAATTGGCCTCGGCTTTTCCCGATATAAAGGTTAAGCTGCATTATGCCCTTAAAGCATTGAATAATACCAATATTCTTAAAATTATTAAAAGAGAGGGTGCTGGATTGGATGCTGTATCCATTCAAGAAGTACATTTGGGTCTGCGTGCGGGATTTTCTCCCACAGAAATCATGTTTACTCCCAATTGTGTTGATTTTGAAGAGATACAAGAGGCAGTTAATTTAGGAGTGCATATTAATATTGATAATATTTCGGTTCTAGAACGATTTGGGGCGGAATATGGTTCATCAGTACCCGTTTGTATACGTTTAAATCCGCATATTATGGCGGGTGGTCATTCACATATTTCAGTAGGTCACATAGATTCTAAATTTGGCATAAGTATATACCAATTACGACACGTTGTCCGTGTGGTGGAGAGTTTGAAAATTGTTGTGAATGGTCTTCACATGCATACTGGAAGTGATATATTAGATGGGGATGTATTTCTACGAGGTGCGGAATTGTTGTTTGAAGCAGCCGAACATTTTACACAGCTTGAGTTCATGGATTTTGGATCTGGTT
>CAZKOM010000205.1:0-1611 GCA_964554385.1 uncultured Flavobacteriaceae bacterium | reverse complement strand
GCTCGCTGTTGGCTTTTGCTGGTTTTATAAATCAGGCCAACGCCCAAACCCTAAACTCTGCTACTGGAAATGGACTATTAACAGAATCTAGCAAAGTTTATAACGTTACTTGGTATTCCAATAGTAATACCCCATTCGAAAAAACCATTACTATTTCCTATTCAAGTCTTGGAGCAGGCGATAAAGTAACCGTAACAGGTACATCTACAGATACTGCACTCAATCAAGTAAAATCAAACGTTACTGGAAGTACCTCTTTTTTAGATGTTACGCGTTGGCCACGATTAGGTTCATTAAATACTAGAAACCTTTGCGTTGAGCCAAGTCCTTCTGGAACTACATCAGGTTCTTTTGATTTGATTTTCCGTCGTTTAGACCCATTTACCGTTGGAGGCACTTTCACCAATACAGTTTACATCGACCTAGCCAATAGCAACTGTGAAATACAAAGCGGTCAGAGAATAACACTAAAATGCACCATGGTTGTAGATGAAAAAATCTATAATTTCATTTCTTTAGCTACATTCTCCGATTACGGCGATGCAAATTCTTGGAGTCCTCAACGTAGTTCTCCATCAACATCAGATATTTTGGTATTCGACCAAGGAAGCACACCTTTAGATGTTAATATAAATGTACAAAACCAAACCATTAAGAGTTTCATTGTACAGCCTAACTCAAATCTAATGCTTCGTGAAACTGGATCAAATGGCACGAATGGCACAATCACAGTAGACAACGGCACATTCTTTACTCATTCCACCTCAACATTGAAAACTACGGGTAACGATACACTACGTTTTGAATTAAAGGGAACCACTACAGCTGATATCAATGGTAATTTAGTCATGGAAACCCCTCCAGGGTCTAGCCAAGGTGGCAGATTAGTATTTAAAGGGGGCGGAAGTGTATATTTCGGAGGAGATGTTGATATTCAAACCCGAAATAGTTTATATATTTCACCTAATTCTTCTAATACGATTTATTTTGATGGACCATCTCAAACATTAAAAGGAGCGGGTGATTTATACATCAATGGTTTAAGTAATGTAACTGTAGGAACGGGCTCATCTTCATCATTAAGCCTTCAAAGACCTTTACCAATTTTAGGGGTATTAACTTTGTTAACTAGCGCAGGGATTACATCTTCCAGCACCCCAGCATCTTCAAGTGCTGCAGACTGGAACGCTTGGGTACCTAACTTACAAATTAAGAACAACGGAACATACCGCGGAAGAATTGCAACCTTACCCTCTGGAGCTACCATCAGTGGAGGTAGTTATTTCGAAATGTGGAGCAACGGTATTCGTACTTACCGCACCATCGCTTTCCCATTCGAGAGCCCAATGCACTTGTCACAAATCACCGATGATTTAATTATTTCAGGAGTTTATTCAGGATCTAACCAAGATACAATGGATCGTACTTGCGGATACTGTAAAGCCTCTTCCTACCAATGGAATGAAACAAATTCTCGTTGGGATAGTATAAATTCCAGCAGCACCCCTACTAAAATTGACCCAGGGAAAGGCTTATTATTATTTTTCCGTGGATTGGTTGCAAATGGATTGGGTAACCCAAGTGCTACTGCTAATGCAGGAAATATCGACT
>CAZKOM010000204.1:0-1618 GCA_964554385.1 uncultured Flavobacteriaceae bacterium | reverse complement strand
CTAAGACGATATCGTAGCCTTGGGCAAATCCGTTCACCATACCTCGTAACCACTGATCAGAAGCGGGTTTACAATCGGCATCTGTTAGTACGAAATATTGATACTTGGCTTTTTTTAAGGCTAAGGTTAGTGCTAATTTTTTACCACCGGTTTTAACGACATCAATATCCAAATGAACGATTTTTAATTGTGGATGTTGGTTGGCTTGTTCGGTTAAATACAAGGTAGACCCGTCTGAACTTCTGTCATTAGCAATAACAATTTCGAACTCTGGATAATCTTGATTCAGCCAGAGGGGAATATTGTCTACCAAATATTTTTTTGCATCTCGTGCCGCAATAACGATGCTAACACCTGGTAATTTTTGATTAATTATGGGCTTGGTTGATAGTTTAACTTTATTAAAAACTAAGAAGTAGTATAACCAAGATATAATAATAAAAAGTCCGCTAGCCACAAGCAGCGCTTGATCTATGTTGTTTAACTGAATTGACGTAAAAAAATTCTGAAATGACATGTAATAAAAAATGCAAATTTAATCGAGTTTTAGTTTCATTTATCAATACTTTTTGATGTCTGGGCATTAGATAATATTTTAATTATCCAACTATGTGCAGAAATAAAATGGAATTTTTTAAACAGTTGTATTGATATATTTGAATGAAATATTAAAATGAGTGCAGTTGAGTCTTATACGGAAGATTTAGAAAACGATTTGAACTGGTTGCATCGTGTAATTGAGTATCAATTAGGATTATTGTCAGAATCGGAAAAAAATGAATTTGAAAGAAAAAATTGTTTTATACCAAACATTCCATCAAATAAAAGTTTCTATGGAAAATTTATAGTAGAAAATAAATTAAGCTTAGTTGAACGTGGTTTGCTAGTAATTGGCCTCGCTACGTACTTCAGGCCTTATGTTTTTAATGAATTATTGAAAATTGCACGAAATAATCAAGTTGGAGATTCACGGATTGGAGGACTAATAAATAATAACCAAATGTATTTTATACCCACTGGTGAGACTGCAATTTTCTTATTGACCAATGGATCATTGAAAGAGAGAATGATGGTTTTAGAAGTACTCAATCCTCAGCATTGGTTATTTGAAGATGAAATTTTAAAATTCGATTACAGTGAATTGTATTTGCCCAATTCCTATTTCCCATTTTCCTTAACAAAGGATTACATGGAATATTTTACAACCGGCAAATTCAGTAGTCCGGATTATTCAACTCAATTTCCTGCAACAAAAGTTGATGTATTATTAGATTGGGAAGATGTTGTAATTTCTGATAAACTCAAAACAGAAATCAGTGATCTTGAATATTGGATTCAATTTGAACATGATTTATTTAATAAATATGGTTGGGGAAAGAAAATTAAAAGGGGGTATAAAGTGATTTTTCATGGTCCATCCGGAACAGGTAAAACCATGGTTGCTGGTTTAATTGGTAAAAAATATGAAAAGGAAGTTTATCGGGTAGATGTATCGCAATTGTCCTCAAAATATATAGGTGAAACAGAAAAGAATATTGAGAATTTATTTCAACAAGCAAAAAATAAAAATTGGATCTTGTTTTTTGATGAAGGAGAGACCTTGTTTAGTAAACGTAGC
>CAZKOM010000203.1:0-1639 GCA_964554385.1 uncultured Flavobacteriaceae bacterium | reverse complement strand
CATGTATTGATTATCGGATTGTGGATATAGTTTTATTGTTTTTGCAGCCTCTCCCGTTTTATCTGATCGGTATAAATCCTCGTAACTCATTGGCTCTTGTACTGGTGCAATTAAACTCAACCCATTTTGATTAGCGAGCTTTATCGTACCTGGATTGTTGATTAACGCCTCACATTTACTTTGGAAATTATTATATCTACTTATGCCATAAAATCCTGAATATAAAACATCCGTATAGCTATTTACCATTACTTCTAACATATTACCTCCAAAATCAGATGCAGCTCGCTCATCTTGCGACTTTTGATATGCCGTTGTTTCCACAACATTATTTGCATTCAAATTCGCAATTACTCGGTTGTAAGCTGTACCTCGACTAAAATACTGATTACCCACTTCTCGCAGCATTTGGTTATGGGAGCTCCGTTCATTTACCATCCGAATGGATGCTTCCCACTGTTGCGTTAAAAACTGATCGTAGTAGGTATTAGAAGATAAAACCCGCAGAATTTCTACCTTATACAACTTACCCGAAGGAATCTTTGATAAATTATATTGAACCTCCGTAGCGCCTGCAGTTACACTTAATAATGTATAACCAACCGTGTTATCTTCTAAACTAATAAACCGCATTAGATACTTTACAGGCATGCTAATACCCTGTCCAAATCGAACTACCTGCTGTAAATATTCATTATACATAGCCGTAACTCGAGGAGCAAACAGATTGGTTACTTGAGTATTGAATTTAACGACGGCTTCTGGCGTGTTTTTATAAACGAAGGTTCTGCCAGGTTCTGGCCATTGCGCCAAAATTGTGGACGTTTCTACAACTCCAATTTCCGTAGTTCGAAATTCATGTACTGCTCGCTCCGTAATTTTAGTATTGTCTTTTTTTCTTGCAGTATCCCAACGATTATTTATCCGTTCTTCAAACCAGGCCCGAACAACCACTCGGTATTTGGTATTGGCCAATAGATATCCTCTTGGAATTAAATTAATGTATGAAAAATCACCATCATAGTCTACATCTGTTTCATGATTTACCAAAATCCAATTATTCGCTTGATTTTGGTAAGCGAATTTTATTTCTCGTTTCACCCTAAAAGTTCGAGTGTATGTCTTTTTAGGTTCGATGATTTCGATATTCATTACCTCCTCGTGATTAAATCGATGCACTACCAAAGGTGAAACAACCATGCTCACGTTTCGAGTATTATGAGTTGGCTTAATTTCTTCGATTAACTTAATGGATGCTACTGGCGATTCTGGCGTTTCCGGAACCGGACTACAATGATCTCCAATGCTGAATTCAAAATTAAATCTACCTTTCACCAAGCCATTAAGTACCCGATATCTCCCTCCAATAGCTCCTTTCATCCATGTTGGATTTGGAGTTCCCATGGACAATATTGCCCCAGCTGAAACATTGGCAATTTCGATTTTACCTTCGTAACACCATACATCAACGTCCATCCCAATAATGGCCTGGACCGCAGCATATACAGATCCTTCAGCATACCAACCGTTCATTCCTATTTTACCCGAAGTATTGGAACAGGTAGCATTTCCATAATTCATGAGGGAGACATGATAGCCCGCTGTGAAATTAATTTTACCGTAGAAAATTAAAAATGAT
>CAZKOM010000202.1:1101-1662 GCA_964554385.1 uncultured Flavobacteriaceae bacterium | reverse complement strand
GGCAAAATATTCAATTTGCGCTTGTACCACGATGGATTCAAGCCAAGCCTCATGATTATTTAATTTTTTATTTAATTCAATACTCTTTTTCGCAAAAATCAATGCATTATTTAAATCGTTCAACTTCAAATTTATCCTTGCTAAATCACAGTACCCGTCGCTTACATAAAAATCGTCATCGATAGACTCAAAAATAGACAATCCCTTGATATATAAATCTTTAGCTTTTTGATATTGCTCAAGCCCATAATAGCACCATCCACTGTTCACCAAAATTATCGCTTTACTTCTATCCACTCCTACACTATCTCTAATTTGTTCATTAACTTCCTCGTATAAATCCAACGCTAAATCAAATTTTCTAATGATTGAAAACACATTACCCAACGCAATTTTCACCTTGTAAATCCCCCGATAATTATGAATTTGTTCATAAATCTCCATCGCCTCATAATAATTCCTGGTAGCGCTCACATAATCAGCCTGATTAGCGAACACATTGGCCGTATTGAATTTAATATTGGCCGTTAACATAGGGTTTTTAATGGTTAACGACAGTCG
>CAZKOM010000202.1:0-1091 GCA_964554385.1 uncultured Flavobacteriaceae bacterium | reverse complement strand
ATATGCCTGCTCGTTCAATTCGTAAAAAGAATCCAATGACTTATACCGAATCGAATCCGGCAAGTTTGTATTTAACCATTGTCTGCGAAGATGGATCGACTTCACCTGTGCCGATCCATCCATTCCAGATAAAAAGGAAATTAGAAAAACTACAAAACGCCTACTCATAAAACTGCTTTGAATAGACAATCCACCATCTACTTGCAATTGGTGGTATCATGTCCCTCTTTCCACTGGATATTAGTCCAAGTGCTTCCATTGTATTCATGATCCGTTTTGAAAACATTGCAATCGCATGAATACTTCGGCAAGGTCTTTATCAAACTTGTTCCTCTGCCGTTTTGATCAATAACCAATGAGTCACCCTCCATCCACCACTTCTTCTTGTCTAACCCTGACCCCTCTTGCAAGGTTCCATATTTTCCATCGGGATTTTTATAAAATGTGTATCTAAAACTATCGGTAAACTCATACAATACATTCATTGTGGTATGCCAGCGACCTTTCATGGTGCAATTTGGAATGTTATTCCCGTTTGGGGTTTTGGAGTTGTCCAAATCGTCCTCGCATGCCATAAAACTTATGCTAGCGATGGTAATTAAAAATATCTTTTTCATAAATTGTATTAATTTAGTCCTGCAAAACTGCTTGAAATGATAAAAATATCATTCACGTTTAATTGTGAAAACTAAATTTACGCTGTGAAAATTACAAAAAATTCCATGGCAAACAACCTTTGAAAAATTATCCGATGGACTACAACGCGGAATACCCAAAAATAGAAGCAGAGATATTGGCACTAAAACTCCCTAAACCTGCATTGCGGGCGTTGATAAATGCCGATATTTATACCGTAAAGAAATTAATTTCGATGTCTATAACCGAAATCGAAACTCTACATGGCATGGGTCCAACCTCCGTACAGAAAATCAAATCCCTACTTGCCGATACACAACATGAAAGAGCTTGAAATTTTAGACGAATTCGTATTCCACCAGTCCTTTCAACTTCTAGGAACATTGGCATCTACAACGCTCCCTACCTGGGGCACAATGACGGCCCAACAGATGATCGAACACCTAACGGTGGCC
>CAZKOM010000201.1:0-1684 GCA_964554385.1 uncultured Flavobacteriaceae bacterium | reverse complement strand
TTGGCTTGTTGCATTGCTGCAACATCATTAAGACCATCCCCTACCATCATTACCCGTTTACCCATTAATTGCAATTGTGCGATGTAGTCTTTTTTTTCATGAGGTTTAACCTCAAATTTCACCGGTGTCTTTCGGGGAATTAATTGTAAAAGCTGACTTTCCTCCGAGGAATTATCGCCGCTTAATACCGATAAATAGGCTCTTTTTTCAACTGCTTTCATCATTGATTCGAGGTTCTGGCGGTATCGACTTTTAATGGTGAAAAAACCTAGTATTTCATGATTAATTCGAATCCAAATTTCACTACCCACAGCTGAATTAGAAGAGTCTCTCAATCCGGATTCCCCAACGGAATATGTATCACTTAAGCCAACAAATGAGCGATTTCCGATGCGAATGGTATCTTTTCCTGAAGTAGCACAGACACCTTGACCATTTACATTTTCAACACTCTCTAGTGGTACTTGTGCCCTATCTAAATATTTTGAAATAGCTCGTGCTACAGGATGTATACTTTCTCTGGTTACAGCTGCAATTAGATCCAATTGATCATCAGATAATTCTTTACCAGAATAATGAATATCAGGATGTGTAGTATCTGTCAATGTCCCTGTTTTATCAAAAATTACCACATCCGTATTTCGCCATCTTTCCAAAGAGATTGCATTTCGAACATACAATCCATGTCGAGCTAAAGCAGAAAGAACATGACCATTAGTAAATGTCACACTCAACAACAAGGCACAAGGGCAAGCTACAATCAAGATCGATGTAACCACGTGCAATATTTGCGAAGGATTATAATAAAACCAATAAATAGCAGCTACGATAGCTATTAAAAAAAGTCCAATTGTAAACCATTGTGAAGCAACATGAATATATTTGTTTTCGTCGGTTTGAATAGGAATTTCCATTCTGTAGGCTTCATTTTCCTTCGCGGATTGATTCCAGAGCGAAACTAAATATCCTTGTGCAACTGTTTTTTGAGCAATTAGTCTAATGGATGATCCCAACTGCCTACCACCGGCATACAACCATTCGCCTTCTCGAATTGTTACAGGCGTGCTTTCTCCAGTGACAAAACTATAATCAATCACTGCCAGCCCGCTAGCTAAAATCCCATCGCAAACAATAATTTCTTGATTATGAACAATGATCTCATCATTAATTTTTATTTCATTTATTGCAACTTCCTGTTCTTTTCCAAAATTTCAAACGTTTGCTCTTAATGGGAAATAACTGGAATAATCGCGAGAAAACGATAAATTTTCATACGTTTTATCTTGAAGATATCTACCTAATAACATGAAAAACACGATTCCGGATAAAGAATCAAAGTACCCTGGACCAGATTGGGTAATAATTTCATATACACTTCTCGAAAAAGTAATGATTAAGGCCAAAACTATAGGTAGATCAATAGTTAAATATTTCTTTTTGATGCCGCCCCATGCAATAGAATAAAACTCTTGGGCCGAATAAAAAAATACTGGAATTGATAGAATGAAACTAAACCATTGGAAATATATTCCCAAGCCGTCAACATCTTTACCCCAATCGAAATACTCGGGAAAACTCATCAACATGATATTACTGAAGGCGAATCCGGCAACTCCAAGTCTGTACAATCGTTTATTTCCAATTACAGATTGCTTGGATTCCGAATTATTAATATCACTTAAAC
>CAZKOM010000200.1:0-1718 GCA_964554385.1 uncultured Flavobacteriaceae bacterium | reverse complement strand
CGGGAAGTCTAACTAAACTCCCATCGGCCAACCGATTAAATTCCATGAATACCAAATTCCAAATTTCAACAACTTCAGGATGATCATTATTTACTAAATCGGCTCCGTTTATTGCTGCCCTTTCGGCCTCGGAACGCATATCGAAATGAATTTCGGTACAGGGTCCACAAGGTCCTGTATCACCCATTTCCCAGAAGTTATCTTTTTTATTGCCTTTCAGTATTCTATCTGCAGGAAAATATTGGTTCCAATAATTAAAAGCATCCTGATCAAAATCAATATTGGAAGATTCATCTCCTTCAAAAACAGTAACATACAGCTGGCTTGCAGGAAGTTTATATACATCGGTTAACAACTCCCATGCCCACGCAATTGCATCTTTTTTAAAGAAGTCACCAAAACTCCAATTCCCCAACATTTCAAACATGGTATGGTGGTAATGATCATGTCCAACTTCCTCTAAATCATTGTGCTTACCACTTACTCGTAGACATTTTTGAGAATTTACCGCCCTTTTATACGGAGCAATGCTATTACCCAAAAAATAATCTTTGAACTGATTCATCCCAGCGTTAGTAAACATTAGGGTTGGATCCCCTTTTACAACGATGGGCGCACCTTTTACGAATGTATGTCCTTTGGATTCAAAAAACTGAATGAATTTCGTTCGAATTTCGTGAGAAGTAAGCATAAAGTGCAAAGATACTAAATCACTTGGGTTGGAATTATACCTTCGCCATTAAAAATGACCAAAAAAGCAAACTGTTAAAACCTTGTGGATAAACTTGAAAAACAGTAGAAAATCCTTTATGTTTGCCCTATGAATCCAGATATTTTATTCAATCGATTAGAGCAAAGAACGGAACGGGAATTATTCCGCAGAAGTTTTAAAGCTGCGGCTGACAGTCAGGATTCATTGTTTAAGAAGTTTGAAAACCGAAAACGTGAACAATTAAAGGTAACCATTGCACGTGAAGTAAAATGGTTCTTGATCACTACAATATTATCTCCCGTAATTGGTTTTATATTTTTCTATGCATTTGCGAATTTAATGCAAGAAACCATGATTGAATTAGCCATTTTCTTTAACGGCGTAGAAACATTATTTCTAGTAATTTCTGGTATTACTTTTATAGGAATATATTTAGCCCGATTAATTATTTGGGCTTTGAAACAGTAATTTATGATATACGAGACACTTAGAGCCCTGGAACTTGAGATAAACTCTCATTTAAAATATGTTACGGGTTCTAACGAAGAATTACTTGTATTAAGCAATATCGCAGATCAATCGGGAGCCAAAGCTCTTCAACAAGACAACATAATCTATTTGTCATTACTTAGGATAGACGAAGACAAAACGATTAATAAATCTGGTGGCTATCCAAATAACTTCAAAAAGGGTGTACCTACACTACTTGTTTTGTATGTAATGTTCACCTCTTCACATTCCGGTAGTAGATACAAGGATGGAATTTTTTTAATTGATAAAATTATTGGTTACTTCCATGAAAATTCAGTGTTAAAACAAACCGATATTGATGGATTGAGGAATATACCCTTTGTAAAATTCGGCTGCTCCACGCGTATCTAAGATCAACGCACCGGTTTCTTCGGCTGCTGCTTCAAAAGCCTCAGGAGACAACGCACGCAAACCATTATTCAAAACAGATTCAAAGCTCTCGTAGCCTTTTTTATTCATCGCCACATTCATTCCG
>CAZKOM010000199.1:0-1743 GCA_964554385.1 uncultured Flavobacteriaceae bacterium | reverse complement strand
TTTTATTGGGTGGAGAATACCGGAGTCGAACCGGTGACCTCTTGCATGCCATGCAAGCGCTCTAGCCAGCTGAGCTAATCCCCCAATTGGACTGCAAAAATAGGGAAATTCGAGGATTCTTCAAAATTAGCAGCAGCCTCTACTTGGCTAGTCCTTCTTTTTGGGTCTTATCAAACTGTCTTTGGGATATAGGTGTGTCATGGAGTCCATGACGCCTTTAGCCCATAAAATCAGCGATTGTTTATCTTCTGGAGCCAATTTTGCATCTTCGTGCATAAGGGTATAGGAAAACATCGGCATTTCATCTTCTTCGATTACCTCTACCAATTCTTCCATTTTGTGGTATTGTTTCCATGGACGATACAGGGTAAATTCATCGAAATTCAAATGTTCTTTACCTTCCTCCACGTGGTTTTCGATCCACATACCAAAGGGTTGATAGTGGGTGTACCATGGATAGGTGGTAGTATTACTGTGGCAATCGTTACAAGCGTGATCTAATAATTGACTTACCCGGTAAGAAGTGGGATAGGCTTTAGAGATGTGATATTGCTTATTCCCAGAATTGTTGGGTGTAACTTTCACCCATTGTATACTAACTAAGGTGATGGCGATTACCGTAGCAGAAATCCAGGTTATTTTCTTTTTATTGATGGCCATAGCGCCGCAAAGGTACAACTAACTAAAACCAAGGAATGAAGCGCGGTGTTGTTTTTTTGTAATCGGTGTATTGCGGATATTTAGAGGTTGAGATATCCTCGGAGAAATTTGAACTCCCTCGAAAAAGAAATAGGAGTAAAATGGCGCCAGAAATGCTCCAATTTAACCATTCTCCGGTTGCGGATACGCTGAATAAGTAAAACGACAGCCAAATAGCTTGTTCTGCAGCGTAGTTGGGATGCCGCATTTTAGCCCATAATCCGGTATGCGTAAATCCTTTTCCATAAAATTCGCCCAGTGCTTCACCGGAATTTTTACGTCGATATTTTTCTGTTTGATAATTGTACTGTTGTTGATCGGCAATTGTTTCCATTGTTAAAAATCCAAGAAACAAAGCGGTTGCCGTATAATCGAGCCATCCCAAGGGGGCATCATTGCCTCGCCATGCTTCCAAAATCGGCAAGGTAAACAAGAAAATCAACGCGTTCTGATACAAGCAAATGAAGAACAAATTAAAAAGCATCCACCGACCTTTCCCTTGAAATTCGGGCTTAGCTCTCAATACGCTCCAACGGTAATCTTCTTCCCCTTTCCAAGGCAGTAAGCTGTAGCCGCCTCTTCGTGAAAAATTGTACGTAAGTCGAAGTCCCCATACCGTAACCAATACAGACATAAGTACCATTCGAGGCTCAAAATCGGAATAAAACGTAAAGTGCCAAACGTAGGCGATGGGAATTATGCTCCATAATTTGTCAACTTGGGAGTTGTTATTGGTAATTTCACCGATAATAAAACAGGCCATGGCTACTCCAAATACAATCCAGAGCACGGAGTTTAGGGCCGATTCTTGGTTGTGGGTTAAAGAAATATTTGCCGATGCAACGGCTGCCACGAGGATGGATAGTGTGATAACTAAAAAGAGGGTAGTCCGAATCATAAATCGCAAATAATGAATTTGTTATAAAGAATCAAAATTTGCGTAAATTTTACAGTAGCAAAACAGGCCACTTTCTGAAGAAAGCAGCCTGTTCGTTGGATTGATCTTTATGTTGAGCTGCTGAGGAGGAATAACCATTGCAGTTC
>CAZKOM010000198.1:0-1767 GCA_964554385.1 uncultured Flavobacteriaceae bacterium | reverse complement strand
AATTGGGGATTGGAAAGTGTTAGTCGCCAACCGCTAGCTTTTCGAATTACATCACCATAGAAATTTTCGGTAATCCTCAGTAATTCTAAATATTTTAGAGCTGCTATATCTTCATCAATATCGTTCAATAAAATTCTAATTCCCCAATTTCTTTTCTTCGATGTGTAATCGGATGAACCTAAATATACCGTGTAATTCTCATAACCATTTAAAGATGAACTACCCGATTCCGCAACTTCTCTTCTAAGTGTATGCGTTTTCCTGTTTTTTGAAGGTTCGTAAACAAAAAAGAATCGATCATAGCCTGCAGCAAATTGATGTTTTAAATTGTAAGTATACCCAGTTTCATTAACTAACCAATTCCAACTGCCATCTGGAGAAAATGTATAAATAAAGTTCTTGTGGATTATGGGCGAAAGTGTTAACCCTCCACATACTCCTAAGTTATATGATGTGGTTGCTTCTATTGTTGACCGACTGTAATCAGCACTATTTTGATAAAATGGAATTGTGTTTAGTCGAGTAGGCAAGCCCATTAGATTTCCTCCAATAGAACTCCCGTAATTATATTTAACAAAATCGCCAAAACTGCGATAAACCGGATATTCATCAAACGAATCATATTGAGCGTAAGTAGCGCGGACACTTTGGAAGAATAGTATCCCAATAATTGTTTTTAATTTCATGTTTATTTCTAGATTTTTAAACCAAAAACAAGTTCAATTCCTTGAACTCGAGTGATATCTCCTGGTAAGGCTAAGTGCATACTACGTTTATATTGAATGCCTGTAGTAACAAAAGATTCACCTACAGCATAATCCATCCCAATACCAATTTTCCAAAAGAGTCCATCGGTACGAATACTTGAAATTATATTTGAAGATGATTTTGGCTGATCCAACTCCAACTGTCGATTATTCTGCCACTTTACTAAATTTTTTCGGTATTCTAATCCTGCTAAGAGCCAGTTTCTTTTATTGTAATTAAAATCGGTGTAATATTTTAGTTCTATTGGAGCCGAAACTGTTACAGCACTTTGAGAATGTTCATATCCCTCGGCAACCGTTGGCGTATAATAACCCGGTTTTGCTTGGAAGTTTAGGGTTCTAACACCTAAATTACCACCTATTCCTAATTGAATGTTATCGTATATTTCAGTATTTACAATGTATTCAAATAATTTCAAGGATAGCATTGATGGTTTGCCATTGTATAACCTATTGCTGGGTGTTAGCCATTCAACCGAAGGTGAGGTAAATCGAACTTCGTCAATGGACAAATCAGACAACCATGAGTACATAGTGGCTCTATCTGGCAGCTTTAAATGATTATTGTAAAATTCTAAACTCCGTAAAACACTAAATGTAAATCCAGTTCCTGACCATTTTTGGTATTCCTTGAAACCAAATAGATCATCTCCTTTAACAGGATACTGCCCATTTATTTGGAGGGTGAAATTTAATCGGTTATCAAATTTCAATCCTAATTCGATGCCTTTTCTCCAATAAAAACCTAATGGATTACTACCGTATTGTAAATGTTGAACCCCTCTGTAAACTTCAAAAATTGGTAAAACATCAACATTTAAACGAGTAATACCGTTCCAATCGCTTTCAGTTGAAAATCTAGGCCCTGCTTTTATTTGATGATAGTTTATTCTAGCTTTACCTTCCTGTGTCTTTCCAGGATCTATCCAATCATTGTAACTTAGTCTTCTATGTCCATTTATATATTCAGCATAAAATTGTAACCAATCATGTCCCCAAT
>CAZKOM010000197.1:0-1794 GCA_964554385.1 uncultured Flavobacteriaceae bacterium | reverse complement strand
CGCTTACTACGCCTTTGTATACGGATTTTAATGTTGTTGGATCACCGCCAATTTTTATTTCAACGGTGTCGCCAATTTTTGGTGTATTTGTCTCGATGAGTTCAAATTTTTCTTTAGAGTTGTCACCGTCATTGATAATGACTTTTGCTCGCGAGATTTTCCCGATATTTTTTGATACTTGAATTTTAAGTATGTGGGGTGATAACTTTGAAGTTGATCCGTTAACGGATAATTCAAAACTAACGGTACTTGGATCTTTGGTTGTAGCCATGTTTTTTTTTATTTTAACGGTGGAAAATACAACCTTGTTCCCACTGGTATATTCCGAATGGAGGTTAATCCATTTATTTTAGCAATTTGCAGATAATATTTAGAATCCCCGTAAACTCTTTCGCATAACTGAATTAGGTTTTCACCTTCTTCGATTTCAAAGGAATGACTCACATCTGGAGATTGTCGATCTTGTTCTGACAACATTTTCGTTGAAGAAATTACTTCTTGAAAATTTGCTTTGATGGTAGCTTTAGTTGGCTCCCCTTTATCATTAAATCTGTCGTATGATATTGTATAAGAAGATAATGTAGCCTTCATGCTAAAATTACTTCCCCAAGATAATATCAAATAGTTAGGTCTATGAGTAGAGGAATTATACCCCACTAATTTTTCAAAAAGCTCCAATCGATCTGTAAGAGTCATAAAACTCTCTTTAATCGGCATTCCTTCATTCATCGAATACGAGTAATCCGGTTCGATTCCTGGATCGATGATTAAATCTAGTTTTAAATTCTTAGGCTTAATACTTTTAAACTTAGGATCTACTCCCGAAAAACCAATGGGCTGTTGGTTGTTATAGGTATGAGTGTTTTCTAAATTTAATGTGTTTGAAATAAAAGGAAAAATATATTTTAACTTGCTTGAATCAAATGCTTTGCTTGATTGAGATGTAGGTGCTACAGCTTTAGTGCAATCTACATCCTCATAGGCTGTTATTTCAAATTTGCTTATTTGGTTTGAACTTGTAGCCATAGTTGAAGATTACTTCCTAAAACGTTTTTCGATTAATTCCACTATTCTATCATCCACGTCATGCAATATTTCATTTTTTAATTCTTCGATGTACTCATAGACTTTTTGAATTTCTTCAATTTCGCTATTGTTTTCTAATTTAGCATTTTGTTCGTTTACCGATGCCTTAATAACTAGTTTTTTAATTTCTACCATTTGAACTTCACCATAAAGTATCACTATTGAAAACTTCCAGAAGTACTTTGTGTATACTTGGAATATACCAAGTGTAATTCTTCAATTAGGATTTCTGATTTCATAGCATTGAAACCAGATGTTATCATTTTGGTTGGATATACATCGTAAAAAATGAAGAAATACAGTGGTTTATGATTACCATCTAAAACATTAACGGTAATAGGAATGGGATATTTTTTAAATGTTGTAATATGTTTATCGTACCATTCGTGAATTTTAGAGTTTGTAACAACGCCCCGACTTAATATTAAAGTTCCGTATTGAATTCTGTCTATTCCCATCATGTCTGGAGATGTAGCCCCTGCAATTGTGGGTTTAGTCGCAATAGTTCTTTCTATACCTTTAATTTCTCTAAAACCCGTTTCTTGGGTTTTATGTTTGCTATTGAAAAGGAAGTTTACGCTAAAATGAAACCCAACCAAAGGTTGATCGCCTACATTTTGTTTTTTTGCCATAGCTCAATACAAAAATAGGGATTCAACTTTTAGTTGGGTTCGTATTTGGAAATATTATGCCAAGGATAAACCTTCG
>CAZKOM010000196.1:0-1831 GCA_964554385.1 uncultured Flavobacteriaceae bacterium | reverse complement strand
AAATTTCAAAAAATAAACACCACCGGATACACCACTATGTACATGATGGTCAAGAATATCTACTTCAACGTAAACGTAGAATACCCAAGCAATCCCGCCGGATTTTTTGGTGCGAATGTGAATGTTTCGGACTTAAAACGACTGATTTCGGACGATAATCCGCCCGCCTATGTTTCCAGTGTATCCTACGGCAGAGTGGCTTTAGCACGAGTAGTTTCCTCTTACAGCCAACGCGAAGTAAAAGCCTGCGTGGAATTAGTGTTGAAAGGTATGTCGGGCAGTTTAACCGCTAGTCAAAAACAAATAGTTTCAGACATTCAATTAACCGTGGAAGCCGCACCAGGACCCACGTTTATGCTAAAAACCTTGGACGATGTCTACAAATACATGAACGAAGGAAGCCAATTCAACCATAGAAATGGCTGTGTACCCGTGGGTTATGAAGCGCGGTACCTAAAAAATAATTCTACCCTAATGACCCATACTGGATTCAACTATAAAGTTAACGAGTGCTTATGATGGGATGGAATAAATTAAGCGATTCTGTACGCCGATTATTAAGCCTATCGGCAGTTGCAACCTTCTTGGTAATATTTAGTAGTTGCAAGCCAGAGCCCGAACCTGCACTTTTATACAACGATCATGTAATTCCGTTTGAAATTGTGGAAGAGACTTTTCGTTTGGGTGCACGGAGCACCGCATGGATTTCCAATAAATCGGTAATTACTAGAACTTTTAAACTCCCGCCCAGAACGGTTTATTGGGCCTATTGGATGGGCGCAGGTCCAGAACCTGTGGCCGAACTTGCAAAAGTAGTTGTACCCGCCGCCGCACAAAAATTAACTAAAGATCCTTTTGTGGCATACGCTTGGGGACTACTAGGTGCATTAAACCTAGTAAATACGGGCACTTCTTCCGTTGACTTATTTGTATTACCTTCCAGTCAGGCTAGCCGATTTAACTTCCAAGACACCTTTCAATCTTTCATCGCTAAACCCCAAACTAAAAATATACACGATAAATACATCGACATTCTTGACACCCCAACGGATAGCACGAACTCCATAACCTTAGGTTTACGAAATCCCAATTATGGTGCTGGTGTAGACGTTAAAATGAAAATTTGGGCCTTCGTAGTTAAACCTTTATAAAATATGAATACACTTTTATCAATAATGGGCGGGCAAGAATGGACAATCATCCTTGTCATCCTCACCTTCCTTTTGGCTTTTATTTTCTGGATTTTTCTGAAAATTAGAGAAAATGCCAAATTACGCGTTGAAAATCGCTTACTAAAGAAACAATTAGCAAAATTTCAACTTGAAGAATTAGATCAGCTTAGAAAAACTGGTATTTTAACTGAAGAAGAATTTACAAAGAAAAAGACCGAATTGCTTAAAGACTAAATCGGGTCTACTTCTCGCCCGCCTAACAACAACGTTGCAAGATGCTGGGACGGTGAAATTCCATGAGGATTCTTAAGTTGTTCCCGCAATTCCCGATATCCTGCTTGTACTTTACCCACATTGGCAGGATTGTAATCTGCATCCAACTGTTGCATCGACCATACCAAACGCTCAGGTGTTACTTCCTGCAAATGTTCCACCACCAATCCGCGATTTAATAGAATATTCACCAAAGAAACCCATTTCAATTTCACCAACTTTTGAGCAACCCAGTACGATAGTGAATTTAACCGGTAAGCTACCACCTGAGGAACACCCAATAGGGCGGTTTCCAACGTGGCTGTACCGCTGGCAACCAACGCCAACCCTCTACCCATGGTTTCCCTACGAATGGGAGCAATTAATTCGCCATCCCCCAATTGCAT
>CAZKOM010000195.1:0-1843 GCA_964554385.1 uncultured Flavobacteriaceae bacterium | reverse complement strand
GTGGTTTCTGGACTTGCCATGGGTATTGATGCTTTGGCTCACGAGGCATGCTTGAAAAACGACCTCCCAACGGTTGGTGTACTGGGACATGGGTTAAACGATGTGTTTCCTACTAAAAACTGGACGCTTGCCCAAAAAATGTTGGAGAATCAAGGCGCATTAGTTAGCGAATATTCCCTCTTCTCAACCCCAGTTCGCGAGAATTTTCCGGTCCGTAATCGAATCATTGCGGGACTCTGCGATGCAGTGGTGGTTGTCGAAAGCAAAGAGCGAGGAGGTTCGTTGATTACAGCCGAACTTGGTAACGATTATAACCGCGACGTGTTTGCTTTTCCTGGTTCAGTAAAGCAAAGGCATTCAGCGGGCTGCAATGCGTTAATTAGACAGCAAAAAGCACATTTAATAACAGGATCCAAGGATTTTCTGAGCATGATGGGATGGAATAACTCCATATCATCAACCCAAAAATCCTTATTCATTGAACTGAACCCAGATGAAAGAAAGGTGTTAGACTTTCTTAAACGTCACGAATCATTGTTTTTAGATGAATTATCGCATAAGTGCGGCCTACCCACCTCTCAACTGATGGGGCTTTTACTGACGTTGCAATTAAAGGGCGGGGTATTGAATTTAGGCGGTGGAAAGTTCACCGTACTCTAGCGAAACAATGCCCAGATTTTAGGAAGAAAAATGATGATTCCTCCAATAAACGCACCGATTGAAAATAGCAGAACTGCTCCTGCCGCTAGGTCTTTACTCCTTTTGATCCCTTCATGGTGTTCCAAGGTTACCGTGTCGCATAACGCCTCGATGGAACTGTTGATGGTTTCCAGGGCAAGAACTCCAGCAATGAACAACGTAAGGAACAGCCATTCATTTGTATTGATGTTGAGAAGTGCTCCCAACAAAATTGAAAGCATCCCGATGGTAAGTTGAATCCTGAAATTACCGCCTTTCTTGAAATGGGTTTTAATACCCGCTGCGGCATGGTAAAAACGTTTTGCAGTCTTTTTCAATATTTCACAAATCGTAAGGTTTGTTGCTGGCCATTGGATGAAATTCCTTGAAGAAGGTACAATCCAGCGGATAATTCGCCAATCCAGATGGGAGATGAGGCATCTATAACCTTAAGAAATTTACCTTCAGCATCCATTATTTTAAATATAGTACCCTTATCAACACTCTCAATACTTAACCATTCTTGAGCAGGGTTAGGGAAACACTTGAAAAAAGGCTCCATTGTCGTTTCAGATATGCCGACGTTGCAAATTCCTGGAATGTTGGTATCCAGCCAAGCGGCTCTTTGGCTAATGTAATCTTTCATGAAGTCCAAGTCTTCTTGGTAAGTATTTCCCACAAAGGCATTCCAATTCACATACTGTCCTATGATTGGCCATTTTTGAAAATTCCGAATTCTTGCTTCTTGAAGGTAGTTCGCCATGGAATCAATCCATTGATGTAATGAATCGGTATGCAAGGGACCTTCTCGCAATTCATTCCACCGACAACGAAGACCGTTTCTGTAGCTAGGAGCATCCAGCAACCGTTTCCACCAAAAAGGAATCTGGGTGGTGAAATTGCAAATTTGGTCAAAATTGTATTGCCAACCCGTTGTCTCAAATGCTTCGCAATAATCTGCATTTCCGTAAGAAAGGTTAAAATCCCACATCGGTCCAGCGACTAATTTTCCATTCCAAGCACCACTTGTTTTGTCTTTGTGCATAAATGAACTTGAACGATAGCCATCAACTGTTCTCCCTAGTTCTTGCAAAATGAAGAAGTCATAAAACGAAGTTTTTTCAATGTAAGCAAAAATCTGTTCAAATAAATCATCAAAATTTAA
>CAZKOM010000194.1:0-1858 GCA_964554385.1 uncultured Flavobacteriaceae bacterium | reverse complement strand
AATAATGTAGGTCAGTGTTTTGATGTACATACCTTTAACTATACCAACACGTCTTCGGTGGTATCGCCAGGTGGAACCTTTACTTCGGCATGGAATTTAGGCGATGGAGATAACCGAACAACCGCCAGTGTTTCCAGTAAAACCTATACATTGCCCGCAGTATATTCGGTGAAATTAGAGACTACTACCGATAAGGGTTGTATTGATTCTTTGCGAAAATCCATTACCGTTTACCCTGAGCCAACAGCTACCTTTTCGATCAACAACGATAAACAATGTTTAACCGGTAACCAATTTAATTATACCAATACTACTTCATTATTGTTTGGAACGTATACTAGTAATTGGACTGTTGGCGATGGAAGTACAGCTCAAACCACAATGAATGCCACCAGAACTTACGCCTCTTCCGGAGACTACACGGTTAGATTAGAGGTTACCACAAACGGGGGTTGTACTGATGCTATCGATCAAGTGGTTACAGTGTACCCGCAGGCAAGTCCTTCGTTTACTGTTGCGGATAAAGATCAGTGTTTTAACACGCATTCAATGAATTTTACCAACACATCTTCGGTGGTTTCGCCTAGGACATTAACCTATGAATGGAATCTTGGAGATGGTACATCGGCCACTTCCACAGATGTGGTAAATAAAACGTATTCGGTGGCCAATTTCTATAAAGTAATCTTAAAATCTACCACCGATCAAGGATGCGTTGATACCTTCTCCCATATGGCTTATGTATTTCCTGAGCCCGATGCTAGATTTAGCTTTAATGATTCGGATCAGTGTTACAAAGGCAATCAATTTATATTTACCAATGCAACTGCTTTGGCTTTCGGTTCCTATACCAGTAGATGGGAATTAGGGGATCTAAGTGCGAATAAATTAACTACCAACGCTTCCCATAAATACACCGGAATTGGTAATTATAATGTGGAATTAATGGTAACGACTAACGGCGGTTGCCAAGATAGTATTACAAAAAATATTACTATTTACCCCCAAGCCGATGCGGTGGATTTTGATATTACTTCGATAGATAACCAATGTTTACGAGGTAATAGCTTTACTTTTAAAAATCAATCTACATTTTCCGCGGGTTCATTAACCTATCTGTGGATGTTTGGTGATGGCGCAACAGCTACCAGCACAGATGCTTCCCACACATATACAGGAGCAGGTACTTTCCCGGTGAAATTAGCTACCGTTACAAACAATAATTGTAAAGATACCACTTCGAAAAATATTGTGGTTCACCCCCAAACAGCCATTTCATTTACCCATAATGGATTGGGACAGTGTTTCGATTCCCACAGTTTTAATTTTACGAATACTTCCACCGTTAGCACTGGGAATTACACCTACGATTGGAATTTGGGCGATGGTTCTAGTATTGTTTCTAATTCGGCCATTTCTGGGAAAACGTATGCAGCCGACCAGAAATATACTGTTTTATTAACCAATACTACTGATAAAGGGTGTGTTGATACTTTATCCAAAGTAATAACTGTTTATCCCGAACCTTCGGCGGCGTTTAGCATAAACAACGATAAGCAGTGTTTGTCGGTGAATAATTTTCAATTCGACAACCAATCTTCCATTCCGTATGGTACACTAACGTATCAATGGACTGCCGGTGATAATTCAGCCCTTGCAACCACCGAAGATTTCAGTAGAGTGTATGGAGCGAAAGGTTCGTATTCGGTTCGATTAATTGTGAAAAGCAACGGAAATTGTATCGATTCGGCCAAACAAACCGTGATAGTTCACCCTCAAGCGGCGATTGCCTATTCTATTAATACTGCGCAACAGTGTTTAACGGCTAATAGCTTTTCATTTATCAATGGCAGCAGCA
>CAZKOM010000193.1:0-1873 GCA_964554385.1 uncultured Flavobacteriaceae bacterium | reverse complement strand
CAGCTGGCACTACAATTATACCACCAGGTATTTTGGTTGAACCGCCTAACATCCAATATTCATATTTCTCTGTACCGGTGGTTTTTCCTATCATGAATTTCACCCCAACTCCAACCGATACTCCCATATCCATCGAACAATTAATATCGCCATAAAATCCATTCCCGAATATAGTGTGGTTCCTGCGAGCCGCTAGGGTTCCACGGATACCGAACGGACCAATATTTCCAGACGCAGTGAAACTATCTAAAATAGGACCTACCAAGGAAAATGTACCATTGTTTGCAACCTCAAATCCAACTGTTCCGCCACCGCCAATAGTAAATAAATTGGCATTCAACGACAATCCGCCGCGAAATTTCAATAAAAACTGATATTTCTGATTTACCCGTTGAGTAGTAAATTTCAGGTCATCGGTATTACCAAAGGAATACCCCATTAAATTCATGGTTTTCATGGTAATTGACTGACAACCGAAAACATCGTTTTTACTATTGGACAAATACAATCCCGCAAAATCCGCATTCAATCCAAATACAGGATCATCCGTTGACGGAACCTTCATATCCATCTCGCCATCCATCATCAATTTAATGGCTACTTTATTGTTGGAGGTTAAACCAAATGAAACGATTGTATTTGAAATAGTTAAGGACGCCCCAATAGCTTCAATTTTAGGCAATCCTCCCAATTCTGCTGAACCTGATAAATCCAAATCCCCACGATCACCCAGTCCAATATTAATGGTATATTGTACATCGGATTGGGTTTTTAATGGGGTTTTCAAAACTCCATTCAATCTGCCTGTGGTTAAACTTCCTCGATTCATGGCAATCCGAACGGAATCGATGGAATACCCCCATCCACCCCATTTTCTGCCTCTGGATAAGGGCATTAAATTGTTACCTACCATGGAGAATGTGGTACCACCGCCGTCAAATAACAAATAAGGTATTCGCAATAGGATTGGATCAGGACTTTCTGGCGGAGCCAATCCCGTATTTATAGTATCTCCCAATAAATACCAAGGCAATGCACACAGTAAGTCTGTACTAAAAACCCCCGTCCAGTTCGTTCCTTGATTATTGGGAATATTCAACCCTTGCATAACCGGAGAGTTTGCTTGAAACGATTTATCAATTACTAATGTGGTTGGCTGGAAGTTGAAATCATTGAATGCCGCCACTTGGAACCCTGGAAGATTTGCCGTAAAAATATACTCGAAATTTCTACTTAAATTAATCTCAATATCCGTTTCCAAATATGGGGTGTTGGCCGATGGCAAAGGAACTAAAATACTGGGCTCAACCCGTAACTTCCCATACAAAGTACCTCCATTAAATACATTGTTACAATTAAAATTAACCACCGAGTTTCTCCCTTGTGGACTTTGTCCAATGATTAAATCTCCAGCTCCTAGAAGTGGAACGGTATGCTCTGATACCAATTCCAAATTCAAAGCCGATTGAATCCCCTGACAGGATGCTGTTAAATTTGTACCAAAAGAGACAAAATCTAAGGGCTCCGTAGTTCCAGGAATAATTATTCGAGCACCCGTAAACATCGTAAAATTGTTATTATTAAACTGAAGGTGCCAAATAAAAAACGCAACATTTTGACCAAATAAATTGGTATAATACGGCAACGTACTACCGCCTGAATCTGAATAATTAAACCGCGAATCTTGAAATAACTTTTTGCGATTTGCCGGATTGCTTAACATCGTTCTAGCCTGTGCTACGGTAATATTTTGTGGAACCAAGGCCCTTGTACTATCAGATTGACGCATTTGTGCTCTACCCTCATGCACGTATCCGTTGGCAAAAATCTTCAAACCTGTAAAATCCACCACAAACTTCTGATTCATAAACGG
>CAZKOM010000192.1:0-1874 GCA_964554385.1 uncultured Flavobacteriaceae bacterium | reverse complement strand
GAGAACCAAGAGAAACGAGTACGAGAGGGTGTAGGGTCTTTTTTGGTTTCTAAGTCCAATGCAGGGAAAGGTTTTGGTTGCTTATAGTCTGGACTTGTAGGATCTATCCAAGTTGGCGCTGTGGCTGGTTTTAACGTAGGAGACTCTTGAGTTTTGGTTTCAGTAGGTCTGGGTGCGCTGGAATTGGTGTTAACCGATTTAGCTGGTTTTGGTGCAATCGTAGTTGTAGTGGCTGACGATGAGGCAGTTTGATTTTCTTCGGAGAAGGTATTGTTGTTTGAATCCGAGTCGATAAACGCTACTTTATCATTAAATGCTAAATCTACTTTGGAGTTACCAGATCGATTGACCAATGAGTTTTCATTGGGTGATGCATCCATCACTAATGATTCACGCACTTGTTTTTGTAGTGTACTAATCATAGCAGTGAAAACATCTTTCGAATTTCTCACTTTCGCTATGGAGTAGCAGCCAATCAGACCGCCAATTATATTCATGGCTAAGGATCTAGCGTCCATGGTGTTCTTAAATTCACCAGAAGCTCTTCCTGTAAGGATTGCTCGTTGCAGCATGGTTACTTGCATATCATGGACATTTTCGAGTTTTTCTCTGAACACGTCATCAATATGGCTCATTTCCACCATCAAATTATAAAGAATATCTCCGCGTTTGATGCTTTTTTCTGTAACTTGGTTTTTTTCATTTTCCAGTAAGTTAACTATGGTGTTACCAATGTTTGTTTTAATGGATAGCAGGGTCTCCCATTTTTTCGAGTACTGAGGTAGCAATATTTCGTCTATTACTGCATATCCTAATTCCAATTTATTTGGGAAGTAGTGATAAAAGGCCCCTTTGGTAATTTTCAGACGAATGATTTCTTTGTCTGTACGGAGTAATTCAAAACCTTGGTTCTGTATTGCTTCGAAGCAACGTTGTAATATCAGTTGGCGGGTATTGCTGCTCATATTTAATTCGAATGGGCAGCAAATATACCAACCAGTATGTAAAAATGTGTATAACTATGTGGAAAATTTTTAAAATCGCAGTATATCAATAGTTTACCTGAACCTGAATGCGTAGGAAATTTCCTTTTTGCTGGTTGTTTGGGTTGGATTTATCGCGCGTTGTGCGATCAGCCATGTTATAAGCTACAACAATTTCAAGGTTTTTAGCTGCCTGCCATTCGGCACCAAATTCTAATTCTTTTACTAAATAACCCCGCGCATCTCGTTCCATTTTTTTACCCCCGTTGTAATAATTGTAACGAGCAAAGGGAATGAGTGTGGTATTTTTCACTTCCATTTTCCAGTTAACCAAAACATAGCCACCATTTAGTTTTTGTGTTTCAATACTATCGGTGATTGGGTTGTACTGTGGACCAAACCCTGTATTGTACTCGGCACTAATTCCAAAAGGTTTAGGATAGAGGATGAACGTTGCTGCCTGTCTTTCGTCTAGGTAGGTCAAATCGGATTTAACCTTAACATTTTTCGTGAGATTAGCTGTATTTAATGTGTATAACCCACTATACATCTGAATACCTGGCTCGATGATTTGTGAGCCAATTTGAAAAGGATACGTAAGTCGTGCTACCCAATGTCTGTTATCGTTTGCTTCGGGTTGATTGGCTAATTGACCGTTATATAGTCCAAATCCGAATACACCGTAGTCGCCTGAACCTTTAAGTCCATCGTTTACCAAGGAAGAAAACAATTTGCGTGTTTTTTCAGGAGCCCAGTAAAAGAAGGCACCCATATCGCGTTCATTGGAAAGAGCTGAGTTAATAGCATCGGAACGATCCAAGTTTAATCGGTTTTGAGAACTTTGCATGTTTTCGACACCAAATGGAACTTTACTGTGACCTACACGTATCC
>CAZKOM010000191.1:0-1928 GCA_964554385.1 uncultured Flavobacteriaceae bacterium | reverse complement strand
ATTGGATATATGATAACTATCCATGTTACTAAATACAAACCGATTACCAAAATCTTTATTCAAAAATTCTAATAATACCTCTCGTTCACCCATTCCCAAAGAATCGTCTTCAATATTTAATACAGGTCGATCAACTATGTAATAATCAATCAACTTACTGGGCATCTGCACCTTCGTTCCGTTCATCATGTTAATCAAGAAGTCCGCCCTGCGCATCACCTGCATAATATCTTCCCTTGGAATAATATCTTGAACAATAAAACGTGTATCTCCTGGTTTAATATGCGGAATAACTAAATACTGTTGTTGTGTGTAGATATAAAATCGAAAATCAATCTCACTGTCTCCTAAAACGTTTAACAACGCAGCTGGATTCCTTCCTTTATGCAAAAATGCCCCCGCGTAAACAAAAGTTAGCACATCATTCTCCGTGTAATCGCCCAACTTTGCTCGCTCCTCCTCATAATTAAATCCCTGTGGAATAACCCTAATCTTCTCCCTAAATTCCGGATAATAACCCTTATATCCCGCCTCCGTAGGCGTAACTATAAAGTCACATCGCCTACAAAACGCTTTCTCCAAATACTTAAAATAAAATGGGATTTTCCGCACATTCAACGTACTCAACATAAATGGATCGCCACAATCCGCCAACCATATTTTGTCCTTTAACAATCCCTTCTTCGCCAGTCTACTCAAACCCCAATGCACCGCAAACGGTTTTGCAATACTAATTACTGCCTCAACTTCTTTGGGAATTATTAATCGCTTAGGAATCTTAAAATACCACTCGATACTCGGAAACTCTCCAAAATAGCCCAATAATCGCGCAACCAATGAACTGATTCTACCGCCTTGCTGCCAACGCTCATTCAAGATAGACCAACTACCATCACCCAAACTCAACCACTGTATGCCGTATTCTTCAAGCAATCGCTGTCTCTGTGTATTTCCATCACCGGAAATGTCTACCCCAGCAACCAACACCTTATGCCCTTGCCTACACAATTCTTTCGCCAACTCCGTAGCACGAAATGACCTCGGAGAGTTCTCAGGATAAAACGATACACTTACCAGTAAAATCAAATACCCCTAATTTTTCTTGCTAAATTCAATTCCAAACACACTCATCCACTCCCCAAATATGATGATACGCCAAAATTGATAATCAAAAGGTCGTTTGCCCAATACCATCAAATCAAAATCCTTCAACATCGACTTCTTTTGTATCCTATCTCCAATTCTATCCAATCCTATTTCCAATTTGGTACGGAAAAACTCTGTGTCAACCTCCTTAACCCACAACTGTTCGGAGTTTACAAATCCTTTTTTATCCCGTCGATAATAAATTTCCTCCGGTAATAAATCCTTAATTGCATCTTTAAATACACCCTTTCTATCCGAACATAACAAATCTTCCTCACCCAAAGAACTGTACAGTTCCACCAATTCATGATTTAAGAAAGGAACCCTAGCTTCCACTGAATTAGCCATGGAATTTCTATCCTCCCAATGCAAATACTTCGGCAGTGCTGCATGATACATAAAGTGCTTAATATTGCCGGCAACCTCCCATAGATTAGAATCAAATTGCTCTAAAATATGTCGACGTTTTATTTTCCATTTACCGAAATTAAATATTCTAGAATTTCTAGATACTCGATTATTTATCAGGCGTTTAAACACTGAAATTTGAAAGCACGATAAATAAACAAAACGTAATAAAGCACGAAACTTTCTTTGTTTCAACAAACTCCAAACACTATTGCATCGTAAAAAACGCATGTCCTCCCATTGACCATATCCGCCCATGTATTCGTCCGCACCTTGGCCGCATAAGATTACTTTTATACCCGATTCCTTTACCTTGTTGTAAACCAAATAATTCATCATCGCACTCTGCGACTGATAGGGTTCGTCCTGAATCC
>CAZKOM010000190.1:0-1994 GCA_964554385.1 uncultured Flavobacteriaceae bacterium | reverse complement strand
GGTAAAATCACTTTTGCCCCTAATTTATTTGATCCCTCTTTATTTTCAGCAACTTCTAAATGAACTTTACCATCATCACCATATACAATAGCTATAACGCGAATTTTGGCATTTTTAGCGTAGTTAGTTAAACCGTAATTGTATCCAGTATTGGTAATTTCATTTACGTTAGGTTTTAACATTGCGTTGTAATCATAGAATGCATAATAAATCAAAGCATCACCACGAGGAATGGAATATTCAATGGTATCCGAGGATTTTGGAACAGAAACGAATCGATCGCAATTCACCAATTTCAATGAGGAAGATTGCAAAACCCAATTCCCAGCCTCATTACTTGTTGCCATTGAATTCAACGGTGCATTTATAGGTAATTTGCTAGCTGCGGGTATCATTGATGGGTAAGACGACTTTTCTACTGTAACCAAACGAATATTCAACGTACTCGGAACTTTGGATTTATTAGCAAATACTAATCCTCTAGCTGTTAATAAAGTGGTTTTTATTTCCTCGAAGTACGGAGCAATTAGGCCTTCCGACGCTTGCTTACTATCGGCCAAAACGGCATCCGTAATATCTCCTTTTTCATTAAAATACAATGTAACAGGGAAATGAATTCCCCCCTTTTTAATGGATTTCCGCAATTCTTTAGGAATTCTAACTGTTTCGTAAAACCAGTCGGTAAATAGCATATCCTTTACCTCATTCCCATTGATATCCGTTCCCATTACAAGCGGATAGGATTTACCATCTTCGGCATAAGTCAACACAGGAAATACAGACATGGTATATTTTTTATCTCCCTCGGATTTATCAGAATTTGATGAGGATTGAACTTCATTCGGATTGGTTGTCCAAGTAACTTGCTCACCTCGTTGACCGTAAAATGTCTGAAATCCATCTTTATAGGGAGAATTTCCATTGATAGTAAATTCTTTTCCATCGGCAAGATTTAATTCATTGCTATTATCTTTACCATTATACGCACGAATATCGATCATTCCTCCAGATTCTAACATTTCACCGGTGGTTGTTGAACTAGAGAAACCAGCAGTACCAAAATCGGAGAACTTACTTAATTCCGTTACATTAAATTTCACTTTACCGGAAATTGGATTTCCATAAGCATCTGTTAAACTATTTGCTGGGAAATTCATTACAATACCTGCAGAAGTTTTAATCTGAAAGGGTTCTTCCGATTTTGAAATAATGAACTCTTGAACAACTGGTTTTATTCTCGCTAAAGTATCCCAAACACCTGATTTCAAAATCCAAGATCGAATACTCAAATCCTGTGTTAATTCAACTTTTTGGGCGTGTAATCTATTACTTGTAGACTGATCTTGGGAATTGGCTGTAGAATTTGATCGACTATAATAATTCGTTGAATTGTAAATAGTTCTGTAATAATTATTTCTATAATAAACACCATATGGACTTGCATATGGATTATAATAATAGGAAGGCGTTGAAGGATAATAGGTACGCGGAGTATAGGTATTAGGGGTATAGGTTCTTGGGGTGTAGGTACGAGGTGTATATCCAGAATTGGAGCTAGAGCTAGAGGTAGAATTGGAGGAAGAACTAGCGGAATTATTAGTTGATCCAAATTGACTTCTTCCAGAGCGCATGATATTCACATTCCCAGAATTGGAAGAACTTGTTCTAGGATAATTACTCGAATTTGAACTTGAAGAGTTACTACCTGAGCCGAACACTGCCTTTGCTGGGCTATTAATATTTACATTAGGTCTTGAAATATTGACGCTAGGTTTTTCTATTTTGGGGAAACTACCACCTTTAGGTTGAGCAATCAACGCTGTACCTAAAAATAAACTACTTACAACGGCAAGACCAACTTTATTCATAGAAGTGAAGGTACATAAATCAAATCAAAAAAATACAAACACAAGTCAAAAGACCTAAAAAAATCGATAAGCCATAACATAAGATACTTTTCCGAGCTAGTGCATAAAAACAAAAAACCCCGTAAA
>CAZKOM010000189.1:0-2049 GCA_964554385.1 uncultured Flavobacteriaceae bacterium | reverse complement strand
GGTGTCCAGTGGAGTCAAAGTGAAGTGTTTTGGTCTACTCAATCCTTCAGAGTATTGGTTTTATTCTTGTCGTGGTTGGGATTGAATATCATGGAAAAGGGAATGTACGAGAACAAGTCGTTTTGGCAAATGGCGTTATTTATTGGAGTGGTACCCATAGCCTTTCCTCACCAACGCGATTATTCCTTGATGCTTCAACTGCCTATCGTTGCCCTAATTGTAAAAGATTGGATCGATGGTCAAATAAGACTTACAATTGCTCACAAGGTAATTTTTATTTTAGGCGGATTATTGATGGGTAATTTGTTGTTTTTGGAGGCGTTTCCTGCTGCTGTTCGATTGCAATGGCAAGGCTTGAGACTGCAGGGTATTGGAGGTATGATTGTTTGGTTTGGTTTTGTACATTATTTGGTTTTTGGCTCAAATCACCTACTAAAAAATGTATTCAGATTGAAGTAGCTTACTGTGTACATTTTCGACTAAATTTCCGGCCCGAACAATTATCTTCGCACTATGAAAAAGATTTCTTTATTAATATTCTGTACTTTTATCGCAATGGTCAGTGCAAACATAGCCACTGCTCAGTGTACCCCCGATGGGAATATAACGGTGCCAGGGTTTTATCCTGCCACTTTCCCTGAGGCAGACCAGGATAAGCCATATTCCGCAACAACTACTATATTATCCATTAAGGATACCACGGTTTTTGGTCAAGCAGTAGTAATTGATTCTACAGTATTAAAAGCGGTTATCGGATTACCTCCAGGAATCACCCATCAGTGCTTGAATAATAGTTGTGTCTTTTTCCCCACAAAGCCAAGTTGCGTAAATTTTTCTGGTACTCCCACTAAGGCTGGTACCTATCCTTTGAAGATGGTTATTACCATTTTTGCAAAAATTGGTGGTGCTTTGCCTTACAATCGTGTGGATACTATTAGGAATTTTACAATGAAAGTGAATGGTATGAATGCGGTAGATTTTGCCAATGTATCTGGTGATTTCGAAATTATGCCTAATCCAGTGAATGACAGATTGCTTGTTAATTTAACTAATGAAAATTCCATAAAAAATGCAATGATAATGGATGCAATGGGAAGAAAAATTGACGTTGTTATTGAATCACAAGACGACACTCATTTGGTCATCGATACTCGTTTGTTAACCCCAGGTATCTATTTTTGTTCTAACGGAAGTAAGGTAAAGCGATTTGTCAAAATCTAATATGGACAAACTTCGGTTTGATATTCCAAAACGTCGTGCCGAAACCCCGGCATTAATAGTGATGTCCATTGCTGCTTTGTTTGGTTGGGGTGCGCACAATCATTTGTTTGGTTACGGAGGAGGATTCGTATGGTTAGCAGTTGTGATACCAACGATACTTTGGATTTATAAGAAGAGAGCAGGTGAGTATTTTGTTGAAGTAGATGAAACCGGAATAGGTTGGAGACAACACTTCTTTTCACGATACAATTACATACCCTGGTCATATTTACAACGAATTGATTATTTGGAATTTGAAATTAATTTCATGCTTAAAGAAACCGCACAGGTAGTTTCTTTTCAGCTCAGCGGTTTGGACGAAGAACAAGCGGATGAGTTGAAGGAAAAAATTTCAAGCATTATCGGTAACAGGGAAAAAGAATAAAAATATGTCGTTTAAACCCAATTTTGATTTTGTAGAAGAGTTGCGCTGGCGTGGATTGATGCACGATATCATGCCAGGTACAGAGGAGTTGTTAAACAAAGAGCGTGTTACTGGTTATGTGGGTTTTGATCCAACGGCAGATTCTCTTCATATCGGTAATTTAGTACCAATAACACAGTTGATGTTGTTTCAACGTGCAGGTCATAGACCCGTTGCTTTAGTGGGTGGTGCTACCGGAATGGTGGGAGATCCCAGTGGAAAATTAGACGAGCGAAAGTTATTGGACGAAGCAACGATTCAACACAATATCGATTGCCAAAAAAAGCAGTTAGAGAAGTTTATCGATTTCGGCAACTTTGAAAATGGCGCGCAGTTGGTGAACAACTACGATTGGTTTAAAAACT
>CAZKOM010000188.1:0-2052 GCA_964554385.1 uncultured Flavobacteriaceae bacterium | reverse complement strand
ACGATTTCCCAAAATCTTCCCGCATCGGGCCAAGTAGGAATACCTTCGAACATCAATGTGGTTGCTCCCGCACTAAGGGGTCCATAAACGATGTAGGAATGACCGGTAATCCAGCCGATATCGGCCGTACAAAAATGGATTTGCCCGGGTTGATACTGAAACACATTCACAAAGGTGTAGTTAGCCCATACCATATAACCAGCAGTGGTATGAACTACCCCTTTGGGCTTGCCCGTAGAGCCGGAAGTGTATAGAATAAATAGTTCGTCTTCGGCCTGAGTGGCAACTGCTGGGAAATGAGAATTGCCTTGAAGGGTCACTTTTTCAATTTCCTCGTGCCACCAATGATCGCGGTCTTTGATCATGCTTACCGCGGAATGGGTTCGATTATAAACCAGTACTTTTTGAATACTTGGACATTGTGGAAGGGCTTCGTCTATGATGTCTTTTAGGCCGATGGTTTTATTGCCCCGATAGGCTGCATCGCAAGTAATTACGATGGAGGCTTGGGCATCCTGAATTCTGTCTGCGATGCTTTGTGCGGAGAAACCGCCAAAAATAACGGAATGTATAGCACCGATTCGGGCACAAGCGAGAACGGCAAAAGCCAGCTCGGGAATCATTCCCATATAAATGCAGATTCGATCGCCTTTTTTAGCTCCTAAGTTGGTGAGTACATGAGAAAGTTCGTTTACTTTATCGAGTAGTTGTTGATAGGTGTATGAAGCGCTGGGTTCATCGGGATTGTTGGATTCCCAGAGAATGGCTACTGCATTGGGTTGTGTTTGAGCATGCCTATCGATACAATTTTCAGTAATGTTGAGTTCGGCCCCTTGGAACCATTCTGTTTTTGCTGTTTTGAAGTCCCAGGATAACAGTTTGTCCCAAGGTTTTTTCCATTGAAAGTGCTGGGCGATATCGGCCCAAAATCCTTCTGGATTTTCTACGCTGCGAGCATATTGTTCCTGGTATTCTTCCCAGTTTTGAATTTGGTAGGGATAGGACTTCATAATAACAAATTTACGAAATTGAGAGGGGAATGCGCATGATACAGGGAGTAGTTCTACATGATAGCTGAATATAAATTAATGTAAGGATTTTGATAGTTTGAGTTGTTTCGCTGTTATGATTTAATTGAATGGTATATTGGCTGATTGTAATTAAATTGTCATGAAGCATATTAAGTGTATCCATAAAAGAAATATATGCTGTTAATTTTGAAATTTAGTTGTGAGAAATTTAATAATTATTGGTTGCTTCTTGAGTGTAGGATTGATTTATAACCCTGCCGAAGCATCAGAAATTACCAGCAATTTACCATTGGTTGATGGCTGTTTTAAATCCGATAAACACTCAATGCGATCGACAGGTTCGGATGTAGAGATTTCTCCCGGTAAGCCTTATTTATCGCCGCCTGCTTCGCCCCAAACCCCTCCATCAAAACAAGCGATAACCGTGACAGGTTTAAATCAAACTTGGTTGCGGTATGCACAGTACAATCCGGGTTCGGAATTATTGGGGGAACGAATGTCTGACGGGGTTGATTTAGGTTTGAGAAGAACGCGGTTTCAGATTTTGGGAAATTTGAGTGAACGTGTTTTTGTGTATTTTCAATTGGGACAGAATAATTTTAACGCGGCAACAGCGGTTGGAGGCAATCGAAAGCAAGCATTTTTCATTCACGACGCTGTATCGGAATATCGTTTTACAACAGGGGGTAAGGAACGTTGGGGTTCTAAAATAGCGGGGGAGCACCACATTGGGGGTGGTTTAACCATTATGAATGGGTTAAGTAGGTTTTCGCAGCCTTCCATCGGTACAATTATGACCCTGGATGTTCCTGTTTTTGCGCAAGCTACGGTGGATCAAACGGATTTGTTTTCTCGAAAGTTGAGCGTGTACTATCGAGGGTCTTTGAACAAGTGGGATTATCGATTTGTGTTTACGGATCCATTTCCAATTAACTCAGCAGGTATCTCCATTCCGGCAATTAGTAAGAATGCCACCTTTTCTCCGTATGGTCATCGAAAACAATACCAGACTTTGGTGATG
>CAZKOM010000187.1:0-2089 GCA_964554385.1 uncultured Flavobacteriaceae bacterium | reverse complement strand
TTAATAATTTCAAAAAGAATTTGGGACTGGATTTGAATTATCCTAATAATTTAATTGTCGAAAACACAAGATTCCACGAATTTGAATAAATGGGAAAATCAATCGTACAGATTGAATGAGAAAATTATTGGCCTATAATGTACTTCTAAATTCAATTGGGGTTTTGCCTGTTTTTTGTTTAAACAACCTACTGAAATATTGAGGATATTCAAATCCTAAAGAATACGCTACTTCGCTAACCGATCGATTCGATTGAATAAGTAAATTCTTCGCTTCTTCGATAACTGCATAATGTATATGATCCTGAGCGTTTAAACCTGTTTCTCGCTTTAATAAATCACTTAAATAATTGGGAGAAAGATTCAACTTGTTAGCTAGAAATTTTACGCTGGGTAAGCCATCGGCGTTTTTATCCTTATGCTCGAAATGAAAACGTAAAATCTGCTGAACTTTTACAACGATATCCGAATTCAGAGATTTACGCGTGATGAACTGTCTACTGTAATATCTAGAACAATAATTTAATAGCAGTTCGATGACAGAAACCAATAGGTTTTGACTGTGATTGTCTATATTTTCAGCAAGTTCTTCTTGGATTTTAACAATACAATCGTACAGAGTTTCTTTTTCTTTATTCGATAAATGTAATGCTTCTGATATTTCGTAAGAAAAAAATGTATAGTCTTTAATTCTATATCCTAACGGAGTTCCCCGAATCAAATCAGGATGGAAGAATAATCCCCAACCTTGCATATTTTCGGCAATTTCTACATCGTTGTCAATGGTAATCAATTGATTAGGTGATATGCAAAGTAAACTGCCGTCTTGAAAATCTACCGTTTTTCGGCCGTAACGAATGTGATTCCGACAATAATTTTTAAACATGATTGAATAAAAATCTGTTTTTAATGGAATCTCTTCCGACGAATGATCCCATAATTTGCCGAAATCAATTACTGCTATTAATGGATGATTGGCATAACCCAAATCCAAAAATCGGTATAAATCCGATATGGTTTTTAAATGCAGTAGTTTATTCATTCATTATAATTTGAAGAACTTTTTATTCATGGTTACAATGAAATTATAGCCCAGCCATTTGCTGAGGAAGTTATACATTTTTGCATCTGAACCAGCCATGTAACGCAATGTATTCTTTCCATCGGTTGCGGCTGTAAAAATCACATCAGCAACAATATTTGCGGGCGAAGCATTTTTTACCATCTTGGGGAAAACGGCTGTTATTTTCTGAACAATTGTGTTGTACTCTGATTGATTAGAATCATAGTTGAAATCAAAGGATCTGCCAGCAAAATCCGTAGCGATTGCGCCAGGTTCAATTATTTTTACTCGGCAACCAATTTGCTCAACTTCGTAACGAAGTGACTCTGAAATTCCTTCCACCGCAAACTTGGTTCCATGATACAAAGATCCCAGCGGGAATGTCATTTTACCACCCATTGAGGAAATGTTAATCACCAGCCCTTGTCTATTCTTTCGAAAATGGGACAACATTGCCCTAGTTACATCCAGCAAACCTATCACATTGGTATTAAATTGCTTTAAGATTCTTTCTCTGGGAAATGATTCCAAAGGGCCATAAGCTCCATAACCGGCATTATTGACAAGAACATCGATTTTGCCAAATTTCTTAAGTCCTAAATTAATTGCAGTGTCAATGGATGATAAATCCAAAACATCCAGTTGAGTAACCATTACATTGTCAAGTTTGGTTAACTCCGTTTCCAGATCAGGATTTCTCATAGTAGCGATTACATTCCAGCCTTTTCGTTGAAATAATTTAGCCGTCTCTTTGCCAATCCCACTGCTGCATCCGGTGATTAATATGGTTTGTTTCATGTCGATTTTTTATGCAACAAATCTCATTATCGAGTTAATTAACTATGTATACATATTCCGGTATTTCGTACACAAACCCACGGTTTATTTAAGCATGGGGCCTTGAAGGCGCAAATTCAAGCCGATTCATCGTCTAAACTGAAAAGATCATTCACGGAACACGCTAAGATTTTTGAAAGTTTTAATCCTAATTCCAGCGACGGGTAGTACTTGTTGTTTTCTATTGCAT
>CAZKOM010000186.1:976-2090 GCA_964554385.1 uncultured Flavobacteriaceae bacterium | reverse complement strand
TTACTTGGGAATCCTTATCCTGCTCCGGTAGATTTTAAAGCAATTTTAACTTCAGGAGCTACTAACACAAATGTAAGTTCCACCTATTTTTATGTGTGGGATCCTCAAATAAATACTCGCGGAGCGTATGTAACAGTTACTACGTCCACAGGGAACAACGCCGTAGGTTCTAACCAAAATCATATATTGCAGCCAGGCCAGTCCGCTTTTGTGAAGACTTCTTCCAATGGTTCTGCATCGCTAACATTTACGGAGAGTGCAAAAGCAGATGCTAATAACAATGGAAATGGGTTTCTAACATTACCACCTCAATCTATTTTAAATTTGAGATTGTACCATAAGGATTCTATTGCAAAACAAGCCCCTGCATGCGATGCACTAGAGTTATTATTCGATCCTTCGTTTACAAATACACTGAATGATGGTGATGCAATTAAACCTATAAATCAAGACGAAAATTTGTCAGTTTATAGAGAAGGTAAATTCTGTTCTGTAGAACAACGAGAAATACCCGAAATTTCTGAAGTAATTGATCTTCGAATTAGTCAATTTAGGTCTACTTCCTACACATTTCGTGCTTTATTTACAGGAGATTTACAACTCAATTCTTTTCTATTAGATCGCTACACCAACGAATATCATCCATTGAAGTCAGAGGGAGAAACACGGATTGATTTTTCAGTGAATTCATCTGATCCTGCATCCATCGCTAATCAACGATTTGCGTTGGTGTTTCAAAATACTGCTTCTGCAGTAAACCATGTATTTTACAAAAACGCCCTGACTGTTTACCCAAACCCAGTTAATACCAGACAGATAGAGATATTCTGTCCTTACCCTATAAAGGCAATTTCTCTGCTTGATTTGACTGGGAAAAAAATTGCTGAATTAAATCCAAACGAGCAGCTAATTTATTTATTGCCAGACAATCTAACAGCTGGAACCTATTGGATAAAATCAAATACTAAAATGGGTGAATTAACCCAACCTTTAGTTGTAATAAAATAATGTAATGAAAATCAATGTTTATCTCTTTCTATTTTTAGTATCAACCGGGTTTGTTTTATCTGCGGATGCACAAGTGGGTATTGGAACTGCATCTCCGTCAAGTTCC
>CAZKOM010000186.1:0-966 GCA_964554385.1 uncultured Flavobacteriaceae bacterium | reverse complement strand
GTTAACAGGGTTAGGGAGTGCTTCACCATTAACCTCCCCAACAACTTCCATGTTGGTTTACAATACAGCCACTGCTGGAACTAGTCCAAGTAACGTAACGCCTGGTTATTATTATTGGAACGGAACAGCTTGGGTGAGACTCGATGACAATACCACAAATCCTGGAAGTTTTGAATGGAATTTCGTTAAAGGTAACCCAACCAGTGGTGGATTAGGTGGAACGTTTGTTGGTAATGCTTCATGGAAATCAAATAGTTCATCTGGTACCTTTTTTAATGGGTACGTTGAACTTACGCCCAACAGTGGTAGTCAAAACGGAAAATTATATTGGCAGCAATCCATCGATTGGAACCAACCCTTGCATATTGCGACACAGTTTTGGGCTGGAGGAACTAGTGGTGGTGGAGACGGTAATTACATTTTTTGGGGGTGTAATAGTTCTGCAGTAGGGGCCGCCGCGAATCACTCTACGGTAAGTGGTGGCATTTCGGTTTTCTTTGATGAGTATTCTACAGAAGCAATTTATGTGTATAAAAATGGTAGTTTACTAGCCGAAATTTCCCCCCAATCAACTCTAGATGTCTCCTCATATCAAGTTATGGATTTTTATTTTGGTAAAAATCCAGATGGAACTAGGTACTTAGATATTAAACAAGAAGATAAGTTTATTGGGACTGTTGAATTGGGTGCGTTTACTGCCGGTGGTAATTATTTTGGTGTTGGGGCTTGGACAGGAAGTGCTAGTAACCAACATGCTTGCCGAAGGTTACTTATTGAAAGCGCAAACAGCTTTCCAAGATAAGGAATTAGCAATCTGATAATAGCATATAGAATATGATAAAGTTGAAATTTCAGTACTACTGGCAATTGATTTTACTCTTGACTTTGGGTACTGTTCAATTGCAGGCGCAATCCTCTGCAACAGATGTGAGAATTTTGGAAGGTGTTGAATCCGTTTTTGAAGGG
>CAZKOM010000185.1:0-2118 GCA_964554385.1 uncultured Flavobacteriaceae bacterium | reverse complement strand
AAATAAGTAATTTTTATTCAAACCCAAATGCTTTTTACAGAAATATAATATAAATCGTCCCTATTCTCAATTGCATGTAAATCAGCTAATTTATTCTATTTTCGCATACATCAACACCCCTATTATGAAAACAAACAAAATTATTTATTGGACATTAACCGGCTTAGTCGCTTTAGTTTTTTTAGGCAGTGCCTCTGGCAAGCTAATGGGTAACGCAGAAGCTGTTAAAATGGCGGAAGGCTTTGGTATAAATGCCGAAAACTACAGAAACATTGGCATTGTTGAATTAATCAGTTTAATTCTATTTGTATGGCCTCGTACCGGGGTTCTTGGTACAATGTTGCTTTCTGCTTACATGGGTGGAGCAATTGCTACGCACGTTCAACATGCTCAAGACTTAGTGGCCCCCTGCATTGTATTAACCGTAGTTCTAGCTGTTGCATTTTACCGCTTTCCCGAACTAAGAAAGAAAATTCTAGGACAAGCCGATTAACCAAAACCCGAAAAGTGTATGAAAATTCCTACCCCCAATTTCAAATTCACTTTTACTTTCATTGGAATTTCATTCATTTCATTGGCTCTGTTGTTGTTCGCAAAGGGTCTATTGAAAAGCATGGCAGAATCGTCTCTAGGCCCAGCAATGATAAATTGTATTTTTCTATTGTTATTAATAGGCACAATTACTAAACTTTTTTCTAAAAGGAATAATTGAAGTTTTTCTTGCCGATGGATTACAATTTAGAATATACTAAAATTGAAAAAGAAATTCTTGCGTTGAAATTACCCAAACCCGCATTACGGGCATTGATAAATGCCAATGTTTATACCGTGGAGAAATTAAATTCGATGTCACTAGAAGAAATAGAAAGACTTCACGGTATGGGACCAACATCAATCCAAAAATTGAAAACGCTGATTGCCACCTACTAAAATGAAGTCCTTAGATATTTTAGAAGAATTCGTTTTTGTACAATCATTTCAGTTATTGGAAACGTTGTCCTCTGCTGCCAATCCAATTTGGGGTAGAATGAATGCACAGCAAATGATTGAGCATTTAACGATTGCGGTAAACGTTAGTAATGGAATTAACAAAATCCCTCTGATCACTCCCATAGAAAAAGTGGCCAAAACTAAGTCGCTTTTGTTATTAAGCAACAGAGCCATGCCTAAATTCTTCCACAACCCTGCCCTGCCCAAGGATCCCATTCCCTGTAAAAATCCTAACATCACTGAAGCAGTCAAATCCTTGAAAACAGCGCTAGAACTCTTCAAAAACCGTTTAAAAATGGAAACATCAAAAACTCAATTGCACAATATTTTTGGCGAACTAAATTACAACGAGTGGTTATGGTTTCATTACAAACACTTCCACCACCACTTGGCTCAATTTAATCTAATTCCTTATTTAGAAAAATTCTAATCATGCCATGAAGCATCGGCTATTCCTTGCTAACTTTTTAAAAACAAAGTCAAATCACATTAACACTTGATGTATATTTCTATCACTGGCCTGAAGCCCAAAAGCTTATTCGCCACCATTAAATTCTGGACATTGGCGATTCCTTCGTTCAGACAAGCCCAAACCGCTGCAGGGAATCAATTCTGCGAGGTAAAACGAATTCAAGGGTATCAATGCACCCTAACTGCTTGGGATAGCAGAGAAACTATGCTTGAATTCATGCGATCTGGAATACATTTAAAGGCAATGAAGTCATTTCATACAATCGCTACCGGTAAAACCTACGGTTTCGAATCAGATAATATCCCTAACTGGGAAGAAGCATTCAACATGCTTTCCACCCATGGTCGAAATTATTAAGTTCCCACAACGCGTGTCCCAACATATCCTTGAAACCCCTAGATTAATCCTTAGAGAACTACATATTAAAGATGCAACAGGAATGTTTCTTTTAGATTCCAATCCGGCAGTACATCGATATCTAGGTAATAAGCCAATCAAAACCATTGATGAATCCTTGAAAATTATCGAATTTGTTCAAGATCAATACAATAAGTATGGTATAGGTCGATGGGCTGTTATCCATAGAGAAACAAATGAATTCATAGGTTGGAGCGGATTGAAATACAACCCAACAACAACCAATGGAGTATCAAATT
>CAZKOM010000184.1:1782-2142 GCA_964554385.1 uncultured Flavobacteriaceae bacterium | reverse complement strand
GCGATTCCAAAATATGGACCTGCAGCATTGCTACCCGTGGTACGCATGGTACAGTTACTAACCGTGTTGTACTTACGGGGGGACGTTGATGTTGCCGAAGAAGGGCTACCTTGGGATTGGCTAAAGTAAATATACGCGCTTGAACTTCCGTAAGAAGTCATACCCGTAAATTCAATGATACAATTGTCGATAGTGTTGTAATCCGATCCACTTGAAAAACGAATACCAGAACTTAATGTAGAAGTACTAGTATGTTGAATCGTTAAATTCTTGATTGTTACATAATCGGCACCGGTGAATGAAATGACTTCATAACTACCATTATACGAAAGTAATTTACTACCACCATCAATAGTAATG
>CAZKOM010000184.1:0-1772 GCA_964554385.1 uncultured Flavobacteriaceae bacterium | reverse complement strand
TGGTGTTGGTTGAACTAGCACCAGAAATGGCTCCAAAAACAGTTTGAGTAGAAGTAGTAACGTCTGTTTGAACTGTTACAGTAACCTTTCCACTAACACCTTTAGAGGTAATGTCTGTAGCAAAAGCCGTCCACGTTTGATAATTCGTGCCGCCCGTGGCTGTGCCCGAATTAATGGTGTAACTACCATTCAACTGAGCACTAACCGAGCCAGCAAACAATGCAGCTGCAGCCAGAAAGCCCCCTCGAATGAAAGTTTTCCAGTGTGAGAAATTGTAATTTTGTTTCATATGTGTTATAGTATTTTTGTATTTAATAATTACATTTAATAATTACACTTTTTATATGTATTATTAATTATCGCAATATCGAAATCTTACATACAACAATCTATAAAAACCAATATTTATGACATTCGAAATACTGAAATCATCAATATTTTATGGGTTATTAAAGAAAAACTATTAAAATCATTAGTTAAATTAATTCAATGACATTAAAGAGACAAAAAATATTTTTATTGTATTGAAAACAAAAATAACTCAATAATAAATATGATTTATAAAGACCCAATCTATCCAAACCATTCAACTTGGTAGCTAAACCATTAAGTAGGTAATTTAACGCACCCCCTTATTGGGTGGTATTGAATTACAGCAACAAAAAAATCTTACGTTATTTAGCCACCGCGTGTGCAACACGCATCCCATCCAACGCCGCACTCATAATCCCTCCCGCATATCCAGCACCTTCTCCACATGGATATAAATTATTATACTGCGGATGCTGCAAGTCCTCTAAATTCCTTGGTATTCTTACCGGACTGCTCGTTCTACTCTCCACCCCTACTAGAATAGCATCGTTTGTTCTAAATCCCCGCATTTTCTTACCCAAAACAACCAGCGATTCTCGAATTCGCTGATGAATTGCTGTTGGTAATACAGTATTCAAATCCACCGATTTCAATCCGGGCAAGTAAGAATTCCCAGGCAAATCCACTGAATTACGTTGCTGAATAAAATCTTCCATGCGCTGGGCTGGGGCCATAAGACTACCCGTGGTGGTGTAGGCACTGCGCTCAACCGACTGTTGATACCGTAGGGCACGTAATTCACCGTACTTAGCAAAGGGAGCAAAATCATGATCGTCCACCCCAACTACATAGCCACTGTTTGCAAAAGGGCCATTTCGCTTACTTGGACTCCATCCATTCACCACCACTTCACCAATATCTGTAGCCGCAGGAGCTATAATCCCTCCCGGACACATACAAAATGAAAAAACTCCCCTACCTCGGATCTGCTCTACCAAACTATAGGAACTCGGAGGCAAAAATTTTCCCCGTAAATCACATTTATATTGTATCGAATCAATTAATGCTTGAGGATGCTCCAAACGAACCCCTAAAGCAAACGGTTTCGACTCAATAACAATACCTTTTTCAGCCAATAACTCAAAAATATCTCGTGCCGAATGTCCCGTTGACAAAATCACATTATCGCAAGATTCCCAATAAGTGGTTGCCGAAGAACTAGCTGAATCAACCGTATTTCCGACACTCGAAAACTGCTCAACCTTCAACTTCCTTATCTTCCCATTTCCCGCATCCAAATCCAAATCAACCAGCTTACTATTGAATCTCACCTCTCCCCCGCAATCACGGATTGTGTTTCGTATCCCTTCCACCAACTGCGGCAGTTTATTGGTACCAATATGGGGATGTGCTTCCCAAGAAATTGACTCAGGGGCTCCATGATCAATCAAACACCGCAA
>CAZKOM010000183.1:0-2162 GCA_964554385.1 uncultured Flavobacteriaceae bacterium | reverse complement strand
CACTAATAAGCATTTTTTTATGATTTTTTAGGCTTAAAATGACATTTTTTGCTTATCCAACGAGTTGATCAGCGAGGCGTTGGGCCAGCATGGCCACGATGCGCTTGTTTAGCTCCGATTTTTGGGGCAAGTAAAATTCCATCTCTTCGGCGGTGAATAATGCTATCGTTAGTCCCAATACCGTATTTCTTAAGGCAACGTCCTTCTGGAACCTTAGTTTTAGGAATTCTTGCATTGCATGCTTTTTACTGGGCACCTCAACATTCTCTAAATAAGATTTTACAAAAGCCACGTAAATGTCGTTCTGAAATTTAAGTATCGGTCTCAGCGTATCATTTTGGAATTGCTCAAGGGGCAGCGGACTGCGTTCTTGGTCGGTTTGTATCTCGCTGCGTAATGCAGTGATGGATTCGGATCGGTTCATGTTTTTATTTGTAGCCTATTCAGGCTTAATCTTTTGTAGTTTTATCCGAAAGCCGGTGTAGGTCCTCCACCTGCAAGGTGCTGATATCGGTTTCGGTGGGATTGTCCATCGCTGCCACACGATTGCTTTGTTGCTCCAGGAGTTTTTCGAATAAATTTCGTGCATAACGCGCATTGCCAAACTTCCGATCGGCGCTCGCCAATTGTTCCTCAAAATGCGCTTGCAAGGCATCGGCCAAACCATCGCCCAACTGGTACTCGTTCTTATTGCAGATTTTCGACACACTCTCTCTCAAATCCATGGAGTTGTAGGTTGTGAATTCGATGTCGCGAGGGAATCGACTGCTTAATCCGGGGTTGGAATCAATAAACTGGTGCATCTCTTCGGCGTACCCTGCTACGATTACCACAAATCGGTCTCTATCGTCTTCCATGCGCTTTAGCAGTACGTTCACCGCTTCATCGCCGTAACTGTCCGAACTGTCTTGGGGCGCCAAACTATAGGCTTCATCTATGAACAGCACGCCATCCATGGCTTTGTTAATGATGCCCTCGGTTTTCATCGCGGTTTGACCCAAATAACCGGCTACCAATTCCGTGCGATCCACTTCCACCAGATGACCTTTTTTCAGGATGCCCAGTTCTTTCAAGATTCCGGCATATAAGCGGGCAACGGTAGTTTTACCCGTACCAGGAGCTCCCGTGAAAACGCTGTGCAACGAAACTTGCACGGCTTGCATGCCTTTGGCCTTGCGCATTTGTTGCACTTTGATCAAATTGCTGAGGCTTTTTATCTGCTCCTTTACCTCCGAGATGCCTACCAAGGCTTCCAATTCCGCAAAAGGATCCGCTTCTTTGGAATTGTTTCCTGCAGCTCTCGCATTTTTGGAATTTTTTCCGGAGTTTCCGTTCGGGCTGGAATCATCTCGACCATTACCATCATTCCTATTGCTTCCAGAATTATTACTGGAAGAATCATTTAAGTTGTTGCCTGAATTGGCCGGTTTGGGAGGTTTTGCCGATGCGGGATCGGGTGCAGGATGGTTGGAGGTAGGGGTGTCGTCGAGGTCTTCGGGCAGCAATACCATTCGGTCTTCTTCCGTGGTGCCTTGGATGGGGATTTTCGACAAGAAACTATACAAGAAATCGTAATCTTCTTTGCTGGCTATTTCCGATATTCGGTAGGGCTGTCGTTCGCCTTTTACTTTGAAAGAGATATATCGAACATCATTAATCGCATCGATTCCATTGGTTAAATCTTTGATTTCATCCAGCTGTACCATCAGGGCATTGTAGTAGGATTTGAAAATGATAAATCCACCGAAGAGATAGGCCCGACAGTGGTTCCAATCGGGACCGCTGGATTTTACTTTACCGTATCTGCAATCCACCCACCAATAAATCGGCCTGCCAGTGAAGGATTTAAAGCCCATCCATTGGTAAAAGGGGATCAGGTCTTCGCCTTTTCGATGTTGGCGTTGGTTCACCACTTTATGGAAGTGCTCTAGCTCTAACTTTGATGAATTCAGGTTGCTTAACGAAAGCAATAATCCATACCGTGACACTTTTACCACATTATCGATTTCCACTTCTTGATGGTCGATATTATTGATCCAATCTCGATACTGCAAGTGTGCGAATTCCTCCCAGAACGACAGTAGATCGGAGGGTGGGAGCAGGAGGTGTTTGATGGTTAGCAAGATGGCGTTCATGTCTTCCACGCTGAATTCGGCGTCTTC
>CAZKOM010000182.1:0-2167 GCA_964554385.1 uncultured Flavobacteriaceae bacterium | reverse complement strand
TTACTAGTACTTTGAATAGCAAATGGAGTTCCTTCGCAGGCCTGGGCTGGATCTGGGGTGGTGATGGTTATTTCTGGTTGGTTCCGTACCGATACGTTGTAGGTTTCTGTATCGCTACAGCCATTGTTGTCCGTATAGGTGAATCGCAAGTTGTAGGGACCTTCTACGTTGGTAGCAGTTCCTTGGGTAAAGGGCTTGAATTTATTTCCATTCAACGTTACTCCGCTACTTACTGCTGTCCATACTGCCGTTGCCGTTGCTGGTTTGGTTTGCGCTGTATTGATTCTTGATCCCAAGTCTAACTCTACCCCATTGTTACAAATTGTGATGGGGGCTAATAATACTGCGTTGGGGGTATCGTTCACGTAAATGTAGAAACTATCCTGTTTTAAACAGCCTGTTGCAGCATTGCTATAGCGTATAAACCAAGTTCCAACTCCAAAACTCGGCAAGAAATAGTGTCCTTTGATTAACTGTGTGTTCTTTACTTTGGGGTCATTTCTATCGTAATTGTATTCGATAATCTCATATTTTGACCCATCATTATCTTTGGCTTGTACACTATTTACAGTGATATACTGGTACAACTCCATCGTATCCCAGTTTACACATACGGGATTGGGTGAGGTTACTTTAATCGTTGGCTCAGGGATAATTTCTACCTTCACCGTATCACAGGTTCTACAGCCCGTAATTTGATCCTCTACACACAATCCAAATTTGTACGTTCCTTGGTAGTTATCTTCCGTGGGGTTACCAAACTTAAAGCGCCAATCCGGTGAGCCGAAGGGGTTGTTGTTGTACAATATCGCTGTTGGATCTATTCCACCTGGGGATTGTAACACCGTCCAATCCATCTTGATTCCTATTTTCACTTTAGGTCTGCGGGTGATCACATCCATGCTGATTTCTCCTAAATCCTGACAGAATGTTGAATCCGCCAAATCTACCATCGGGTTACCATTGATTCGCTGAATTACGCTATCGATGTTGATACAACCGTTGGTATCCTTGTACCAGCCATAGATTTTACCTTGGAAGCTGTTTCCATTCTGCAACTGCGCGTTGTTTAATGCGGTGGTCTTGAAACGATGACGTGTGGTGGTTACCGAATCAATCATATTGAACGCAGACCCTGCTCCTGGGTTGGGAGTACTTGATGGCTTGGTGTATACGTTGTTGGGTAATTTATTTTCAAAACCCCAAATTCTCACTCCGTTTTCTTTGCCGCGATTAAAGAAGCTGTTCACTTCAATATCGCCATACACGAAACACTGCGCCTTCAATGGCTTGGGATCCCATTTCACAAATGGCAATGCATTTACTCGTACGCGGATGGTATCCCGGTCTTCGCACGTAACGCCACCCTGGGTTACTTTGGTATACAAATCGTAATCAAAGAACTGCGGAGATCCGCCTGGGGCATTGGTATTGGCCGGTTTAATCGTGTAGTTGGCATTGCTTCCCAATGTTTTGTTTCCGGTTATATCGGTCCAAGTATATTGCGCCGTTATGCTGCTTGGACGATGCGTAGCATCCAAGGTGGTTGATTTCTGATTACAAATCGCCTTATCTGCTCCTGCCAAACTCACTACCGTATCGTTTACGAACAACTCAACCGTATCTTTCTTCTTACACTGCCATTTGGTTTCCATTACCTCTACAATGTATTTGCCCTTAATATTTACGTTGATTGTTCGAGTAGTATCGCCTCTATTCCATTTGTATTTTACTGTATCGGCATGCTGAGCATCGAACGTATAACTTTGATAGGTACAAATTCTCTGATCTGGCCCCAAACTAACCACCGGCAGTGGTTTTAAAAATATCGTAACCGTATCGTAGAAGATACATCCGTCTCCGTCTTTTACTCGAACACGAATGGTGGAATCACGGTTGATGTTGGGGATGGTTAAATCCTTCATCGTATCCCCATCGATATGCGTCTCCGCCTTCCATGGTTTATTCAAACCTGTATCCTTGCTAACCCGCGTCCAATAGTAGCTGAATGGAGATTTACCGTATAAAACATTGGCAAACAAATTCATCGTGGTTCCCTTACAAGCAAATGTGTCTTTGGTTGCCATCGTTACTACCGGTGGATCTGGAATAATCACCGTATCTCGGTAGATGGTGGGACAGTTGTCTGAATTATTTACCGTGTGAA
>CAZKOM010000181.1:0-2257 GCA_964554385.1 uncultured Flavobacteriaceae bacterium | reverse complement strand
ATCAGGTTGGGCTCTCAAAGTTTAAATTGTTACGAGATTTTAAGGCTGTTTTTGGAACTACTCCGTATGATTACATGATTTCAAAACGATTAGAAAAAGCAGTTACGTACTTAGGTATTATGCCAATACATGAAATTGCGATTTTGGTTGGATTCGCCGATTCAAGTTCTTTTGGAAAGTTATTTAAACAATATTTCGGAATGACGCCAAGGCAATATGTTGTCCGGAAATAAGCAATATTTGACTATTTTGTGTTGTTGCAAAAGTTTAGTTTCGAATTGTTTATGAGCAATAATAATCAAATTAATCGATGGCTTTATGTCGGATTTTGTGTTTTTGGTGTTTACAAATTAATTTCCGGAAACTTTGGTGATGCAGCGATGTATTTGGGGATCGCTTTGGCTTTTGATCCATTCGACTCAACAATTACATGGAAAGAGAGACCACTGTGGCAACGTATTTGGACTATCGTTCATTTAGCGGTGTGTGCAGCATCTTTTGGATTTGAAATTGGAACAAATGATGATATTGCTGCTGGATTTAAGGATGGATTCAATCAGAAATAATTTTTATCGCACTGCAGATTGAACGTATTTACTCATCGTACAATAATCCTGTTGTGTATTCAATTTTGAATGCACTGTAAAGTAGGATTCAATTAGCCCATAATGAGATACAAGGCATTAAAAGAAAGTATTGTTGGCTTAGTGGTAGGTGGCTCAATCGTAGGGTTGCTTTATTATATAATACCTCAGGAAAAATTAAACGCGCTGTTGCCTGATTCTCAAAGGGAAACAGTATTTTTTTTATTAACACTTATTAACGGGCCATTCGTTGCGATATTCATACACGAATTAGGACATTTATTGATGGGGTTATTTCAGGGATATCAGTTGCAATTGTTCATAGTAGGACTGTTAGGTGTTCATAGAAAAGATAATAAAATTAGACTTTTTTTGAATAGAAATTTGCAATTTTTTGGAGGTGTTGCTGCTACATCACCCAATGAAATTACTGCTAAGATTAAGTATGAATATGCAAATATTTTGATTGCTGGACCTCTGTTTTCCTTGGTTTTTGGATTCTTGTTGGTGGTAGGTTCTAATTTTGTTTTACCTAGTTTCAGTTTTGCATTTGCCTTTACTGGTGTTATATCTGTAGGTTTATTTTTGGTTACCGTCGTACCAAACAAGTCTGGTATTTTTTTTACTGACCGTAAACGCGTACAGCGTTTATTAAACAACGATAGAGAGGGAGAAATCGAACTGGCATTTATAACATCGTCAAGTAAAATTTTAATTGAAAACGGGTACAGAAACTTGTCCTTACAGGACTTGCGACTATTGCAATCAGATAATGAGTGGAATGTGAAATTTTGGGGTTTTTATTACGAATATCAATATCAATTAGAAACTGGTAATCTGGGGATGGCAGACGAGTTGAAAGCTAAATTAAAATTGTACAAAGATTTAATCCCCAATACTTTGTGGTCGTCATTGTTTTTTAATGAGTCTAGTAATAGAGAGCCTGAGTAATTTGTTTTAGGATTTGTGAGTTTTAATTAAAAGTTGGTGTGGTTTGTCGAATTGTTCGATATACGGTGAATGTGTTAAGAATCAAAATTATCGCCCAAATTAACAAACCGGGCATAGGGTATGTGGTGAGATCGGCAGAATCGCTGTTGTTTTTTACACCAGAAATATAAATTTCAAGCCAAAAAGGGAAGCAAATTAGTAGGGTTAAGCTGAGGTAAAGGAATATTCCCTTTTGGTCTTTTTGAAATTTGTATATGAGAGCGACAAAGAGTAGTATGAACGTGAGTTGGAATTTGTAGGCGAAGTTAATTCCCCAAAAGGAAGTGTCTTTTCCAAGGATGTATCCCCCCAGGATATAAATATCTGGCACATCTTTGCCATAATATTCAATCCCTTTCGGTCCAACTTCCAAATAAACAAAGGGTATAAATAAAGATACCATTGCTAGGAGTATCATCCATTGGGTTGCTTTTTTTGTGCTCATAATCGCATTCATAAAGTAATTTCAAGGTATAACGATGAAAATAATTGCTGAATCTGGGTGTTTTGATGCTGCAATTAGAATAATAACGAATGGCTTTTTAATAGATTTTACGTTTTGTAGTTGGTTGGTTTTTTTTAAATGTTTAGTTGTACTCAATTGTTGGTTTAGAATAATAAAATTACATTAAATCTAAAATACAACCATTTGCCAATAGTTATATTTTAGCTATTAGTAAATT
>CAZKOM010000180.1:0-2328 GCA_964554385.1 uncultured Flavobacteriaceae bacterium | reverse complement strand
TTACCAGTCAATCAGGATTGGGTCATTTACAAAAAGGACACGGAATTAGTTTTGGCGACCTAGACAATGACGGCGATCAAGATATTTATTCCAATTTAGGGGGAGCGGTAGAAGGGGATAATGCCCATAACGCACTATTTGTTAATTCTAATCACAGCAATAATTGGATAACGTTAAAATTAGAAGGTAAAACAACCTCTCGCGATGGTCAAAATTCGAGAGTGATTATTACTACTGATGGCCCACAAGGCGTTAAACAGTTCCATTTAACAACAGGTACAGGAGGGTCTTTTGGCGCAAATTCATTGCAACTAGAAGCTGGGTTAGGAAAGCAAACCACCGTGACTTCTGTGGAAGTTTGGTGGGGTGGAAATCCATCCAAAAAACAAATATTTTCGCAATTACAGCTTAATTCTGTATATCAATTAAAAGAAGGTGATAATTCGCCTAAACGACAAGTAGTACAGCCTATTCCTTTAAAAGGTGAGATGGGAAAGAAAAGTTGTTGCAAAAAGTAATTTCTAAAAAAAACTAATTTGCTTTTAGAGGGTTATCTTGATATTCGTCATGGTAACCCCTGAACTTTCTCCAGAAGATACCGATAGAATTATCCAGATGGCGTGGGAGGATAGGACCCCATTTGAAGCCATAAAATTCCAATTTGGATATTCCGAGACCCAAGTTATTGCCTTAATGCGGCAAGAGTTAAAGCGCAGCAGTTTTAACTTATGGAGGAAACGTGTGAACAGTGGCGTAAGTACCAAACATTTGAAAAAACGAAACCCCGAAATCAATCGGTTCAAATGCAATTTACAGCGTTTGATTACCGGTAATAAAATATCGAAACGATAATTAGAAATTGATTAATCGTTGGAGGCTTACGGAGCTTGAAAACCTAGAATTATATGGTCTGCCGTAATCTCTTGATTGCGAGTACTTCCGACAAACATTCTTTCTTAGCATGTTTGGTAAGCATAGGAATTCGAATGATTGAAGGAGTGAATTTTAAAAACAGATAACTTAGGTAATTGATCATTATTACTCTTCTGCCTTTAAACAATCGTCGGATACAAATCTTAGCCACCTCACATGGATCTTTTACCGTGCTTCGAATCAAGGCATTGTGTCCATTGATACGTTCAATTACAGCAGCATTGGTTCTCATGGGGCCGAGATTGGCTACGGTTACTTGAATCCCAAATTCCCGTAATTCTGCATTTAAGCCTCTGCTAAATGAATATACAAAGGCCTTTGATGCAGGATATACGGTTTTATAGCCAATTGGGGAATACGCCGCCATACTGGAAATATTGAGGATGTAGGATTTGGATTGCTTTTTCAAGTTGGGTATTAATCCATGAGTTATTAATACCAATGCCTCTATGTTTAATCGCAGTAATCCAACAATGCGTTCAGAATCGGTACCTTCAAATTCTCCTGAAACACCAATCCCTGCATTATTTACCAAAACTTCAACACGATAATTCGTGTTTATCGTATGAAGCAATTCGGTAAGTTCCTCTGATTTTGTAATATTAACTTCGAAGGGAATTGCATAAACACCATATTGGTCTGAAATTTCGGTGCACAACGCCGGTAAACCTTCCCCTGGAAGACTTACGAGCAGTAATGAATAGCCACGTTCGGCTAATTCACAAGCGATAGACTTTCCCAAACCTAAACTGGCACCTGTTACAACAGCAAAGGGGGAAGCGGAAGGGGTCGTAGATAGCATTAAAGAGATCGTTTTCAAAGATAAGTACCTTACTAGCAATTGGCAACAATCTTAACACTAATGAAAGTGTTTTTTAATGAATGATTGCTAGGATAATTGTATGCTTACTTTGTTTTATTCATGTATTATCAACTTATTATTCGTTTGCCCAAGAGCCTTGCTTTGCACATTAATCCAATATATACCTTGGGCAATTCCCTTTGGAAGTTGAAGTTGTATTTCTTTTTGATCGGCCTCTGGATAATAATACTTTAAAATCTTTCATTCCTTTTTTCTTTCTTGGTTTAAACCAATTTAAATATTGTAACATATCCTTTAAAATCTTAGCAGTAACATCCGTTATGAAAACTACATCCCCTTGGTTAAACGGCGAAGAAGTATAAAGGGTTACCATGGTTGAATTTGTGGGATTGGGCGCCAACCGCACACGATTTGTAGGGCGGTATTCAATTGTATTCGCTAAGGCCAATTTTTGTTTGTAAACCAAATAAAACCGATTATTAGCTACACTTTCTGCAATATTCTTATCAAAGTGTAAATGATATTCACTTAAACCAGAATCATTGAGCTTCTCACTGTTCCCCGTGTATCGG
>CAZKOM010000179.1:0-2357 GCA_964554385.1 uncultured Flavobacteriaceae bacterium | reverse complement strand
CAACTGAGCTACGATACCATCCAGTAAATTTAACCAATTCTGTAAAATTGATTTCCTAAACGGGCTGCAAAAATACAAAATCTCCCTTTACTTCCAAAAGGAAATTGAAAATTGTTTCAAAAACTAGAAAATGCGAAAATATCTATCACATAAATTCAAGTTGTTAGAAAGCTGTATTGAATAGATTTTTTTCTACAAAATTTATTCTACACTCCACTTTTTGGCACCGAAATTGTCTAGACTGCCCTAACATTTCCTAATTTTTAGACAAAATCAATGAAAATTAAACATTTCCATCAACAACGTAGAAATTTATCTACTAATTTCGTACTATCACTTAATTGTGCATAATTTAAAAAGTCCAGATGAATAAATTAGCGAAGCTCATTTCAAAGGCAATCATCACTTTAACGTTGATTACTTCAAACGTTAAAGCCCAAGACATCACTGGCATCAGTGCTGCCGGGGCAATAACAGTTTCTACGGGTTCCAGTTACAGTATAACTTGGACTTCCGTAGCAGGAGCAAATGCACAGTATAAGGAAATTACACTTAGCCTAACCGGATTTAATGGCAATACTGAAATTTGGTTTGCAGATACAAGTTCACAATCTACTTGGGAATTGCAATATGGAAGTGTTGGATCAAATGCATGGAAGGAATTTTGTCCTGGAAACGCAGGACCTGGATCGCCGATGCCATTTAAACCAGGAAAGGGGGTAACTACAGCCAAAGTTTACATACGAAACTCTCTGTCAAGTAAAGGCACCTACAACAATTTGATTACTTTTGGTATTGGTTCAGGATGTAGTAGTTTCACAACGAAAATCACCATTCAAGCTACGGTTAATATAGTAGATGCTAATGCCGGCATATATACTTGGAGTGAACCGCCAACTGGAATAGATAGTTCATACAAAATTGCGGCGAATTGGACTCCGACCAGAACAACGCCTAAATCAACAGACGTACTTGTCGTAGACCTCGCCACAACCACTAGCTTGAGAAATACCACCATTTACATGGATGGAGTTTCCGACTCAATCACTCAGTTTATCATTTATCCCTATAATCATGTAACCTTTAAATGTTCAACTACTTCTAATGTAGGAAATTGGTTTATCGGACCGAAAACAACTCCACTCAGCGATTTCGAATTTAGATTAGACACTTTAGCTGGTATGCGAATGCAAGGAGGAACTTTAAATTTGAATGTGTTATCTGGAAATGAAGCAATTTTTAGATCAAATTTAAAAACCGAAAGTGGTTCACTAAATTTCACAGGAAATGGGAATTTGAAATTTAGAAAAGACATTATTACGATGGGTGGGAATTTAAAATTTCAACCTGTCAACAATCAAAGTACAATATTTTTCGAAGGTAGTAATTCAAAACTAACTAACACTAGCGGAGTCTTATACATTGATTCAAATACGAATGTTTTTATTGGCAATGGAACAGTAATGAATTTCACACTTGAGCGTTCTCTACCGCTTTATAGCAAATTAACATTATTACCTAACACTACAGTTATTTCAAATTCCCCTGCATCTAGTTCTGCGGCCGATTGGAATGCTTGGACTCCCCATTTACAATTTAAATGGTTTGACAAGGTTGGCTCTAAAGCTTTTGGTGAATTAGCGGTGATGCCTACCGGTGCTGCTATAACCGGAGGATCCTTAGTTGAAATTTTAAACTCAACTCGCCGTGCATATAGAACAGTAGGCATTCCACTTAAAAACGCTGCAAACTTTAGTCAATTTGTAGATGATATCCATTTAACAGGCACTGTAACAGACCCAGCCAATAAAGATTCATTTACAACTTCTTGCAGCTGGTGTAAATCATCCATATTCCGATGGAATGAAACCACAGCTAGTTGGACAGCTTATACTTCTGGAACTACGGCTAACAAAGTTGATCCAGGTAAAGGCGTACTAGTATTCTTCCGTGGTGCAAGAGATTTAGATCATGGACTTGGTGACACAAGCATCATTGCCAATAAACAAATCATTGATTTTAAAGGTCAGATACAAACCGGAAGTTTAACCGTAACTGGTTTATCAAAAACGAATGGTGGAACATTAGATGGAGCTAATTTAATTGCTAACCCCTATCCTTCTACTCTAAACTTTAGAACGTTCTATGAAGGAAATACCGCCAACATATTACCTCGATATTATACCTACGATGCATTGGCTAAAAACTACAATTCCTGGGATAGTTCTGTTGGAAGCACTCCCCAAAAAGGTGGCGCATCTTGGTTCCAAAATGCCGGTGGCGATTCACGTTACATCAATCCAGGTGCAGCATTCTTCGTTTTTGCTAGAAACAACAATGGTTCATTAAGTTTTACT
>CAZKOM010000178.1:0-2360 GCA_964554385.1 uncultured Flavobacteriaceae bacterium | reverse complement strand
AATAACCGCCAATTTTCTAAATTCCTAAATAACTAAAATCTACAAATTCCTAAAACTTTTGATTTTTGATAAGTATTAAGAGTTTGCAATAAAAACTGAAATTAATACACAGCTTGAAATTTTCAGTTTCGTACCCTCCAAGGAAACCGTTCAGAAGAATTTTGGGAACATAAAAAGTCCCCACCTAATGAATTTGAAACACCATGCAACTTGAGATCAATTTCAATATATTTGTCGGGCATGTCGAATATTGAAAAACTTACCGATGCACTTGTCAAATTTCGTGATGAGAGAGATTGGGAACAGTTTCACAATCCCAAAGACTTAGCCATTGCTTTAAACATCGAAGCAGGGGAATTGCTAGAGAATTACCTTTGGAAAACAGCCAACGAGGCCGATGTAGAAAAAGTGAAAGAAGAACTTGCTGATGTAATGGCCTATGCACTACTCATTGCAAAGCATTATAATTTCAACGTAGAAGAAATCATATTGGATAAAATTGCTAAAAACGAATTAAAGTATCCAACAGACAAAGCCAAGGGCAATGCAAAAAAATACAACGAATTATGATTGTTTACCAACAAAATTGCGAAACCTTCATGGCTGACGTGCGCGAGAGCAAAATCGACTATGTAATCCATCAACAATTTCAACAAAAATACAATCACCGAACATCGGAAAACGAAATCAACAGTTGGCGCAACTCCATGCAATACATGAAAAATGTTTTGGAAATTGCCAATACCCCAACTGATGCTCTTGTTACAATAGAATGTCAAATCCCTCAAACATCAAAACGCATAGACTTCATACTCACGGGTCTCGATGCCAACCGCAACCAAAATGCTGTTATCATCGAACTGAAACAATGGAGTGAAGCCGAGGCAACAAGCAAAGACGCCGTTGTTCGAACTTTTGTCGGTGGGGCGATTCGTGAAGTCAGCCATCCATCCTACCAAGCTTGGTCTTATGCCGATTTGCTTAAAAATTTTAATCGTTCTGTGGAGGACAACAACATACAGCTGTCCCCTTGTGCATTTTTGCACAATTGCGAAAATAAAACTTCGCTTACTCTACCCTTTTACCAACATCACATTACCAAAGCACCCTTATTTTTCAAACACGATATAAGGGCTTTGGCCGATTTCATTAAGCAATTTGTCAAGTACGGCGATACTCAGAATATCATGGAAATCATCGAAAATGGTGAGATTCGTCCAAGTAAAGCACTCGCAGATTCTGTGGTTGCACTGCTTAATGGCAAACAAGAATTTACACTAATCGACGATCAAAAGATTGTTTATGAAACAGCATTGCAATTAGTTAATAAGGCGATAACCGATAAACAAAAGCAAGTCCTAATCGTTGAAGGTGGACCAGGTACCGGAAAAAGTGTGGTGGCGATCAACCTTTTGGCAAAACTCACCGGTGATCAAAAACTAACACATTACGTGAGTAAGAATAGCGCTCCAAGGAGTGTTTACGCAGAGAAACTAAAAGGATATCGGACTAAATCAAGTATTGACAATTTATTCAAGGGGTCTGGCTCATACATTAAAGCAAAACCGAATCAATTCGCTTGTTTGGTGGTAGATGAAGCGCATCGATTGAATGAGAAAAGTGGTCTATATGGTACGCGATTCGTGAATGGGCCATGAGACAGGGTGCAGAGGTACAGGAAATGAAATTAGAAAGTCAATTTCGCTGTGGTGGAAGTGACGGTTATTTGGCTTGGTTGGATAATGCACTGCAAATTAGAACAACTGCCAATACAGATCTGCACGATATTAACTATGAATTTGGGGTTTGTGAAACAGCTACAGATTTGAGACAATTTATCGAAGAAAAAAATCAATTACCAAAGCATACTGCGCGAATAGTAGCAGGTTACTGTTGGAAATGGAACAGTAGAAACAATAAAGAGGCATATGATATAGAATTTCCATCAGAAGACTTTCGAATGCAGTGGAATTTGGCCTCGGATAGCAGCTTATGGATTGTTAAAGAAGAATCTATCAATCAGATTGGTTGCATTCACACTTGTCAGGGCTTGGAAATAGATTACGTAGGCGTGATAATAGGTCCCGACTTGATAATTCGTAATGGTAAAGTAGTAACGGATCCAAGCAAGCGGGCAAGTACGGACAAAAGTGTATTCGGATGGAAGAAGTTCAGCAAGGAAGACCCAATCCGTGCTTCTGAGGAATTGGATTTGATCATCAAAAACACCTACCGCACCTTATTGACCCGCGGGATGAAGGGCTGCTACATTTTCTCCGAAGACGAGGAAACAAGGGATTGGTTTAAAGGGTTTAAATAAAAACCATGACCTTCATAGCGAAAAAGAATACATTTAAAAT
>CAZKOM010000177.1:0-2418 GCA_964554385.1 uncultured Flavobacteriaceae bacterium | reverse complement strand
CAGTGAAATAGCCAAGTTTTTTTATCCGTAGAGAGTGTTTTTAATCCCAAATAATCGATGCGGGTTCTCCCGGAAACCATTTGTTTGGCTTTGGGATTGAACCAGGCAGCCATTTTATGTAAGCTTACAAAAAGTTCTATCGCTATGGGGTATAAAATCTTCAACGGAGACGGGATTGCTGCAATAATCTGTTAGGATGATGTATAAAGGGTATTTAGCGTTCTCAAACCGGTAATCAATCGAAAAAGTAATCGGATTTAGAATTTTGTACTTTCGATTTTGAATCCAAGTTGATAGGGATGACGATTCCAAATTGCGTGCCGATGGAAAAGTCTATCTGCCTTGGATCGGGTGCTCTATTTAAACCAAAGTCCCAAGATCTGGCTGGAGTAGTGAGACTTTGCATGCAATGAATGCCAATAAAAACAGAGATTGCATCGTTATTTAGGTATTGATATCGGATACTTTCAGTAATGGCGATGCCACGTCTGTAGTTATCGTAGCCATCGGCATAAATACCCTCCAATTGGGGTGTTTTCCCCTTGTCTAATTGGAATTGGGTAAAATGTTCGTGATATCCTAAACCCCCAGTATAAATTATAGAATGCACGGCCAAAGGCGTTGTTTTGATCGGGTTTATTTTACCTACGGTTGCTGCGATATTAAAGCCTCGTAGGTAAGCTCGAACGATGGTGCTAAATCCAAATTGGTCTAAAACATAGCCCGAAGGACCTTGAATTCCACCAAACATACTATCGGCGTTTACCGAACTTCCGTGATAGGGCATGTAATGAAACCCTACTAAGAATTTTTCCTTTTTTTGATATTCTGCGCCCAATGCGGCAGCAAGGTGATTGGAATATCTTCCCGACCATCCCCCTTGGTTGTATTGAATTCCGCCGCCAACATTTAATACGATCCAATCCGATGGGGTATATTCTTTCTTGGGTGGTGGAGTATTGCTTCTAACCGGTGGTTTTGATATCGGTTTGTTGGTGTCATTTAATACCAATGATTCCAATATATTTGCTTGTTCGGGTGATGTAGTAAGGGGTTTGAAAATGGGAATTATCTCTGTAGACCCAAAGACTTCTTCGGAATTTCCGCCGAAAATCGTGAGTAGACACATTAGCATCAGCGATTTGCAAGAAAATTGAGGTCGCATAAGTTCGAAGATAGGTTTATAATATGTTGATTATAGAATTTCGTTCAAGCAATTTAAAAATCCTTGTGGATTTTCGGCATGTACCCAATGACCCGCTTTTTCTACTGTGTGAAATACGGCAGTGGGAAAATATTGCAGGATGAAATCTTTGTCGGTTTCTTTTATGTAACCACTTTTATCACCAGCGATAAAGTGCGTTTCGCCTAAAAAGGGTTGTGTGAATTCTAGTCCACCTATGATTTGAGGATACCAAGTTTCAATTGCCGATAGGTTACTTTTTGTTTTATAGCCACCGGTTGGAAGGGGTTCGATATTTTTTAGCAGGAATTGTCTTACAGACATTTCAGGGGCATAAGGTTCGAAGGCTTCTTCTACTTCTTTGCGAGTAGAGAATGTATGAAAAGGAACTTCGTTGAATGCTCTGAAATAGCCCAAGTGCCCGGGGACATAGGCTTTCGGAGCAATATCGACTACGATTAATTTTTTTACTAATTCGGGAAATTGATGGGCAAAAAGCATGGCAGTCTTTCCACCCATGGAGTGGCCCATAACCCAATTCGATTTGTTTCCGTCCCCTAAGCTAACCATCAAATCTTTAAGGTCTTCCACCATGGCTTGAAAGGAATTATCGGCATCGTGAAAACTTTTGCCGTGATTTCTGGCATCGAAGGTGATTACTTTAAATTGATGAGAAAGCTGTTGGGCTGCTAGGTGCCAATTGTCTAACATGCCAAAAATTCCATGCAGAATATAGAGGCTATGGGCGTTGTTTTCGCCGTAAATCTTGTGGTTAACTAGTGGCTTACTCATGCGATTTATATAAAAAAAGCCCCGATTTCTCGAGGCTTTTCCTATAGATATTCAATTAATTTAAAAAAGATTCAACTGGGGTGTACTCAAGGTTGAACGCTTCACTAACTCCTTTGTAAACCACTTTCCCGTTGATTACGTTAAGACCCAAAGTTAATTCTTTGCTGTCTTTGCAAGCTTGCTTCCAGCCTTTGTTCGCCAATTGCACCGCATAAGGAAGGGTAGCATTGGTAAGTGCCAAGGTAGAAGTATAAGGAACAGCACCTGGCATATTGGCTACACAATAATGCATAACACCATCCACTTCGTACACCGGTTCCGCGTGAGTGGTAGGTTTTGAAGTTTCGAAGCATCCTCCTTGGTCTATAGCTACGTCCACGATAACCGCTCCTTTTTTCATTGTAGGTAACATTTCGCGGGTGATCAATTTTGGTGCTTTGGCA
>CAZKOM010000176.1:0-2477 GCA_964554385.1 uncultured Flavobacteriaceae bacterium | reverse complement strand
CAACTACTTCTAAATCCGCTGGTTTATAGCGCAAGAAGGCATCTCCTGAATCAGCAAAATCCACCGATTTGGGGAAAGTAATCTTGATTGCAGAATCAGGCAATGTAAAATCGATTGTTCCCGAGAAATTCCCACCTGGTGTAACAATACCCGGCGTCCCTAATGGTTTACCCAAGATGCCGTTACCTTCCGAACTCCAGTCAAAAGCCACATCATTGTAGGGATACCCCACCAATTTAGTACCTTTTCCAAAGAAATACGAGCTAGGATTCTGTGTTTCTTCCAGACTCATGCGCTGCAACCAACCGCTGGTATTTCCGCGTTGCGTTTTTTCGCGTAGGAATACAGTCACCCTTACCGTAGACGGATCAAAATAATCTAAAGCCGATATCTTGTATGTCCCTGTTACTTTTTTGGATTGAGCATCGTAGTTTAGATTTTCAATTTGCGGAACTAGAAAGGTATTATATATTTTCCACTGATTAATTTTTTGCATTAGTGAATCCATACCGAAAATGGAATTCTCTGGATGTTCTTCAAAAAATCCACGGTTGAACGACAAAGCAGGGAATATTCCATCAGAAATACCGCCGTTAATTTTATACATCAAATCTCCAGCCTCCGTAGCCATAGGATCCAAAATATGATGCATCATGATAATCGAACCTTGCAACAAGGGATTAGACTTCTTCAATTTCTGCAACTCAACATCCAACAATGCAGAATTATGGTCCCAATTACCCGTAAACACCTCTAGGCATGGATAACCCGTCACTTGGATAAATTGATCTTGAATAATTACTGAACCCAAGTACAAACTATCGTTAGATTTATCGGATTCGCCAGCCACCGAATTTTCTAACCAAAGGGTCAAATTATGTGGAGCATTTTTATTCAAACTGGTAGACGATAACGTTAAAATCCCACGATAAACGCCATATTTATCGGGGTTTGAAAAAGTATCTAAAGAATAGGTTTCTATGGATTTGTTCCCAAATTTCACGTTCAAAGTAAGCGTATTGGGTTTTGCTAAACCGCGAGCAGCAAAAGCGAATGGAATCGTTATATCTGCATCCTCTTTCACATAGCCCGAGTTAGGATTTAAATTGGCTGACAGTAATATACCATCATTAAATTGTGGATACTGACTCTTGGGGTACAGCGTAAAATAGCGATTGTCCCCAACACCCGCATGCATTGGTGCGGGCATATAATTAATTTGGACGTTATCGGCATTTTCATCGGTGATCGTTGTTCCATCAAATGCACCCCAATTAGCCCCCATGGTTAATGCCGCTCTTTTTTGATTACCATATGGAATTCCAGTTAAATTACCCTGATTCATTTGTACAAAATGAACCGCACCAGAATTTTCTTCAAATACCAATGCAACCGTTGCATAGGAAGAATTGCCGGTTATGCTATCGGAGGGAACAGAGAACGACTGAAATTTAATCCAAAACTGTCGATTGGGTGAGTTCCCAAAAGATTTAGTAAAAATCTGATCGTTATTCCCTTTTGCTATTAGTCCATAAAATCCCAACGACAATTCAGGCAATCGTGGGTCTGGTAAATTGGTTGTTTGAAATAGATGTGTAACTACTGGTAATGGATTAGTAGAAAAGGTAATTGAGCCATTAGAAATTCCTTTAAAAACAGAATATGAATTACCATTTACGTTCCAAGAAAATGGCATCGTATCGTTGGCGGTGTAGCCCAGGTTCAATGAATCCCAACGAAGCAATTTCCAACCCGTTTCGTAATTAGCATTATCTAATTCCTTATTCAAACCTCTTGGATTGGATTTAGGCGAAATGTAACACTGCGAGTTAATAAAACTCTGCGCGCTCACTTCTGTACTCCAAACCGCAATTAATATCCAAAAAAACGGTATTCCCCTTCTCGTCATAAACCTTCTTTAAAAATTATAATGCTTTAACTTCGTTTACCAATTTCGTAATACTCGCTTTGGCATCGCCAAACAACATTCCACATTTGGGATCGTAAAACAAATCATTATCCACCCCGGCGTAACCTGCTTTCATACTTCGTTTTAACACAACGATTTGCTTGGATTGGTCTACTTCTAATATCGGCATACCATAAATCGGGCTATTCGGATCAGTTTTAGCTGCTGGATTTACTACGTCATTCGCACCTACAACTAACACTACATCGGTGGTGGCAAATTCGGAGTTAATATGTTCCATTTCCACCAACTTGTCATACGCCACATTACTTTCGGCTAATAAAACGTTCATATGTCCTGGCATTCTACCTGCAACGGGGTGAATGGCATATTTCACATCCACGCCTTCCTCTTCCAATAAATTTTCCAATTCATGACATACGTGTTGCGCTTGAGCAACGGCTAGTCCATAACCAGGAACGATAATAACTTTAGACGCATACTTCATCATAATCGCAACATCGGTTGCTTGAACTTCACGCACGCTTCCACCTTTGGAATTGGAAGC
>CAZKOM010000175.1:0-2478 GCA_964554385.1 uncultured Flavobacteriaceae bacterium | reverse complement strand
GGGCTTCCGGCCATTGCTTTCTAATAGAAGCAATTAATCGCGTTAACTCATTTAACCCATGGGCTCGATGATCTACATCGATACCTCCCATGTAATTGAAGCGATGGGTGTTGATGATAACCGGAACTCGCCAAGATATTAGTGTCTTCATTCGCTGTAAACACTCACTTACATAATCCCTTGAATAATTTTCCCCTGGTTCGAAATAACAATTCCGCAGGGTGTATTGAACTCCACTGCTATTCTTACGCATTCTCCGATACTTCCTGCCAAACTTGCCACTTCCCTTAGGTGTTAATTGATACGGAAGGCCTTGTACCGACAATAATCCTTGATTCAACAACATCACTTCCACCTCTTCGGACCAGATATAAGCGGGTGCCATAAACGATGTGGCCTGCTTCCCCCATACTTCCTCAAATCCGCTGTAAGCTTGTTTCCATGATTCCAGCAACTGGGAATACCCTTCATCCGTTGGTTGCCAATCCAATGCGGCAAGAAAATTGGATCTTCCCAATTTCCGTTTTGCCCAAGAGCTACTCACACCACAAATTCCCAATTCAGCGCCCCGTGTAACCTCGGTATCTTGCGCTCTCAAAGCCTGCAACCATGCTCCGTATTGTAGGTGCACCCAAGCATGAAATTGGATATCAAAAACTCCCTGTTGATTGCCTTCCACCAAAGTTGAAAATCCCCCCACTCCGTGTCCATAGACTTTCTGGTACGATTCCCGGACATCCTCCGCCACAAAATATTCACCACCAACGCGTAAAATTTCTTCAAAGTTAGGATTCGCCATCACCGCATTACATGTAAACACCGCCGCATTCTCCCCCGCACCACGAACACCTCCCTCCGTTAACACATCCTTCAATAACAACACATCTTCCTCCGTCTCCAAAGCATCCTTCAACGCCATATTTCCCTTCAACAATTCACCATTTCCACCGCAATACTCCTTCAGCGCTGCTTGAGATCCTACTCGGTTAAACCCCCAATCATCCGACTGAAACAGCACCACAGGCTCCTTCACCTTCGCACCAATCAAACTATGCAATAACCCTAACTCCACTAAAACGATGGAAAAAATGCCTTAAACGCATCAATAATCGGAATGTCCTCCGGCATCCAGGCCCGAATCACAGGCCCTCCCAACAACGCCGAAAAACCTAATACATCAAATACTCTGCGTATATTAACAATGCCAATAATTACAAAAACCCAACTATAATATTCAATAAACACTTTGAAATAATAATTCTGTAGTAAATCTTTATATATGTACATAAAGTACAGAAAAAACATCAGACTAAAAACCGACAAGAACCTAGCTCCAGAAAGACTATTCGTTGCAGCCAAATTAGCTATCGCACCAAAAAAGAAAATCATTGATAACATTTCCATTTTCTCATATTTCTTACCTCGATACCAAATTTCAAAGAATAATATAAAAATAGTATACCAGTTTAAATATTTCAAAGTAGTAGCAGGCCAACTTACATAACCGTTAATCTCTTGACCAGCCTCTTGTTCCTGCACTTGTTGCATGTTATCTGAACTCGTGTAGTCTTTAGCTTTTGTCTGATATGTTTTTGGCATCACTTCTTTTGGTATATACTGATCGATACCTATTTTTCCTAAATTCAACGTAACTACATAGAAGATTATGGTTAATATTACTCTGCGCTTTAATGCTATTTCATGAATTATAAATACAACAACATTTAATGAAAAAGAAAAATGTAGAGTAAAAGTCAAAAATATCCAAAATACACCATAAGCCTTTCTATCTTTTAGGTAATAATTTACAAGCCCATACACAAACATATGACTGGCAGTCCAATACCGAAAACCATTGAACTCTATAATACTAATGATGAATGCAACAGCAAATAATATGAGGGCCGTAACTCGGCCTAAATTCTCTCCTAAAAACTCAATGGCAAAGAATATATTTCTAGAAAAAAAATAACCATAAATAATTCCATAAACAGTTAAAATTACCATCGTACTACCGGTAACTTTTGATACTAAATAATTAATCAATGGTTGTAAAAAATCTGGCGAATTAGTGGTAATATCCTCCCAAAACGCAGAAAAGGAAATACCCACGGAATAGTAATCCTTAAATTGCTGTATGTACCTACTGATATCCCAGGCGTCATGAATAACCGCTAACGACATCGCAAAAAACACTACAAACATCCATAAGATATTTTTGGCCCATTTCGCTTGGGATTCTTTAAATGCAATAAATAGAGATAATATCGGTGATATTAAAAACAATATAAATGGAAAATATTGGTCGCGTATTGCGCTACTCTTAGTCAAAATATCCTATTATCGTTGAACTTATTACTAAGACTCTACACATTATAAATCCTCTTTCACTCATCCATTAATTTCACAAAACCCTTGCAAATATTGGATATATGATAACTATCCATGTTACTAAATACAAACCGATTACCAAAATCT
>CAZKOM010000174.1:0-2483 GCA_964554385.1 uncultured Flavobacteriaceae bacterium | reverse complement strand
ATCTTTCTTCTAAGGCTTTAATTAAGCCACCAATTTTCTGAGGACCACTTGCTTGCAAACCACCGATAACATTCTTGATAGGTGACTGTAACAAACCGATGATTTCTCCAACCAAATCTTCTTTGGTTTTCAACTTCACCAAGGTTGCCAACTGATCATCACCAACAAAAACAGCATTATCGATCCAAGCTCCTTTTAACAAAGGCTTATCAGAAGCTCCACGGAACTTCTTTAAACTCTCTGCAGGAGTTCTTTGAGCATCAGACACCAATACACAAGTTTGACCCTTCATAGAACGATCCTTCAATGCACCGAAATCTTTACCGCTATCTTCCATAGCAATACGCAACAAAGTATTCTTAACCATACGCATCTCTACTCCTTGTTCGAATAACAAACGACGGAATGCGTTAGTCTGGTTTGCCGTTAAACCTGTAGTATCGGCTAAATAAACAAAATTATTGTTTCTAAATGTTTCGGTTAATTCTGCTACTACCGCAGCTTTTTCTGTTCTGTTCATAACGCTTAGATACCAGGTATGGATTTAACATCAATTATAATACTCGGGCTCATCGTGCTGCTCATATAGATACTCTTGAAGTATGTACCTTTTGCTGCACTTGGCTTCAAACGGTGTAACACTTGGATTAACTCCAATGCGTTTTCACTCAACTTATCAGGATCAAAGGAAACTTTTCCAACGGATGAATGGATAATACCTGTTTTGTCAACTTTGAAATCAATTTTACCAGCTTTAACTTCAGTTACAGCCTTACCAACTTCCAAAGTAACAGTACCACTCTTAGGATTTGGCATCAAGTTACGAGGACCTAATACTTTACCCAAACGACCCAATTTTGCCATCACACTAGGTACAGCAATAATAATGTCGATATCGGTCCATCCACCAGAGATTTTCTCGATATAGTCATCTAAACCAACGTGGTCTGCACCAGCGTCACGAGCTTCTTGTTCCTTATCAGGTGTACACAATACCAATACACGGATAGTTTTACCCAAACCGTGAGGCAATGAAGCTACACCACGAACCATCTGATTTGCTTGACGAGGATCTACACCCAAGCGAACATCCAAATCTACAGATGAATCGAATTTTGTATTCGAAATTTCTTTTACGATTTTACAAGCCTCCAACAAGCTGTATGACTTCGTATTGTCGTACTTCGCTAACGCTTCTTTTCTTTTTTTACCAACTTTCATAACCAATTTAATTAAAAGGGTGCATCCCCTGTTACTGTGATACCCATACTACGCGCAGTACCTGCAACCAATTTCATTGCTGACTCAACGGTGAAGCAATTCAAATCTGGCATTTTGTCTGTTGCAATAGTGCGAACTTGATCCCAAGAAACGGAACCAACTTTCTTTCTGTTTGGCTCAGCAGAACCTTTTTGCAATTTGGTTACTTCAAGTAACTGAGTTGCAACGGGCGGAGTTTTAATGATAAAATCAAACGATTTATCTGCATAAACCGAGATTACTACCGGCAACACCTTACCCATCTTGTCTTGTGTGCGAGCGTTGAACTGCTTACAGAAGTCCATGATGTTCAAACCTTTTGAACCTAACGCCGGACCAATTGGAGGCGCTGGATTGGCTTGACCACCCTTAACTTGCAGCTTTACATACCCTGTTATTTCTTTTGCCATTTTACTGTTACGTTTTACAATTTCTGTATCTGGTTGTAATTAAGCTCCAATGGTGTACGGCGACCAAAAATTTTCACCATCACCTTGAGCTTGCGCTTTTCTTCGTTTACTTCTTCAATAACACCATCAAAATCATTGAACGGTCCGTCAATCACTTTAACAGCTTCTCCTACTAAATAATGTTCTTCGTCTACCACTTCGGTATCCGTTAAACTATCGGCAGTTCCTAAAATACGATTCAATTCACTCTGTCTTAAGGGAACCGGTTGGTCCTTAGAACCCAAAAATCCAACCACCCCGCTAACGCTCTTTATTAAAGGCATTACTTCGGGGTCTGAAAAATCGGCGTGAATTAAAATATAACCTGGAAACGCATTTCGCTCCTTGATAGTCTTTTTACCATTTTTAATTTGGTAGACCTTTTCAGTAGGAATCAGAATATCAGGCACAAAATCAGACTTGCGGTCGCGTTCTAGCTCAACCTCAATGTTGTGCTTCACCTTCTTTTCCTGTCCAGTGATTGCACGCACTACATACCATTTGTGTCTTTCTTCTGTGTTTGTCATCGATCCACTTATTTAAATAGTTTGTAGAATTGCGTGAGGGTTACACCCAATACGCTGTCCAAGCCCCAAATTACTAGAGCAAATATCAATGAGGCGATAAGCACAATCCATGTGCTTTCTCTCAATTCCTCCCAAGTAGGCCAAGACACTTTGTTTACCAACTCGTCTTTTGCCTCACGGAAGTAGTTATTGATTCTTCCAAACATTGCGCTTTTATTAGCACGGGCACAAGGATTCGAACCCTGAT
>CAZKOM010000173.1:0-2503 GCA_964554385.1 uncultured Flavobacteriaceae bacterium | reverse complement strand
CAGTTAGGATGGCAATGTCTTGCAACATTTCTTTTCTGCGATCACCGAAACCAGGAGCTTTTACCGCAGCAATCTTGAGTGAGCCGCGGATTCTGTTTACTACTAACGTAGCCAATGCTTCACCGTCAATATCTTCAGCAATGATTAACAAGGGTTTGCCTGTTTGTACTACTTTTTCTAATACAGGCAACAAGTCTTTCATGCTAGAGATTTTCTTGTCGTAGATCAAAATGAACGCATTGTCCATTTCAACCTCCATTTTTTCGGTATTGGTTACGAAATAAGGAGACAAGTAACCGCGATCAAACTGCATACCTTCAACAACGTCTACAGTTGTATCGGTGCCTTTTGCTTCTTCTACTGTGATAACACCGTCTTTGCCAACTTTCTCCATGGCTTGAGCAATCAAAGCACCAATGGTAGAATCGTTGTTGGCAGAAATAGAAGCAACTTGTTCGATTTTGCTGTGGTCATCGCCTACGGATTGGCTCATTTCATTCAATTTGCTCACAGCGGCTTTCACTGCCTTGTCGATACCGCGCTTTAAATCCATTGGATTTGCACCGGCTGCTACGTTTTTCAAACCACCGGTAACGATAGCTTGTGCTAGTACGGTAGCGGTTGTAGTTCCATCACCAGCTACATCTGCGGTTTTTGAAGCTACTTCTTTCAACATTTGAGCACCCATGTTCTCAACGGGATCTTGTAGTTCAATTTCTTTCGCTACAGTTACACCGTCTTTGGTGATGTGGGGAGCGCCAAATTTCTTATCAATAACTACGTTTCTTCCTTTTGGACCTAAGGTAACTTTTACTGCGTTAGCCAAAGCGTCAACGCCGCGCTTCAATCCGTCGCGTGCGGTAAGGTTAAAATCTATCTTCTTTGCCATAATACTGTTTTTTAATTAATTAGATTACTGCTAAAATGTCGCTTTCTCTCATAATAAGGTAATCTTTACCCTCAACGTTGATTTCTGTACCGGCATATTTTCCGTAAAGTACAGTGTCACCAACTTTTACTGTAACAGGCTCGTCCTTTTTACCAGGACCTGCAGCTACTACAGTGCCTTTTTGAGGCTTTTCCTTTGCGGTGTCGGGGATGATAATACCAGAAGCAGTTTTTTGTTCTGCCGGAACGGGTTCAATCAGAACGCGATCGGCCAAAGGTTTGATGTTAACTGACATAACTCTATTGAAAATTTGGTTTACCCCTAACTCGCCACAACTATGCCAATTGAAAAAAAAGAGCAGAGAACTGAATTTTTTGCTGTTTTTGAAGAATTTTTGTCAGTTTGCAGATATGTTTTCTGTCAACTTGGCAAAATCTTCAACTTTTGCTTGATTCTCTATAGTGAACTGGATGGCTCTTTGACCAATATTTTTTCGAGTTTCTGAATTACTTACCCAGTCCAAAAGTAAGTCTTGTAATTCTTGAGCGTTGGTAAAACAGGCAGCAATACCTGCATCGATGGCATCTGATGCTTCGGGAAATTTTTGGTGTTTTGGTCCAAATAATACGGGAACACCAAAACAAAGTGCCTCGGTAATATTGTGCAATCCTTTGCCAAATCCACCACCAATTACCGCTAGTTGTGCAGCGCTATACGCTAATGCCAGCTGACCAATGGAGTCCAATACCAATAGCCTACAATTTTCAGGAAAAGCAGCATCGAAGTCGTTTTGATCTTCGTTGAAATTGGGGTTAATTTCGGTAAATAATTTGGGGGAATATGTACTGAAATTGTGTAGAATTTCTTGACAGTGTTGGTGAGAAATATCGTGGGGTGCTAAGAGAATTTTCCAATTGTTACCGAAGAATTGTTGATGAAATTTGGCGTCCGATAAACATTCCAATAGCAGTTTCTCTTCCGTTGGCCAGGAAGATCCCAACACCAATGTATTTTGGTTAGACATCCACTGCAACAAGGCTTTTTCATTGGAATTCCGGGTGGCTTGGATATTTGCTTGGACCTGTTGAGTGCGGAGTATTGCCCTACTAAATTTGGGGTCTCCAAACCAATGCACGTTGGATAATCCATGCTTTTTAGCAATTTCCACCATGGTTGGTTTTATTACGCCGATGTATTTAGCTTCAGCAATAGCATTTTTCCATGCTTTTCCTATGGGCTGCCACAGAAATTGATTCTCCCTGAAGGAAGTGCCCAAAAGAAATAACGGAATGCCTCGATTATTAATTACAGACAATAAATTTAGCCAAAATTCGTATCGAATAATCACCACGGAAACCGGATTTATTGCGGTTAAAAATTGCTTTATTTCTGAATTTCTATCCCAAGGTAAGTAGGTTTTGTGAAAGTTTCCATTGGGTAATTTTGCGTTGTTGAATCCCGATGGGGAGTAAAAAGAGAAAATCACTTGATTATTGGTACTGTTCTTTACAATCCTCAGTGCAATGGGGAGTGCCATTTCGTATTCGCCTAAGGAAGCGCAGTGAAATAGCCAAGTTTTTTTATCCGTAGAGAGTGTTTTTAATCCCAAATAAT
>CAZKOM010000172.1:0-2507 GCA_964554385.1 uncultured Flavobacteriaceae bacterium | reverse complement strand
GTATGAAGCTAACATCATGAAGAAAGATTACATGAAGTTGCGCGAATTAACCGTGACCTATAACATTCCTACAGCAAAAATGGGTAAGACCTTCAAAGCAGCTTCTATTTCTTTAGTAGGTAGAAATTTATTGTATTTCGCTAAAGGTTTGGATGATTTGGATATGGACCAGTTCCCAGGAATGACAGGTTATTCAGCTTTACAGTCTCCAATTAATATCAATTTAACTTTCTAATAATTAATAATTTAAACAATGAAAAAAATAGTTTTTGCAATAGTTGCCGTAATTACAGCGTTTACCATGAACAGCTGTTCGGTGGATGGATTAGACAAAGATCCAAACCGTCCTACGCAGGTAACTCCTGATTTGGTGTTGAACGGTATTTGTTTTTCCATCAATCAGCGTCCTTGGGGTAGCGATGCTCGTATTTGCCAATATAATTTGTGTAATTATAACTATTATGGTAACAATGAGTATAACTGGGGAGGTGCTAGTTGGTCCTATACTACATTGAAAAATGTACTGAAAATGGAAGAGGAAGCGAAGCGAATTGGTAACCCCGATGTGAATCCTTATTCAGCATTAGGTAAATTTTTCCGTGCGTATTTGTATTACCAAATGACCATGTTAACCGGCGATGTGCCCATGTCTGACGCCTTAAAAGCTGATAATTTTATGCCGAAGTACGATTCACAGAAAGAGGTATTTAAGCAGGTCTTAACTTGGTTGGATGAGGCAAACGCAGATATGACTGCTTTAATCGCTTCAGGAAAAACTACATTCTCTGGAGACATTTATTTCAATAACAATTTATTGGCTTGGCAGAAAATGAACAACGCTTTTACGTTGCGAGTATTGATTGCTTTGAGCAACAAAGATTCGGATGCTGATTTAAATGTTAAAGGTAAATTCCAAGCGATTGTTAGTAACCCTTCGAAATATCCAGTTTATACTTCCAATGGGGATAACATGCAGTTTGTTTATAACAGTACTTTAAATAAATATCCTGTTAGTCCTGACAATTACGGTTTTGATGCGTTGCGTTATAACATGTCGTCTACCAATATTTCAATCCTTACATATTTGAAGGATCCCCGTGTATTTTTAATCGCTGAACCAGCGGGTGCCAAATTAAAGGCGGGTTCTGGTTATACCGATTTCAACTCGTTCGTAGGAGCTGATGCGAATCAAGATTTGGCAGACATGTCTACCAAAATGCAGGTGAGTAATGGTGGTGATTTTTTAAATGGGGAATACTCATTGTATAATCGTTACCGTTGGTATCGCACTTTTGTAGCGGAGCCTTGTATTCAAGTTGGGTATTCTGAAATGTGTTTCAATATCGCTGAAGCGGCTCACCGCGGTTGGATTTCTGAAAGTGCTTCGGATTGGTATGAAAAGGGCATTAAAGCAAGTTTCGCATTCTATGGTATCAGTAACGGTCCAGTAGACGTGTATGCCTTTAGAAATGGTGGTTCTCCTACCAACTCAGCAGACTACATCAAGAACACTTACAATTTTGATGAAGCGGCTTACTTCAATCAGCCCGTAGTTAAATATGCCGGTGCAAACGATAACGGTTTAAGACAGATTATTTCTCAGAAGTACCTTTCTTTCTTTCAGAACAGTGGTTTGGAAGGATACTATAACTATCGTAGAACTGGATTCCCAACGTTTTCAATCAACGGTCCTGGTACCGGAAATAGCGGATTGATTCCAAAGCGTTTCCAGTATCCAGCAAGTGAAAGAACCAATAATGCTTCAAGTTGGAAAGCAGCAGTAGACGCCCAATTTGCAGGCAAAGACGATATCAATGCCGAAATGTGGTTATTAAAGTAAATTATATTTTTAAAATTTAGTTGTTAGGGAGGTTGAAAGAAATTTTAACCTCCTTTTTTTAATTTTATTTGGGTGGAAACAGTAGAAATTATTAAAGAATTATATACCTCGAAGGGTAATTTGAATTACGGTGAAAATGTAACACAGATAGAACACGCAATCCAATGTTGGACGCGCGCTTGGGAATCAAAGTCGGATCCAGAAATGCGTGTAGCAGCATTTTTGCACGATATCGGTCATTTGTATTACGAAGAATCAAAGGTGGACGGTGCAGACATGCAGCACGAAAAATTAGCTGCAAGGTTGTTAGCCGATTGGGGTTTTTCCGATAAAATTGTTCGATTAGTGGATTCGCACGTATGGGCTAAGCGCTATTTGGTCACCAACGAGCCATATTACATTAATAGACTTTCTGCTGCCAGTTTGAGCAGCTTAATGAAACAAGGGGGGCTAATGAGTGAAGACGAAAGTCAGTACCACAGACAATTACCTTACTTTTCGGATTGTTTGCAATTACGTCGTTGGGATGACGAAGGCAAGCGAATGGATCTTGATTCAGAAATACCAGAACAAGTATGGCGTGATATTCAATATTGCTTAGAAAATTATCCTCCGTATTCTGGATTTTAACTGCTTACAACGATTTATCGGAAAGGCGGAACTATAA
>CAZKOM010000171.1:0-2513 GCA_964554385.1 uncultured Flavobacteriaceae bacterium | reverse complement strand
TAGTTCAATCTCCAGAGTGTTTAAAGATACTGGATTGGTTAATAAAGTACGTTATTATTATCGAATCAAATCCATCAATAAAATTGGTATTGAGAGTGGATTTAGTAATGAAATAACTACCATTCCTAATACTCCTCCTGCGGTTCCCGATACGATATCGGTGATTGCAGGTCCAAGACTGGCTGTTTTAAGCTGGAATAAAAGCAAATCTTCCGGCGTTAAATATTTTGTTTATAGAAAGTTGAAATCGGGTACTGAAGTAGAGATAACAAAAGGTACAACCGCGATCTCTTGGATAGATTCTGGTTTGATTCCTTGGAATAGTTATAGTTATTCTATTCAAGTTGTTGATAGTTTTGGCGTTAAGAGTATAAAGTCTACGCCTAAGGTGGCTATACCTAATAGAATTTGGTATGTTGATACTTTGGGCAATGATGTTGCAAATTTTGGTGGACTAAGTAGTAGATTTAAAACCATTCAGCAAGCAGTTAACAAAGCGAAGTCGGGAGATACCATACTACTTATGCCAGGAAAGTACTATCAGCGATTCGAGTCATCCGTGCCTTTAGTTGTAGGTAGTAATTATATGTTTACTAAAAAGAAATCTGATGTAGTAAACACAGTAATTGACGGCAGTAAAAATAGTAGTCCTAGTCAGGTTGTTATTAAGTCTGGAGACATTGAATTGATAGGTCTTACGATGACCGGAATGAAGTACCAATTGATTCGTGCTAATAATTTGGTGTTGAAGCGGATGATAATTCAGAACAATCCTGGACCTCAGTTTTCAACTTCGGTAGGTGGAGATTTCATCGCAGCCAATTCTGGTTTATTTGCCGATTCCATAGGTCTATTAGAAAATGGTAATTCCTCTGTTAGTCCTTACCAGAATTTAGTTACTGCAAAGGGAAATATTACTTTTACTAATTCTAAGATTAGGCAAAATCATTTCAGTGGTAGGTTATTAGATTTTCAGATAGTTGATTCTTCCAATTCTCAAATATTGGCGAGAAATGCAATAGAAAACAATTATGGAGCTGGATTTATCTTAGATCTTAGAGGTACTAAGGGTAGACTGATAGATATCGAAAATAATATTTTCTCCAAAAATATTGGGGCAAAAGCAATTGTGATTAATCGTTCGGATGCAGATTCTACGCGATTACCGATTATGATTGTAAATAATCTTTTCTTTAAAAACGATTATGGTATTCAATTTAAAGTAGAAAACAATACTAGATATTCGGCATTAGTAGAAAATAACATTTTTAATACTCAAATCACGGAGAATCTATATTTCATTCCTACGTTTAGTACACCAAATTATATACCTGCTATTAAATTTATAAATAATATTATCGGTAGTTCAAGTATATCGGCTAGACTTAATAGAATTTATGGAATAGATTATTGCGATACTTTGGGGTCTTATGGGAATTTTGCTGCCAATCCTGAATTCGTGGATACTGGGAAAAGCGATTTTAGATTAACAAACAGCAGTATGGCATTGGGTGCGGGGGTTATGAATTATGCAGCTCCTAAAAATGATTTAACCGGTACTTGGCGTCCTAAGCCTTATGGTACTAATTCCGATTTAGGACCATTGGAATCTCAATATGCCATTCCATCTGTTCGATTGGATTCGATAAAAACAATTAAAGATAGTTCTTTAGTTTTCTTTGCCGTAAATCGAGCTTCGTTAAGCAAATTCGTTGTTCTTCGTTACTTTGATTCATCCAATAAGGTGGTGAAGCTTGATACTTTTAATCTAAGTGGAACAAAGGTTAATTATTCATTTAAATCTGGTAAATTTCAAACGAATCGTCGATATAGCTGTGATATTGTTAGGGATTTGGTTGATGCGGCACCAAGCGGTCGTAAGTACTTTAATATACTGGGAGTTCCTTTGCTAAAGACCCCATTGAATGCATCGGTGAACCAATCGGTGAAGCCTCAGTTGGTGTATGGTAAGACGCGTTATGGGCAGCAGTATGTGGTGCAGTTATCGTCCAGTCCAAGTTTCAGTACGTTGATACAAAACAGCCGCCAGAGCAGCGATACATTGAACGTAAGTACAACATTAAAGAACAACACCTACTACTACTGGCGAGTACGATCAGAGGATAGCATGGGCTACAGTAGATGGAGCGATACGTTTAGATTGCAGACCTTGGTGCAGATACCACAGATCAGTTCAGCCACCACAGCGGAGCGAGAGGTGAGCTTAAGTTGGACGATTACCGATACCACCAACATGTCTAAGTTCTACATCTACCGCGACACGGTGGCGGGTGCAAGCCGCTTGATAGACTCGGTGATGTCAAACGCACGCAGTTATGTAGACAAGAAGGTGAACTTAGCGACCCGCTATTTCTATCGAGTTCGATTAAGTAACCGACAGTATGTGTTGGGAGGATACAGCAATGAGCGCAGTGTGTCAGTGATGGGAATACCTACTCTAAAGACCCCATTGAATGCATCGGTGAACCAATCGGTGAAGCCTCAGTTGGTGT
>CAZKOM010000170.1:1191-2524 GCA_964554385.1 uncultured Flavobacteriaceae bacterium | reverse complement strand
CGAGTGGGATGGAGAATGAATGTGGCGGTATTGGAGCGTGAAATGCGCAACATACTTGCTGCCTTACCAGAAGTGGTTAGCTGGACACCCACGCTTTTTTTGCGGGGTGAACTTTCCAACTATATACTGACCGAGGACGAAGCTTCGATAGAAGAACTCTTTCCGGATTCCATGATTCAAACGATTTCCAATGCTGGGCATTGGTTCCATGGTGAACAGGCCGATGCGTTTTTTTATGCAGTAATGGGGTTTTGTTTACGGTAATAAAAAACCCCGACGCATCGCCGGGGTTCTTAGTTATTTCGTTATAAACGCTATCATGCTAACCTTTTCCTTTGTGTTTTGGAGGCATGTTTTCGTACAATTTCACCAGAGAATTTTCTTTAAAGAGAGCAGCACATTCTGCTATAAATTTCTCTTGGTTATCCGAATCGATTCCTTCCAACTTGAAGAGAAAGTCCTTCTCCCCTTCTCTACCCCATTGGATAACTTGCGGAACGATGTTCACCTTATTGGTTGAATTAAAGGTGGTGATTAAATCACTCAACTGTTGTTTAGCGGAATTATCAATACCGGAACCGATGCTAATAAACGAAACCTGAAATCGACAAACACTATCCGATGCAGCATTTGATGTCGATGCATCCTGGTTATTGACTGTTACCTCTTCTGCCTTATTGCATGCAATTATGGCACTAAGTAACAAGGGGAAAATAATATATTTCACATCGTTTGTATTAGGAGGTCTAAACTCGTTAAAAAAAATCATTAGTTAGAAATTATAATTCTCTTAGCAATTGAAGCTTTCGAATTAATGCAATTCAAATAATAAATCCCGTTGGGTAAATCGCTTAAATCCAGGGTAAATGGAAACTGACTTACCGTGTTCAATCTTTTAACCTCTGCTCCAACCAAGTTATAAACAACAGGAGTTACTGATGTATTTTGCGAAGAGGAAACCGTAACCAATCCATTACTCGGGTTCGGTTGAACATCGAACTTAAACTCGTTTTGCGATTCTTGTAAATTCGAGGAGTTATTACAACCCATTGAAGTAAGTAATCCACTTCTATCGGTATTCAACGCTGCGTACATCCTCAAGGCTTGCTCGTAGGTGAACATATTCATACAGTAATCCTCCCCATAATCCATGTAGTTCATATACATTTCTCCGTCTTGTCCAGAACCGCACTGATTGTTTGCGTTGTGGGGAAAATTTGGACAGCCGTAGTTGGCATCTTCGGCAACCTCAGTGTCATCAACAAAGTCGTCACCGCAAAAGTCGTCACCCCAAATATGACGTAGGTTAAGCCAATGGCCAACTTCGTGCGTA
>CAZKOM010000170.1:677-1096 GCA_964554385.1 uncultured Flavobacteriaceae bacterium | reverse complement strand
GTTCTACCCAAATCATTCGCATCAAATCCGCCCGTACCGGCGGTTCCAATATCGCCGAACGCTTCATAACGGATTACTACACCGTCCAATTCTGGATCGGTAGCCAGATCTGATGGGAACGCAGCATAACCAAGGGTTCCGCCTGATGCGCCCAAGTTACAAACCCAAATATTTAAGTATTCGGTTGGATCCCAGTTATCGCGACCACCTGAGGCCGTGAACTTTTCATCACCGTTCCCGTCAAATTCCACAACATCGGTATAGGTGCGAGTAATTCCATTGGTTGGATTTCCATTTGGATCAACACTGGCCAAACAAAACTCAATTTCGGTGTCTGCCGTATGTACCCAGAACGGATGCGATGGATCCAATGAATCGGCATTTAAATCCTCGACAAAAGATTTTTCTAAAGACACATC
>CAZKOM010000170.1:0-643 GCA_964554385.1 uncultured Flavobacteriaceae bacterium | reverse complement strand
ACGGGTATAGTAACTTGTGCTGCACTTTTAGTATTTCCTTTCTTCTTGAGGTCATTTGGATGGTTTTCTACCCAAAATTGAGTCATTTGTTCCGTTTGCCGCATTCTATATTGAACCTCAGGATTAGTCAAGGCTTTTTGATTCCAATGAGTCATAGTAGCACACCTTTCTGCTTGGGCTTGAGCGAACACGGCCAAGGCACAGAAGGCAATAGTAGACATTAAGTTTTTCATGAAAATAAATTAAAAATTAAAAAATATAATACGTAAAACACATCCCAGCATTCATGGCAACCTTGTTCAAGTACCAATCATTATCCTCTCCATCCACAAAAAGGATTTTGACAACCTTGGAAATTATGTAAACAAAGATAATGCTTTTATTATGATATCCGCTTGATGGGTTTATAGATTTCCAGTATGTAGTTTAGAGAATTTGATACGTAGAACACATTCCAGCATTCATAGTAACATTATTATTGTACCATTCATAGTCATTCTCGTCTACGACGCGGATATTAACAACCTTGGTAGTTGCCGTTCCAAAATCAATGATTTTATTTAATTGTCCATTGGATTCACAATTTGGAGTGGAATTTAGGTATTCACTGGCCGAAAAAGACCCTAAATACGAACCATCAACA
>CAZKOM010000169.1:0-2532 GCA_964554385.1 uncultured Flavobacteriaceae bacterium | reverse complement strand
TCGTTTCGGGTCATTAATCAGTTGAAAATAGTTGTGGCAATATCGGTATAAATACTATACCTAAAATATTTATTGCCAAACAAATAACTGAGAAAAATGAATAAGATTTTTACAAACGTTCAATTATGTCTTTAATATCCAAAACTAATCTATCCAAATCATTAATAAATTGTTCAAAAGCCAACCCGGATGTATATAATTTGATCTTGTCTGTTGCGACTAATATATCTTCTAATAATAATTTTGAGTCTCTTTTAGACATAATTTAAATCCGACTCAATTTGTTGAAAATACTCTGGTCTTACACCGTTTCTAGAAACAAGATCAACTTTGATATTCAACAATACTTCTAACTCTTCGGCTAAATCAATAAACTCTATACCAACTGGTCTGCTAAACTCAACTAAGATGTCAAGATCGCTAGCATCGTTTTGTTGATTTCGACTATAACTACCAAAAATCGCAATGTTCTTCAATCCATACGTTGATATAAGTCTCGACTTATGAAGTTGAAGTATCTTCCGTATAGATTGCAATGTTGCCACAATAATTCAAATTTAAGAAACTGAAACTATATGTGGAATAATAATAGCGATAGAAACGCGTAGAGTTACACGTTGAAGCGGAAGTGCATGCAATCGCCGTCTTTCACGATGTATTCTTTGCCTTCCACGCGGAGTTTGCCCACTTCGCGGCAAGCCGCCTCCGATCCGTAATGCACGTAATCGTCGTAAGCGATAACTTCGGCGCGGATAAAGCCTTTTTCAAAATCGGAATGGATCTCACCAGCAGCACCCGGAGCTTTGGTACCTTCGATGATGGTCCAAGCCCTCACCTCTTTCACACCCACGGTGAAATACGTAATGTAGTTCAACAGTTTGTACGCTGCATGAATCAACTTCTCTACCCCGCTCTTCTCTAAGCCCAGCTCCGATAAAAATAATTGTCGGTCTTCAAATGTCTCCAACTCGGCAATCTCTGCTTCGATGGCTGCCGATATTAGAATCAATTCGGCTTTCTCCCCTGCGATGGCCTGCTTAACGCGTTCCACAAAGGCATTGCCTGTATTTACACTGCCTGGATCTACGTTACACACGTACAATACCGGCTTATCGGTTAATAAATTTAACTCCTTGATTAATGCGCGCTTTTCGGGCTCCATTTCCAAGGTTCTGGCGTTGTTGCCTTTTAATAAATGCGCTTGAAATGCTTCTGCCACTTCCAAGGTCTTCGCTGCGTCTTTGTCGCTACCGTTTTTAGCCACTTTCGCAATTTTCGCTACCAACTTCTCCAAGGATTCCAAGTCCTTCAACTGCAATTCGGTATCGATAACTTCTTTGTCGCGCACCGGATCCACCGAACCGTCTACGTGAATAATATTATCGTCCTCAAAGCAACGCAACACGTGCAAAATCGCATGGGTATTCCGGATATTGCCAAGGAACTGATTGCCTAAACCGTCACCGTTAGACGCCCCCTTCACCAAACCCGCAATGTCAACGATTTCGATGGTGGTAGGCACCAAATTTTGGGGATTCACCAACTCGGCTAACTTGTTCATCCGAACATCGGGAACGGTAATGGTTCCTACGTTGGGTTCGATGGTACAAAAAGGGAAGTTGGCCGATTGGGCTTTCGCGCTGGAAACCGCATTAAAAAGAGTAGATTTCCCTACGTTGGGCAAACCTACAATACCGCATTGCATGGACATGTGACTACAAAGTTAATCCAATAAATCTCCGATATCCTGCAAAATTTTGCGGGTTAGGTTTTCCGCAGTGGTTAAGCTGGCGCTTTCGGCATAAATTCGGATAATAGGCTCGGTATTGCTTTTACGCAAGTGCACCCAATCATCATCGAATTCAATTCGAACCCCATCGATGGTATTTACTGGTTGTTTAGAATATTTCTGAGTGATTTTCTCTAAGATTTCATCCACGTTGGTACCTGCCTGCAATTCCGCTTTATTTTTGCTCATGCGGTAGTTGGGATAGGTAGAACGCAAGGCGCTGGATGACAATTTAGACTGGGCTAAGTGTGTCAAAAACAATGCGATACCCACCAATGCGTCTCTGCCGTAGTGTAATTCTGGATAGATAATGCCGCCGTTGCCTTCGCCACCAATCACGGCCCCAATCTCTTTCATTTTTTCTACTACATGCACCTCACCCACAGCACTGGCTTCGTATTGCTGACCCGCTTTTAGGGTTAATTCTTTCAAGGCACGCGTGCTGGAAAGGTTACTCACCGTAGGGCCCGGAGTGTGCTTCAAAATATAATCGGCAATGGAAACCAAGGTGTATTCCTCGCCAAACATCTCCCCATCGTCAGTTATTAAAGCCAATCGATCCACATCGGGATCCACCACGATACCCAAATCGAATTTTTTGGATTTTACCGTTGATGCAATTTGACCCAAATGCTCCGGCAATGGCTCAGGATTATGAGCAAAATGACCCGTAGGTTCGCAATTGATTTCTATGATTTCCTCTACCCCTAATGCATTTAACAAACTGGGAACGGCAATGCCCC
>CAZKOM010000168.1:0-2570 GCA_964554385.1 uncultured Flavobacteriaceae bacterium | reverse complement strand
ATACTACGAAAGTCTCCGGAACTTTAGATCCGCGTTCGATTCGCGGCGGGACCACGAACTTCTGTATTTATCTTGTTCAACGATAAATAAACCAACTACCCTACCCATAAAAATCATGTCTAATTATACAGGGTAGAATACATATCAATACAATTTATATATATCATAGACTTCCGTTGAATCGATTTTGGGGTAGTTGAGCTCGATTTTGGACCCAAATGCCTCTTTGGAAATTACAATAAATTTCAATCCCAACTTCCGCAAAGAATCCGTATACTCCGTCCGTTGGATTTTTTCATTCCGATCCGACCAACCTTTTCTATGAGCAAAATACAGCAGCGTTGGAACTTCATTTGAATTCACAAAAATCAAATCCGTTCGTTTTGCATATTTATCTAAATCTTTTTCTAGATTTTCAAATTTTGCATATTGCGATTTAATTCTAAAATCATGCTGCCAATTTAATACGTTTTCCAAAACCACTACAATCAAAACTACATACATCCATTTAGGTTTCAAGCCGCTTGCAGCATAGCCAGCAACAAAGCACATAACCGGTGCGAAAGGCACAATATAGTAACTATGAATCGCAAACGTTTCGCCTGATTTTAACATCAGCAAGAAAAATACAGAAGAACATAATAACACTATGTATAAAATCGCTGGTTGCTTTCTTCTATTTTTAAAAGCAACAACACAACCTCCAATAAACAGAATGAATCCTGTAATATGAATCGAATCCAAATAGTATTTTTCTAAAACAAGAGGTAGATTTTCCCATATTTCTAGAGCCCCTAAGAGCATTGATTTTCCCATGAAAAAATGCTTTAGTCCATAAAAATTGGTTAAAAAAGGAACCCAAATAAAATAATACCAACCCACCATGGTGATGGAAATTACATTCACGGAAATAAAGATTGTTTTACTTTTTAGAGATACCTCTTTTGAAAACAGGGGCACGGCAAATACCATTAACAAGTAACCCATAGGTAATTTAGACAAAATACCCAACGTGGTGAAAACAAAATACACGAACAAGTAAACCCAATTCTGCTTTTTAGTTAAATACAACAATCCATAATAAATGCCGATAAAAACCAAAGAAACCGCAAACGTATCGGGCATTATTTTCCTAGAATAGGCAAACCAAATCGACCCCAATAATAGCACGGCACTGCTAAATGCATGGTTTTGCGAAAAATACGTTTTAATGATTTTAAAGAAATACCAAACTCCAAGGGTAGAAATAACTAGATTGATAATTCTACCATACCAATGTTCGTAACCAAAAATCTTTGCAATTAAAAAAATCAAATAATTGAGTATTGGAAACTCCATCCCAGTAATCCCAGTTTTTTCTCCACCTACATCAATTCTGGGATATAAAAAACGGTCATCCATTTCAAGATAATTTCTTGCCACCATGGTTACCGTAGTTTGACGCCAATTGTGCGCCGCATCCAGTGGTGGGTTTGTGATTCCATACAATCGTATTAAGAAGAAGAAAATCAACCAAAAACGAATGTCGGCAAAGTATTTATTCAATGACTGCATTAGGTCGCCTAAGTCTCCATAATTTCGACTTTACCTCCAAAGAAACAAAAAATCCGCTAATTTTGAGTGAGTATAAATTCCTACATCAATATATAATTTCAATTACAGAATTATCTAAACCTACGCATACAAGCTAAAGAAACAACCTACATGTCAACCCCGCACGAAAAAACAGCCATCAAAGCCACCTATTTTAGTATTGCGGGAAACACAATCTTAGCAATTGTTAAAGGTTTGGCAGGCTTTTTTGGAAACTCATATGCTTTAATTGCCGATGCTATCGAATCAACTACCGATATTTTTGCATCTTTCCTGGTTTTGTTCGGACTAAAATATGCTAACCGTCCCGCAGATAAGAACCATCCTTATGGTCATGGCAGAGCAGAACCGTTGATTACTTTTATAGTCGTTGGCTTTCTAATTACCTCTGCCCTAATTATTGCTCACGAAAGCATTAACAATATTAAAACACCCCATAATTTACCAAAAAAATGGACCCTAATGGTATTAATTCCGCTCATTCTTTGGAAAGAAATTTCCTTTCAATTGGTGATGAAAAAAGCAAAAGAAACCAATAGTTCGTCATTAAAAGCAGATGCATGGCATCATCGAAGTGATGCAATAACCTCCGTAGCTGCCTTAATTGGTATATCAATAGCGCTATTTATGGGCAAAGGTTATGAAACCGCCGATGATTGGTCTGCTCTCTTCGCTTCAGGGTTCATTCTTTTCAATAGTTACAAAATCTTCCGTCCAGCGCTGGGAGAAATTATGGACGAACATTTATTTGACGATTTAATCATCGATATAAAAAACGTCTCCTTAACTGTTGAAGGTATTATTGAAACCGAAAAGTGTTTTATTCGAAAAGCAGGCATGAAATACCATGTTGATCTCCATGCTATTGTCAATGCCGATATTTCCGTAAAACAAGGACACGATATCGCTCATAAATTAAAAGACACCCTAAAAAATCAAATTCCCCAATTAGGACATATTTTAATTCATGTAGAACC
>CAZKOM010000167.1:0-2570 GCA_964554385.1 uncultured Flavobacteriaceae bacterium | reverse complement strand
GAATTATATTTTTCCTAGTTACCGTTTATCTCAAAATAGAGTAAAAAGTACAGCAAGTTATTCGGAAATGATTGATCATCAATGCTTAACACCTAGATTGAAATGGCACTGGGATAGAAAAAGCAGTGGTGTAATGAATGGAGATGCTTACATTGGCAGTTATCGATTTAATACCAGCGATCACTATCCAGTTTGGTCTATACTTTCAACGCGCAGTAGTGAACCGAAATCAGGATTTGGAAATGTGTACGAATTGGGAGATTTACCCTTCGTAAATTGGTATATTTCCGATGGCCGAGTTTTTTGTACCGCTACTGATATTGCGGCGACTACAGGAGTAAATAATACCGTAGAATTGGTTGATATCAGCGGTAAGCGGCACGGAGATTTCAAACACGGAGATTTCTTGAATTTGCCTTCCGGAATTTATCTGTTGGTATGGGAGAAAGAGGGTGTCTTGTGCCGGAAGAAGGTATTTTTATAAGGGATTTGTGTAGGTTTTGATAGAAAGTGTTAGTTTTACACTTTCGGTTATGAATAGGGTATTTCTTTTCGTTTTGTGGTTGTCTATATCGGCAAATGTATTTGCTCAAAAATCTAATTCGGATAAACAACAGTCGACATCCTCTCCGCTTACTGCAAATGATAATTTCGTAGACGTAGGGTATTCTTGGCAAGTGAATAGTATGATTACGTTACAGCCAGATTCTACTTGGGTTTGGGTGACGGATTTTGTGCCTAATATGAGTCGTTTGGACAGCATTACATGCAGCCCAGGATTGGTTATTGACATTAAAAATAGGGCTTGGGGAGTTTCGAATGGATATTGGGTTGCTGGCATCGGATCTCGATCATGGTCGAATAAATATGTCAGTAAAACCGAATCTTTCGGCAGCATTGATTCCGTTTTAGTGAGGGCTGTAACTGGCAATCCAAATACCTTGCAATGGTTACGATTTTGGCAGCAAGGTGAGTACACGATAGTGCCTGTGCGGATATCAGAAAAGGTGCAGCGAACGTTTGTATTTATGGGTGACAAAACACAAAAAGTACAAGTGAAAGGATCGTTTACGGCATGGCGAGCGGTGGATTTGACCTACGTAAATCAAAACGTAAAATATCCCTCTGAAAATGGAAGCATGAAGAATCTCGGACTTCCCGTTTGGAAAACATCGTTGTGGGTAGGACCAGGAACCCACCAATATGTGTTTATTGTAAATGGTAAGGAAATTAGAGATCCGATGAATTCCGATTCAATTTCCAATGGTATGGGAGGATTTAACTCGGTTTTTACCCATTCAACGCGATCATACTTTGCTTATCCTCAATCGATTAAGCAAGAAAAAACAGGGGTAAGCCTCACAGGTGGTAAAACGATTAATCCACCTTTGGACGCCTCTAAAAATCCTAATACATCAAATAAAAAATCTAAAAAAAATTCTAAGTCCCCAAAGCGGTCTAAAGGCGTTTCGAGTTCTATCGTTACGAATGAAAAAGCGGGTAATACGATTATCGAGGTGGCGGTGGAGGCACCGTATCGTTTGCCAAAGGAGGGGGATAAAACAAGTGTTGGTTCGGCATTTAATTGTGGGGATGTCTCGTTCCGAATACTGGCCTTATGGAATAATGTTGAATTGGAGAATATTGCAGTATCAGAAACAGAAGATGGGGGAACGTGGATTATTTCAATTCCGATAGATCCGAGATTGGCGGGAAGATTTTGGGATAGCAGTTTATTAACAGGAGTAAATCAATCGTATATCCGCGTATGGGTAGGCAGCAATAAAGGAATTAGCAATGATGTATTGATTCCAATGCAAAATGGTTTGCCGGTAATAAAATCGAAAGATTTAATACAGGAAGACCCTCATAGGAAGATCATTTACAATCCCATGATTGATCGGTTCGTGAATGGAAATTTGAGTAACGATAAACCGCTTTTAAGAACCGATGTGGATTACAAGGTGGATTTTTATGGCGGCGATGTTGCCGGAATAACCAAGAAAATTGAGGAGGGTTATTTTAACCTTTTAGGAATAAATACGTTGTGGATTAGTCCAGTAGTGAAGAATCCGGCCGGGCCTTACGGACAATGGAAGAATCCGGCCACTAAATTTTCGGGGTATCACGGATATTGGCCCATATCGTTGCGGGAGACAGATGAGCGATTTTGTACTTCGGATGAACTGAAGAAGTTTATTCGAGTGGCACATTCTCACGGTATATCGGTATTATTGGATTATGTAGCTCATCATATACATGAGGAGCACCCATTGTATAAGCAGCGTCCCGATTGGTTTACCCCATTGATTTTGCCCGATGGAAGCAAAAATACGGAGCGTTGGGACGATTACCGATTAACCACTTGGTTTGATGATTTCATGCCAACATTCAATTACTTCAAGCCGGAGGTGGTGGACGCATTGACGGATTCTGCTTTGTGGTGGTTTAAGGAATTTGATGTGGACGGCTTTAGGCACGATGCAACGAAGCATATACCGGATGCTTTTTGGCGCACGCTAAGTTATAAGGTGAAGCGCGATGTTCAACAGCCGGCCTACAGCAAGGGG
>CAZKOM010000166.1:0-2600 GCA_964554385.1 uncultured Flavobacteriaceae bacterium | reverse complement strand
ACCTAAAGAACTTCGGACCAAATACCAACTACTATCGTTATTTATACATGTATTTAAGTTATAGTAATCCTGCTAACTTGAAGGAATTTAACGATAATACGTACTCACTGAACAACAACTTCACGTATCCTTACTGGTATTTCAATGGTACCAACTATACGGATTGGGCTGGTTTCAGTGGTGCTGGTGTAAATGGTTCTAGGGATAATGGGGACGATCCAAAATGGGTTGATCAAGCAAATCACGATTGGAGACCCGGTGCGTGGACGGTTCAAAATAACGTTGATTACAGAGCCATCACCGATCAAGATGCATTTAATGTTAAAAGAAATAAAACCAAGCACGATCGTGGTGGGTTAGAGACTTTGACTGATTTGGAAGCAGTTTCTACGAATTTTACGGTACCTTCTACTGTATGTGCAGGGTATACTACCGGTGCAACTTGGTTGATATTAAAGAGCAATTACGCTTATGATAAAGCTAGAAATTTCAATGTAAGTTATGCAGTAAATGGAGGTCCGAAAATTTCTCGATTGGTTACCAAACAATTAGCACAGGGCGATACAGTAAAAGTATTTTTCCCCACTCCTTTAGTGTTAAATAATTATGGTCCAGCAAGAATTGCGATTTTCGTTGATCTTCCTGACGATAAGAACTCTAACGATTCATTCATTTTCACCACCTTTGTTAAACCTGCACCAGGGGGTGGGGTTATGACCTACACGTCTACTCCAACTTGGGCCTATTATCAACCATCAAAATCAAATGATGTTACCGTGTTGGGTCAAAAAGTGGAATATGCGGTTAACTCTCCTCGTATCTATGGCAATAAAGATTACAAAGGAAATGGCGGCGGCGATAATTGGGAAGCATTTATTTCAGCTACAACCAGCAATGGTACTGCGGTAAGTGGTGCATCCTTGGTTAAACCAACTTCTGCTGGTGGAGACATGATCGTATCGTTTGTAACTACCAATAAGTCATTGGAAGATTCAATTATAACCATTACTGTGCGTGTAAACGATTTAGGAAATGGTTGCGATACATTAATTAAGCGTAATGTATTAATTTATCCTACTATCGTACCTGGATTTACCAAGCCTTCTCAAGCATGTTTGGGTGAGAATATCTTGTTTGAAAACAAATCAACGGTTACATCTGGGAACATGGAATTTGAATGGGATTTTGGTACCGGTAAACCTGAAGATAAAACCGATGCCCCTGATCCAGTATTTGCTTACAGTAAAGAAGGTACATATAAGGTTAAAATGACCGCAAGAACCTTGCCTTATGGTTTCCCAAGTTTCGATTCAACTACGTTTGTTGTTAATCCTATTCCGGTAGTTGATTTCGGCAAAAAGAATGCGTGTACTAACTATGATCTTGAGTTTACTAGTAAGACTACTCCAACTAGCAGTAATTTAACTTGGGATTTTGGGGATGGAAAGGGTAGTAGCACTTCTACGAATCCAACCTACAAGTATGCTAAAAATGGATCGTATGTAGTAACCTTAACCGCCAACTTAAATGGTTGTATTGCGAAATTAAATCAACGTGTGTATCAATTTGAAAATCCAAAAGCCGATTATAAAGTAATGGATGGGGCTTGTGAAAATATTCCTTTTGTATTTGCTAATAACAGCACCATTAGTAGCGGTAATTTAGGCTCGTATTGGAACTTTGACGATGGAAGTATCAGTACTACCGGTGCTCCTAAGCATTTGTTCCGCTCTTCTGGGGATAAGAAAGTGAAATTAATAATTACCTCCGAATTTGGTTGTAAAGATTCAATCATTAAAACTGTAACCGTAGATGAGAGTCCTAAGACCAAATTTGCAAATGGTCCCGCATGTTCATTAACTCCTACCGAGTTTACCAATTTGACTCCTAGCGTACCAAATACAATTGCTAATTTCGATTGGACATTCAGCGACGGTGGAACTTCTCGTTTGGAATCACCCAAAAAGTCTTGGTCAACCTTAGGTCCAAAAACAGCTACTTTAACCGTAACATTGAACAATGGTTGTAAAGAGACTTTCTCTAAGACTCTGAATGTATTGGTTCAGCCTAAAGCTCAGTTCAGCGCAGCAGATGTTTGTGCCGGTGAGCCTGTAACGTTTAATAACGGTAGCGAATGGAAAGAGGGTGTAATCAGCTATTCTTGGGATTTTGGAGATGGCACCAACGCCACTGAGAGCGATCCCGTTCACCCATACAACGTAAATTTGACAACTACGTACAACGTAACCTTGAAAGCCAGTATCGAAGGCGGATGTGTAGATTCATTCACGAAGCAAGTTATCATCCACGAAGGTCCAAAAACGTGTGATTTCATTGCAACTCCAGACTATTCATATGGATATTATGGAATGAAGTTTGAGCCGATGGATGCACAAGGTAAGCCCGGTGCTCAAGGTACTGTAAATTACACCTGGATTATTGAGAATGGTGGTAAGCAAAATGCCGCCGCAGTTCAGCACAACTTTGTAAAAGATGGTGTTTATACCGTAACGATGTATGCCGTAACCAAATCAACCGGTTGCGAGTGTAGCATCACCAAGAAGGTAGTTATGGATAGAGCAGGAGCTGATGAGTTTATC
>CAZKOM010000165.1:0-2715 GCA_964554385.1 uncultured Flavobacteriaceae bacterium | reverse complement strand
CAACCAAAAAAGATCACCGGTTTTGAGGTAGAGGGTTTGGAAGGTATTGGCGTAGAGGGTTTGGTTGAGACCGGTTTGGTGATTAGCAGGGGGGAATAGGGGGTCGACCTTCAGGGTGTCGTTCTCATGGATTTCGTTGAATTTGGCATCCAGTTGTGATGGTGACGTTGTTGGGAATCCCCAGAAATATTGGTAGGGCGATTGTTTGGAGGGTCTGTTCTCGTACCAAGTAGTGGATTTTACGGTTTCTCCCAAGGGATTAATAAACCCACAAGAGCCGGTATTGGCACTGCGTGCAACCCATTTGCGTTGTTCAATTGCTCTTAGGGTGGCGTAACTGTAATGTTGTTTGTAGCCGGGGGAGTTTTCCCACCAAGCATCGTTGGTAAGCACGGCCAACCATTGAGCGCCCTGTTTTACGAAATCTCTTACATAATCGCCATAGATACTTTCGTAACAGATTAAGGGAGCAGCGGGGTTTGGTGCATACATGGTGGTGGCTGAGTCTGAGATACCCAAGGTTCCGGTGGTGGAGTGTTCGTCTAATGAAATCGCGAGTGATTCCAAAAAGGGAAGGTATTTTACGAAGGGTAGCTGTTCTGTACCGGGAACTAATTTGGGCTTGTGATAGGTAGTGTACGTGTGGGATGTATCCAGTTGAATGCTAGAATTATAAGGTATATACCAATAGGTTGGGTCATCGGTAGGTCTTGCATCGGTATGGGGCTTATCGGCCGATTGGAAGAATTTAACGGCATTGATTCCAGAGATTATGGTGAGATTTTTTCGCAGGCTATCGTTTCTGAGCTGTTCTTGCAAGGTTCGAACCTGAAAATCGAGGTTAATATTATCGAGGTTAATTGAGCTAACTAAGGAGGTTTCGGGCCATAGAACCACTTTGGTAGAGTCTCCGGTAAATCGTTTGGTTGTTTCCCAGAGTTGGTTCACCATGGCTAGGGGGTAGGTGTCGAATTTTTCGTTCCATGGATCGTAGTTTGGCTGAATAACGGCCACGTTTACGGGCGTTCCTTCTTTGGGATTGATTCTACTTTTCAGTCCGATGGAGAGCAGGTAAAGTCCCATTAATGCAATGGTAGGTAGCAGTAATTGGGTATTGGATTTGTTGTTAATGGCTCTAAGAATGAGTAAGTTTATGATTATTACGATGAAGCTGCCACCGAGTGTTCCGGTGATTTCGTACCATTGAATAAAATTAGGCAATCCAACCAGTCCATTACCAAGGGTTAACCAAGGCCAAGAAAGATCCCAGCGGTGGTGCAGGTATTCAAATGTTAACCAAGTAATTAGGAGTGCTGCGAAGGCTTGGGTATTGTTATTGGTGCGTTTGACGGTAATTCGGTAGGCGGTAAAGGGCAGTAGCATAAATAGAGAGTTGAGTGCAAGCATGGCAACTGCGCCGGCGGGAGATGAGTTCCATACCCACCAGGTGGTGGTGATGTTGAAGCCCAATAGGGAGAGGTATAAAATTCCGTAATATTTAAGGAAGGAGCTGTGTTTGTTGAGTTGGGCATAATTTAACCACGGTAATAAGGCCACAAATAGCAATTGGGTGAATTGCATGGGGTACCAGGCTAGCCAAAACAGCAAGGCGGGGAGCAGTATTACGGCAATTATCGGCATGAGTGAGCAAATTACGGGTTGGAAATTTAGGTTTAGTTAAATATAGCGTTACGAATTTACACCTTCTAGGGTAACCACAAATTCGCCTTTTGGGGCATGGGCTTTGAAATGAGCTAATACATCGACCAAGGGACCGGTAATGGTTTCTTCGAATTTTTTGGTAAGTTCTCGAGAGACGGAGATTCTTCGTTCCTGCGGGTTTATGATTTCGCTCAATTGTTCTAAGGTTTTCAGCAATTTATGTGGGCTTTCGTAGAAAACGGTGGTATGGTCTGCGTGTGCGATTTCGGTGAGTTTGGTTTGTCTACCTTTTTTCATCGGCAAAAATCCTTCGAATGTGAATTTATGCAGGGCGAAGCCGCTTTTCAGCAAAGCGGGTATAAAAGCGGTAGCACCGGGGAGTACATCTACGGGCAGTTGATTTTGTAGGCAGGCACGGGTGAGGAGGAAACCGGGATCGGACACACCCGGGGTTCCGGCATCGGAAATTTGAGCCACGGATTTGCCATTTTTTATATCGTTAATGATACCGTTGAGTTTGTGGTGTTCATTATGCTGGTGAAAGGAATGGCAGGGGGTATCGATGTGGTAATGATTGAGGAGCACTTTGGATGTGCGGGTATCTTCGGCCAGAATGTAATCCACGGATTTCAGGGTTTCTACGGCTCGATAGGTGATATCGCCCAAGTTACCGATGGGGGTAGGAATAAGGTATAAAATGCCGCTCACGGAGCAAAGGTAGTAATTATCTAATAGGCGATGAATATTGTGTTTTTGGGATGAGGTGGGTGGTAGCGGATTTAGCAGTTTTAGAGGCCGAGTAATCGTTTTTTAGCATGGTATTCTTGTCTGAGGAATTTATTTCTGGGTCCATTGCCGCTGATGCTGAGGAGGGTTCCGTTTTGTTTGCAGGTTTCCAGCCAATTTTGGGAGGCGTCTACCCAATGGGCGCAATCGGACTGCATTACACCGCACATTTGAGACACTACCCAGGCTACGTTTTCGCGGGTAGTTTTAAACAATATGGTATTGTCGTTGGTAACCAGGGGCGTAAAGTAAAGTTTGTAATCGCCG
>CAZKOM010000164.1:0-2721 GCA_964554385.1 uncultured Flavobacteriaceae bacterium | reverse complement strand
CCTAGTGAATCGTCAGCGAAAGGCTTCTTGGGCGTTTTTGGGGAAATACCACAATGAATCGGAGAATATTCAACGGGTATTGGAAATGATATCTAGGGGTTAAACCCTCTGCGGGATTGATATATCTGGAAGGGTAGTAATTGCTAAGTTAAGGCAGAGTGATTTCTATATTTTCTTGGGAATACCCTTCAATTTGAGCAGTAAGAACTTTTTTACCGCTTGTTTTTAGCGGCGAAATATCGAAGGTTCTGTTTCCTTGCCAAAATGCAGCGCACGGAGTTGGTTTCGGTTTGTTATTCCATTTTAATTCTATGTCAAAATCTTTTCCTGTATGTAAAATACCGTCCCAATGTAAAGTTAATTCGTTGTATTTAAAATCGCACCCATTATGAAATAAAGCAAAATTAAGTCCTTGGTTATCTTGCCAAACCTTATAAACCCCCACAGTAGAGTCAAGATTGGGAATGACTTTAGATAATTGAATTTTATGAATACTGACAACGTTGTTAGTGTCAGCGTTATTTGTTGAATGATTGATTTTATCTTTTCTGCAAGAAGTTAGTCCAGAAAATACTGCAAATGTGGCTAGTAATAAAAAGTATAGTTTAACGAATTTCATAGAATCAGAAAGTTGTTATTACGCATAGATAGACGTTACGAAATAAATATTTGTTGTATAATATCTTGATCGATATGCAAAAAATCCTATTGTAATTTCATCTTGAAATGGGGGATACCCGCTTCGAAGAAGCGTTCGCCTTCGGCTTTAAATCCGTGTTTCTCGTAAAACGGCATAGCATGTTCTTGAGCATGCAGATACAATGGACTTTCAGCAGTACCGGCCAGTGGATCAGATTGTTTTACATGCTCGATGGCAGCCGTTAGCAGGGCGCTACCGCAGCCGTTGCCTCTAAATTTCTGCAACACGGCGTAGCGTTCCAATTTATACCCGTTTTCGGTTTTTCTATATCTACAAGTACCCGCGTTAACTCCATTATAGGTGCACAAAAAGTGTTTGCTATGGGTTTCATGCTCGTCATACTCTTCGTCGGGAGGGCATTGCTGTTCAATTACAAAAACTATTCGACGTATTTCAAAAGCTTCAATTAAATCGGGGTTGTTTTCAATCAATTTTACGTGGTTCATCAGAAAAGATTAAATTTGCAGTTGTTATTCATCCAAAAATACAAATATACTCCATGGCGCAATCAAACATTCAATCGCTTTTAGGTGCTCAAGCCGAGTACTTAATGAATCACAATTGTACAACCATTTCGAAAGAGCATATCCACGCTCCGGGATCGGATTTTATTGATAGAATTTTTGCTCAAACTAACCGCAATCCTCAAGTATTACGCAGTTTGCAAGCATTGTACGGTCATGGTAGATTGGCTAATACTGGTTATGTAAGCATTTTGCCCGTGGATCAAGGGATTGAGCACAGTGCGGGAGCTTCGTTTGCACCCAATCCGATTTATTTCGATTCTGAGAATATCATCAAATTAGCTATTGAAGGCGGCTGTAATGCGGTAGCTTCTACCTATGGTGTCTTGGCGATGCACAGCAGAAAGTATGCACACAAGATTCCATTTATCGTTAAAATCAACCATAACGAGTTCCTATCGTATCCCAATAAATTCGACCAAATCATGTTCGGATCCGTGGAAGACGCTTGGAATTTGGGTGCTACTGCCGTTGGAGCGACCATTTATTTTGGTTCTCCTGAAAGTGGAAGACAAATTGTTGAAGTTGCGCAAGCATTTGAGCGTGCTCACGAGTTGGGTATGGCTACGATTTTGTGGTGCTACACCCGTAATAATGGCTTTAAAGTAGATGGCGTTGACTATCATGCATCGGCCGATTTAACTGCTCAGGCTAACCATTTAGGTGTAACCATCCAAGCCGATATTATTAAGCAAAAATTGCCAACCAATAATGGGGGTTATTTGGCTACTAAACATGGTAAAACCCACGCAAAAGTATATTCCGAACTTACATCGGAGCATCCTATTGATTTAACTCGTTATCAAGTGGCTAATTGCTACATGGGAAGAGCCGGTTTGATCAATTCTGGTGGAGAGAGTAAGGGTCAGGGAGATATCGAGGAAGCGGTTTATACTGCTGTGGTAAACAAACGTGCTGGAGGTTCAGGGTTGATTTTGGGAAGAAAAGCATTCCAAAAGCCGATGAACGAAGGTGTAGCTTTGTTGAATTCTGTACAAGACGTTTATTTGGATAATAGCATCACATTAGCGTAATTGGCAGGTTCTTAGGGGCGGGTAACTGCTCTCAATGTAAACACTATGAATTTTGAATTCGAAGACGAGGACGAATTAAACGGCGGCGAAGGCACCAAGTGGTATAAGCGTACTTGGAGCGGCATTTTTACTAAGACCGAGGAGAAGAAAGCTACTCCCGATGGTTTGTGGGAAAAGTGCAAGCGCTGCAAAGAAGTGGCTCCAACCAAGGATTGGATTTCCAATCGCTACGTTTGTCCATCGTGCAATTATCACGAGAAAATAGGGTCGGCAGAGTATTTCGATATTTTGTTTGATGGTGGGGAGTATACCGAGACCAACGCAAGTATGTCGTCTGGAGATCCATTAAACTTCACCGATACTGCACCCTACGTAGATCGTATTGTCGTCGCACATAAGAAAACCGGTTTAACGGATTCATTGCGCACGGCTCACGGGAAGATTAACGGTCGCCTGTTAATGG
>CAZKOM010000163.1:0-2749 GCA_964554385.1 uncultured Flavobacteriaceae bacterium | reverse complement strand
AATCATCGCATTTAGAAAATTCTAATCCCTTGCAAAGTAATCAAACTGATGCAGAGCAATCATCGGAAAAGAATCAAAGAGCCTCTAAAACTATATTGAGTACTGCTGAAACCACTAGTACTGCCGAGAGTAAATCTGTCAACACTTTGGGTGCTTTCACACCTGCTCAAAAGAAAATTTTAATTGGATCATTGGTTGTATTTGTAATCGTGATTTTAAGTATTGTTGGCTTTAAATCGAATTTAGATTCAGACGAACAACCCACGTCCGATAGTGGTTTAAGCAATACGTATATTGACGAATCTGGCGCAGTAGTACCTTTCGATTCTGCTGCTGCAATTGAGGAAGAAGTTAATGCAGCTCAAACGGCGGCTATTACCGAGAAAAATATTGCGATCCGTAACAATTGGGAAGATTACATTACTGTTTCTAGAAGTGGATTTAAGTATTCTGAGTTGGGAGGAATTTCTGATTTGTCGATCATCGTTACAAATAAAACAGAACATGTAATGGATAGAGTCTATGTAGATGTAGATATTAAAACTGCAAATGGATACAACTATAAAACAGAACATTTATTGTTTGAACAGATTAAGCCATTTAGTAGACAAGAATTGATGGTTCCACCAACTACTCGAGGTAAAACTGTAGAATACCGAATCACCAATATTTACAGTAATTCGTTGAATTTCAAGTGGGACGAAGGCGATCACACGGGCAATGGCTCTTTGAATGATCCTTGGAAAACCAACGACTAACGGTTTCCTCATTTGTACAATAATAATTTGTAGCTTTGGAAAGCTATGAATTTCAATTTGCTACACAATAAATATGCATTGTGGTTATTATTAATCCTATCACTCTGTTCCGGTAATGTGCGGGCCTCCCACATGATGGGGACGGATATGAGTTATCAGTGTTTGGGTAGTGGTAAATATAAAATTGTAGCAAAAGTATATCGTGATTGCAGAGGCGTTGCATTTAATAGCCCTTCTTTTGGTGTTTTCGCCGGAAAAAATCGTGGAAACGGTTGTGGAACTGCTACCTTATCCATTAGTAGAGTAAGCATCACGGATCTATCGCAATTATGTAGTTCAGCATCGCCCGCTTGCGATAGCAATAAGGCAGCTACAGGAAATGGTGTTGAATTGCACGTATACGAGGCGATTGTGGATTTTAATTCGGCTCCACTGAACGCCTTTGTTGGGAATTCTAGCTGTTGCGATGTCACTTTTTATTTGGGGCAATGTTGTCGAAATGCAGCCATTACCACTGGTTCGGCGAATGATGATTTTTTCGCAACAACCACCATTAATATTTGTAATGCATTGGATGATTGCAATAGCAGTCCAATATTTTCCAATCAACCAATCTTTTATGCTTGTTGTAATCAACCTTACCGATTTAACCATGGATTGTTGGATGATACCCCAGGGGATTCAATTTCGTTTCGATTAGTATCTGGACTTCGGGCATTGCCCGGGTCTCCCATAACGTATGCTGCACCCTTTAGTTATCGATTTCCGGTTACTCCATATTGTAGTACGGCGAGTATTACATGCACTGCTAAACCTGCGGTGACCCCCCCGATAGGATTTTATTTCGATGCGGTTTCTGGGGATATGGTATTTACACCCACCAAATGCGATGAGGTGGCAATTGTTGTGGTGGAAGCAATTGAATACAAGAAAGTTGGTGGATTAATGGTGGAGATGGGAAGCGTTCGACGGGATATGCAATTGATCGTGGAGGATTGTGCAAATAACATGGTTCCCGAGATTCAAGGTTCCGATTCTCTATGTATTTCTGAAGGTGATTCGATATGTTTCGATATTGTAATAAGCGATACGCTGCGAAGCGGTCAAACCGTGGGAGATAGTGTTGAATTAACGTGGAATTCTGGAATAGCAGGTGCAACGTTTACTCCAATTTCCAAGGACAAAAATCCAACTTCAACGTTTTGTTGGAGAGTTCCCATGGGTGCATCGAGACAGATACCCTACACTTTTTCGGTGAAAGCGATGGATAATAATTGTTCGCGTAGAGCCCTTTCCTACAAAGGGTTTGTAATTAAGGTGGGCGAGTGCAGTACTTTAGGAAATAACAAAACACCCGCAGAATTTGCTGGCAATTTATTCCCTAACCCAGTTCGCGTGGGAGAGGTAGTAACGGTTGAAAGTAGATTGCGAGTGGGTATGTGGGAATTGAGTACGGCGAACGGGGTCATAGTGTGTTCAGGTAAACTATTAGATCAACAATTTATCGTTCCTCCAAACATACCAGCAGGTATGTATATAATGCGGTTAGTTTCGGTTAACGAGACAGAAGACAAAGAAATCAATAGTGCATTTACTAACAGGTCAGGTTATTTTGAAGCTATTTATCGATTGATAATTAGCGAGTAAAATCTGGGGCGCAATAAACCATCGATGGAAATTTACGGGTGTAGTTTGGCTTTCTTATTGGTTTGGTTTTTAATCTCGTAGTAAGCACCTAGTATTAGAAAATCTCGGCCTGTTTCGTCGTTGATTTTGTAATCGAAATATTCCACAATCCTAGGCCGACAGTTTGTGCAATCCCGTGAGTGATTGTTAAGAACAGAAATATTCCACTGAGGGTGAATCGAAACTTTTAACTTATAATTTGGTGGAATTGTTCTTTTCTACTACAGTGAAAGCTTTTTGAAAAATTAGTGCATTGGGGATGGTGATAATAGCTCCTTCTTGGGTTCGTAAATGAATAAAGAAGT
>CAZKOM010000162.1:0-2778 GCA_964554385.1 uncultured Flavobacteriaceae bacterium | reverse complement strand
TCTAAAACAACATCAAGCTATTTTCAATCGTCTTATAACAGATTATTATCATTAAGTTATTGAATCATCCATGAACATCCTTAAAAACCTTTGTTATTTGAGTCGTAAATCAACATCCAGCAGAGTAATTGCAATTTGCTTACTTTGGTTGGGATACATTCCTTTTGCCCAAGGGCAGACTATCAAGAAAATCTTTTTTATCGGCAACAGTTATACCGCCTACAATGATTTGGCAGGAATCATCCAGTACATTGGTGCATCCCACGGGGATACGTTTGAGGTAAATACGCGTGCACCTGGAGGAACTTCTTTCAGTCAGCACAGCTTCGCTCCGGATTTATTTACCGCACTCAGAAACGGCCAATACGATGCCGTAGTTTTACAAGAACAAAGTCAGATTCCTTCCTTTCCTTTATCGCAAGTGCAATCGATGTGTTTTCCGTATGCAAAATTGCTGGCAGATTCCATCCGTGCCATCAACCCTTACAGCAAAATAGTCTTCTACACTACTTGGGGACGAGAAAACGGCGACGCACAAAATTGCCCTAACTGGGAACCCGTTTGCACGTTTCAAGGCATGAATGAACTTCTACGTCAGCGTTACCAGCAAATGGCCAAAGATAACAAGTGCAAAGCGGCGCCTATTGCTTCCATATGGCGAGATCTAAGAGATACAACCAACATACAATTATATTCCGGTGATGGCAGTCATCCATCTATCCAAGGCTCCTTTGTTGCTGCAGCTACAATTTATACCACCTTATTTTCTAAAACAATTAACTCAAAGACCGAAATACCCGCCATACCAACCAAAGAAAAATTACAGATTATTAATACTGTAAACAAGGTAATTAGCGACTCACTTTCGTTCTATGATTTCGAAACTAAACCAACGAACTCTATTCAAAAAAACAATTTACATTCCTCATACCCTACTTTATGTATCAGTTCATCTAATCCCTACTTACACTTCGATTCAAAAGGTATTTCCTTGATAAAAAATCAGCCATTGTATCTATTTTCGGTCCATGGTAGTATTGTACACCAAACTTCTTTATCGGACAACCAGCTTTACATTGAATTTCCAATTGATAGTATAAGCGCTGGAACATATATCCTATCGAATCAAAACAATTTCGTTCAGCAATTAGTAGTAATTAAATAAAGACATTGCCCATTATTGTCACCAAGTATAAAATACCAAAGTTTAGGCATGTTTTTATTCAAATTTGGTATGTATATTGCAACTAAGCAGAAAAATCAAAAATGAATACTCAAACAAAAACAATGTTAACCCTCGGATTGGGTTTACTGTGGTCCACCGTATCGGTAGCACAAACAATCAAAAAGTCAAGTGACCCTACATCTTCTCAACAACCAAAAACTGGAACTACCGTTGCAAAACCTACTACGGGTTCAACTACTGGTAGCACAGCAAAACCAAATACTAGTAAACCTGCAACTACTACTACCGCGGTGGCAAAGCCATTGGCAGTGGGGCAAGAACATTTAGGTGGTATTATTGCCAAATTAAATTCAGATGGGAAATCTGGAATCATCGTGGCAAAACAGGATTTGCCATCACAAATGTCTTGGGCAGATGCAAAGAAAGCCTGCGATGACATGGTTGTAAAAGGTACCAATTACGATTTCACTGATTGGAGATTACCTACCAAAGACGAATTGCAAGCATGTAACGACAATTTATTTAGTCAAAACTTAGGCGGTTTTTTACAAACTGCATATTGGACTTCAACGAATCACTCAAGCCCTGAAAGTGCAATTTGCTTTGTTTTCAGCAGAGGAAGTTCTACTAGCCGTCCTTATGCTCGCACAAGTAACATTAACGTTAGACCCGTTCGTACGTTCTAATATCAAACCCTTTCGTTAGGCACGAAATTTCGTACCTATCAAAATCCCCTACTAAAAACAAGTAGGGGATTTTTTTTACCATCTACCAATCAATAGATCAAATGATATAATCAAGGGTGTATTCCATTTCAAATCTCGCTGCGTTTCCGCTTAGGCAAGGATAATCGCTCAAGAACTCGCCGAGAATCTTCCTGCACTTCTTTTTTGTTTCGCCAACCCCATAAACGTTCTTTCGCCTCGGAATACGATGATTTCAAATCGATAATAGGCATTGGATAGTCTAATCCCAATTGCACATTATACCAAATCTGCTCAGCAGGAGTTAACGTCCATGGTTCAAATAGTTTGGGCACGGGCACCTGTGCTAACGCTGGTATCCATTGCTTAATAAAAGTACCTTCTGGGTCATGATCTTCTGCCTGTTTCGTAGGATTGTAAATTCTCAACGTATTCGTACCTGTAAACCCCGCTTGCATTTGAATCTGCGGAAAGTGAATACCCGGCTCAAAATCCAAAAACTGCTTAGACAGATGTTCGGCCGCCACTTCCCAACTCTCATTTAAATAATGCGTTAAAAAACTCACCAACATAGCACGCATTCTAAAATTCAAATAGCCTGTAGTCATTAAACTACGCATGCATGCATCAACCAATGGAACCCCAGTCCTACCCTCTTTCCATGCCGTAATATGCGCGTCCGTATTATTAAATTGCCAATTGCGATACCCCGAATTAATGGGCAAAAATTCCATGCTGCACTGACTTTCAAATTTCTGAATAAAATGCTCCCGCCAACGTAATCGAGAAGCAAACTGTGTAAAATTCCGTTTCCATGGAGATTTTTTTGATTCTACCGCTTGAAGTTGATACACTTCCCGCAAACTAATGTGCCCCCATGCCAAATAG
>CAZKOM010000161.1:0-2814 GCA_964554385.1 uncultured Flavobacteriaceae bacterium | reverse complement strand
TATCTGGGCCGAGGGTATGGGGTGTTTGGTACTGAATATTTACAGGAAGTTTCAGGCTGGTTCCAAACAGATGAACGGGGCAAGGCAGGTTGGATAACCAAGGAATTTCTTTGGTTACTGTGCTGAAGATGCAGTTGGTGAGGGGAAGATTTTCGAAGGGTTGGGTATCGGAGAAGGGACCTGAATTAATAAGTTCGCCTTGCTCAGAGAACAAGGCGAACTTAGCGGTAGTATTACCAAAATCCAGGGTAAGGATCATATTATTTTGCTACGCCAACAGAGCGTTTCTCACGGATCACGGTGATTTTCACCTGTCCGGGATAGCGCATTTCGGTCATGATTCGATTGGATAATTCGAAAGCCAAGACATCTGCTTGTTCGTCGTTGGTTTTTTCTGCACCCATAATAATTCTCAGTTCGCGACCTGCTTGGATGGCATAGGCTTTTTCAACGCCAGGATAGCTAAGTGCCATCGTTTCCATTTCTTTGATACGTTCTACGTATTGGTCGTCTCCTCTTCTAGCACCGGGTCTAGAACCGGAAATAGCGTCACATGCTTGTACGATGGGGGAGATGAGGGATGTCATCTCGATTTCATCGTGGTGGGCACCTACGGCATTGATAACTTCGGGGTGTTCACCAAATTTTTCGCACAGTTTCATGCCGAGCAGAGCGTGTGGTGTTTCTTCGTCGTTATCGGGGCATTTTCCGATATCGTGCAATAGACCGGCACGTTTTGCTAATTTTACGTTTAGGCCCATTTCGGCTGCCATGGTAGCACACAATCTGGCCACTTCGCGGGAGTGTTTCAACAGGTTTTGACCGTAAGAGGAGCGGAATCGCATTCTACCCACGTATCGAATCAATTCTGGGTGAAGTCCGGTGATACCCAAATCCACTACGGTTCTTTCGCCCCATTCTACTACTTCTTCCTCGATTTGTTTGCGGGTTTTTTCTACCACTTCCTCGATACGAGCTGGGTGAATTCTACCATCGCGGATTAATCGTTCCAAGGAAACGCGCGCAATTTCTCTACGAATAGGATCGTAGCAAGAAAGCACGATGGTTTCTGGGGTATCGTCTATGAGGATTTCTACGCCGGTTGCGGCTTCAAATGCTTTGATGTTTCTACCTTCACGGCCGATGATTCTACCTTTAACATCGTCATTTTCCAATGGGAACGAGGTAACGGTGTTGTCGATTGCGGTTTCAGCGGCGGTACGTTGAATGGTTTGTAAAACGATGCGTTTTGCTTCGCGGGTAGCGCTTAATTTGGCTTCTTCTACGATGTTTTTGGCAAGGCTAAGTCCTTCTGTGTGTGATTTTGCACGGATGGTTTCGAGCATTTGCGCTTTAGCTTCATCGGCGGAAAGACCTGCAACTTTTTGGAGTTGTTCTAATTGTTGATCTCTCAGTTGGGTGATTTCGCGTTCTTTGGTTTTGTAATTTTCGATTTGCGCGTCTAGGCGTTCTTTGGTTTTTTGAGTTTCCTCTTCTTTGGTTTTAGCGGCACGCAGCTTATCGTCTAGGGATTGCTCCTTTTGTTTTAGTCGATTTTCTGCATTGTTCATTTCTTGGCTTCGGCGATTGGTTTCTTTTTCGTATTCGGAACGAAGCTGCATATACTTTTCTTTAGCTTCGAGGATACGATCTTTTTTAATGTTTTCGCCTTGTAATTTGGCTTCTTCAATGATGGAGGAGCGTTCTTTTTCGAGTTGTTGTTTACGCATTACAACGAATGCGAGGTATCCAAGGGTTAATCCAATGAGGAGACCTACGAGGATAAATACGATAATGTCCATGTTTTTTTCCTGATCCTTTTTTAGTGTTTAACTAGTTTTTTGGATAGGTTGTATGGGTTAATTCTGCGAATAAAACGGGGCGTTACAGGTTCAACATTTTTTCCAGCAAAGCAAGTTCGTGGGAGAGCTCTTGGAGTTCTTCTGGGGAGGTAGTATTTGCGTTGTTGGAATGGTGGTTGGCGGGAGATTTCACCAAGTCACCAGCTAGATCGAGGGCTGCCCAAGATATTCTATCCAGCGGGTCTGCGGAATAGGTACGGAAGGCATCGATTTTGTTGTTGAGTACTGAGGCTGCGGATCTCAGGGCTTCTTCTGCTTGTGGTGGTACGCGCAGCTTGAGGGGCCGTGAGTCCACATTTATGGTAAGCAGTATGGGATCTGAGTTCAGCAATTTATTCGTTGAGTAAGTCTATACACCTATCTATGTCTTTCACCAATTCGTTAATCTTGATTTTGAGGTCTTGATTTTCGGAATCGTTGGCCGACAAATTCTTTGAGCGAATTTTTTTGCATGTTTATGGTATTTTCCAAGGTAGCAATTCGGTCTCGGAGCAAGGAAGATTCTTCGCTATTTTGACTTTGGGTATTAAATTGGGAAGAAAGTTGTTGGTTTTGGGTTTGCAGTGATTCTTTTTCGAGTATCAGCTGTTTGAGGTATTCTTGTTGTTGTTTATTTTGGGCTAGCAGCGCATTCCATTTTTCTTGGAATGTGGCTTGATTTTCCTTGTAGGTTTGTTGGTTTTGCAGCAGAATGGATTTTTCGTGTTGCAGTTGTTGGATTTGGGCCTGCAGCGATTGCAATTGCTGATTTTGGGTTTGCAATTGTTGGGATAGGGTCTGCAGCTGTTGGTTTTTAATTTGTAGCTCCTGCGTTTGGGCTTGAAGTTGCTGTGAAAGCGACTGATTTTGTTGAATTATGGCTTCCGTTGCCAGTCTAATTTGCTGTATTCTGGATTTCAATTCGGAAGTCATGCTACAAAGATACAAACTTCCTTAATTTGCCAAGGATGAA
>CAZKOM010000160.1:0-2825 GCA_964554385.1 uncultured Flavobacteriaceae bacterium | reverse complement strand
AAGTTGGGAGGAAGCCTATTCCTTTATTGCCGATGAGTTTAATCGAATAAAAACAAATTACGGCCCTGACTATATCGCAGCGGTGTCCTCCGCACGTTGTACCAACGAGGAAAATTACCTAATGCAAAAGTTTATGCGCGCGGTAATTGGCACAAACAATGTTGATTCTTGTGCTCGTGTTTGTCACTCCCCTACAGCATTAGGTATGCAACGTACATTTGGTACGGGTGCTGCTACAAACTCCATCATTGACTTAAAATACACCAATTGTATTATGGTGATTGGGGCCAATCCAACTGCAGGTCACCCTGTAACAGGAGCAAAACTCAAACAACATGCGATGAAGGGTAAAATGACCATCGTTATTGACCCCCGAAAAACAGAGTTAGCTAAATATGCTCATTATCATCTTCAGTTGAGACCCGGAACCAATGTGGCCTTGTTGAATATGATGTTGTATTATATCATTCAGGAAGGTATTGAAAACAAAGAGTTTATCGAATCTAGAACCGAAGGATATGAGCAGTTTAAAGAGGGCGTTCTTCGTCAAAATATCGACGAATTAGAATCCATAACCGGTGTTGACCGTGAGTTAGTAAGAAGAGCGGCTATTGCTTATGCAACTGCAGGAAATGCAATGAGTTTCCATGGATTGGGCGTTACAGAACATTCGCAAGGAACCTATACCGTTATGCTAATCGCCGATTTAGCCATGATCACGGGGAATATAGGAAGACGAGGCGTTGGAGTAAACCCATTACGCGGACAAAACAATGTGCAGGGAGCAGCAGACATGGGTTGTCAACCACACCAAGGAGCAGGTTATTTAGATGTAACAAATCCAGACAACCACGCTAAATACGAATCGTATTACGGCGCTAAACTTCCGTTACATATCGGTTATAAAATTCCTCAAATGTATGATGCATCGTTGAATGATAAGTTAAAAGCAATGTGGGTAATTGGTGAGGACATGGCACAAACCGATCCCAACACGCAGCATGTTGTTTCGGCCATTAAGAAATTGGACTTATTTATTGTTCAAGAATTGTTCATGACGGAGACAGCAAAATTGGCGACAGTAGTATTACCGGGTGCATCCTTTTTAGAAAAAGATGGTACGTTTACCAATGGCGAAAGAAGGATTCAAAAAGTTCAAAAAGTAGTTGAACCTTTGTATGGAACGAAACCAGATGGACAGATAATCGTTGATATCATGAATAAAATGGGATATAAACAACCCGATTATAATCCATCCACCATGCTACAAGAAATATCAGGAATCGTGCCCTTCTTTGAGGGCGTTAAATGGGAAGAACTTGGCGAAAATGGGAAACAATGGCCGGTAAATAAAAGCGGTGAAGGTACAGAGATATTGCATACAGATTCCTTTAAAATTGGAAAAGGAAAATTCATTGGTAACAACTTCCGAGAATCAGAAGAAATACTTCAAAACGGAAAGGAATTTCCATATATTATAACTACCAATCGTGAACTAGAGCACTACAATTGTGGCGCTATGACTCGTAGAACAAAAAATGCGGAGATTTTAAAAGAAGATGTACTACTAATCTGTAAGGAAGATGCTGAAAAGCACTTTATACAGGATGGAGATTTAGTTTGCGTAGAATCAGCAAGGGGTAAAGTAGATATTAAGGCCAAAATTACGGATGAAGTAAAACCGGGAGTATTAAGCAGTACATTCCACTTCCCTGAAATTATGTTAAATAATATTACAAGTAGTGTTGCAGATTCTGAGGCCATGTGCCCTGAATACAAGGTAGTTGCCGTAAATATTAGAAAAAGTAAAGGCCAGTATAAACATCAACCGCAGACTCAATTGTCTTAGACTGCTTTATCAGTCTACACACTTAATTACCTGGTAATCAGGCGTGTAGACTGGTAAAATATTTATTCAGTTATTTTTTTCTAGCACTGTAGGAATTATACCCAGCAGTTTTAATGATATAGTTATAAAATTCGTAGTATGGATTTATTAAGATAAAATGAGACTATTTAGATCCTCTTCTACTTTAAAATCAACCATGAATTTAGAACAATAAAAAAAGGGCTAAATCAGCCCTTTTTCTAACTTAACTTATGAATATTAAATCACAAAACTTGATTTACTTATTTTATTACACAACGAGTCATTAGATACATGGTTGGAGTTACACGGAATGTTACCTCTTTAATAATTTGTCTTTCTTGTGCCGGTAACATTACTAAATCTTTTGCTTGTACTTGTATACAAACTGGATTATTCACTCCCAACTCCCATTTTGTTAATGTATGATTGGGCAATGGATTGCAATAGATTGACGTAGAAGTCTTCGGAGCGGGAGCAGCAGCACCACCCGCTGTAGGTATTACACCTGTAGCAGCGGGAGCGTTTACACCTACTCCAGAGGAAGGAGCACTTACAGCACCAGTTGCAGCACCAGGATTTGTTACCTTATTAATAAATTTAGGATTCTTAATGGTTATTGTCTTACCCATAAACATGTTTGGGTTTGCTTTGAACATTTCAGCGTCAACAACAATCTGAGCATTTACTAAGTTAGCTGCGAAAAGTACTACGAATAAAAAAGCTAATTTTTTCATGATAATTTCAATTACGTTTTACTAACCAAATTGTGTGCCAAAATCCAAAATCATTTCACTATTTTGAAATAATCACTGTAAAAAAACAAAAGCCACCTACTCGGTGGCTTTGCTGTTATAGTTTCTCTTTTATCTTATTTAAAATTCGTTCTTCAAATTTTTTCTTCTCCTCTTTATTTTCCGAACTTCCGTAGTCTTTGTTTATCATTTTCCAATTGCCA
>CAZKOM010000159.1:1125-2833 GCA_964554385.1 uncultured Flavobacteriaceae bacterium | reverse complement strand
GGGTGTCGGTGTACTTGAAATGATATCGGCTCTGGAATGATTACCTATTCCCCAACCATCCAATTTCAAGAATCGCTCAACTCCTCTTGTTTCTTTTGCTCCCGGACTTAAAATATTATTTTGTAAAGTAGTAATACCACTACCGTTGCTATTCAGCATAATTGAGTACCTACCACCAACGAACGTATTATTAATCAGGAATATTGAGTCTGAATTACTATTACTCCAATAATAAATATATCCCTGATAATCCGATTTATCAACTATAAGATTATTACTAATTATTGTCTTAGAAGAAGATTCATTCCAAATATATCTACTCCATGTTGCCCGAGGCTGGTTATTGATAAATTTATTACCATTTATTCGAACAAAATTTCCGGAACTAGATTGCAATAACATCAACCTATCTTGGAAAATTAATCCGGAAAATATAGTATTCTCAATGGTGATACTATCATATAAATAAATTGGTTGAGAACCTCCATTGGCAGTGGTATTATCGGCTATTATTGAATTGCGTATAGCCGAATGATTCAAGTGTAAAATAGCAAAACTTCGATTTTTTCTAATTCTTACCTGATCTAAATTCACCCTACCTGCTACAATGGAATAGTTCCTGCAAGAATCAATACATAAACCTGAAATGGATCGATAGTATTTACCCGTGCTATTATTATCGTCATACACCAGATACCCTGTTGTAAAGAAACCATTAATTCGCGTTTTTTCTATAAATCCTGTATCACCCGTAATTAGATATCGAGAACCAATATGAACCACCCTATTGGTTAGGTTAATCCGCTCCTCATACCTGCCAGGATTCAATATTATGGTATCCCCATAATTACTTGAATTTATCGCCTTAGCTATCGATTTAAACGGTTTTCTATCGGTTCCATAATTGCCATCACTTCCACTCAAAGAAACATACCAAACGCTATTGGGGACACCTGTAGTAGTAATAAAATCGGTACTTAATACACCCACGGTATCTACAGTTTTAACATAATATCTATAAAGGGTATTTGCTGTAAGTCCTTTATCTACATACTGCAATCCCGTTAAAGTATCCGAAATTAAAATACTATTTGCAAATGACGCACCTCGATACAAAGCATATCGTTTGGCCGATCCACTGCTGCTCTTCGTCCAACGCACATACAAGGTCCTAACACCAGTTTCAACCGACAAACTATCGGGTTGCTTCGGTGGTAAATTAGGTATTGTAGATAACTGATTGCTAAATCCACTTTCCAAGCCTGTGGTTGTCACCGCTTTCATACGGTAATAATATCTAGTCAAAATAGTAAGCCCGGAATCTTTGAACGATAAGGTTAAAGGACTCAAAGTATCCACAATTACCCCTTTTGTTTCGGTTTCAGAAATAGGAGATGTACTTCGATAAATTTTATAATTATCAATACCTACAATTGAACTCTGTCTCCACTTCAACAACACCTTGCCATTTCCTGGAGTTGCAGAAATCAATTCAGGGCCAGGAAATGCTCCTCGGAATTCATAAGCACCTAAATCACAATTTGATCCCGACGGGAATGGACGTACTTTTCCTAATATATCAGTATTAGGTGTGTAAATATTATTTTTACCCTTACCCAACGCCATTGAAGAATTTCCTAAAACAATGTTTCCATCCAAGGTGTCGGCAAAACCAGGATTAAAGCCCATATTGCCGCCAGAACCAATC
>CAZKOM010000159.1:0-1115 GCA_964554385.1 uncultured Flavobacteriaceae bacterium | reverse complement strand
TAACCCCAAAAATATTTTTCAAATCCGCCTCATACGCTGTATTACCAATCAAATTATTAATAAATCTAATTTTCGGAGAGAATGTTGGCGTACTATAAAATGGCAAGAAATAAATATGATCTTTAGAATTTGAGTTAAATATATTATTCTGAATGATCGCGGTGTAGCGGGTTTCACTGTTTATATGAATATTTATCCCATAAACGCTCTTATAGAAAATATTATTTACTACAGTTATTGGCGTTCTGCTAGAATCTCTACTCCAACGATTAATATACAATGCGCTACTATTCGTATTGTTAGAGAATACATTGTTTTCGACTCCAATTCTAGCTCCATAACCTCCCTGCATGTCTAAAGTATATCCACCAGAATGATTACCATCCACAATATTTCGGACAAACATTTGAGTATCTCCCGCATTCCATGTATAGAGCGCAATTAATCGATTACTATGATAGTTACCCTTGAATTTATTGTTAGAAACAAATGCCTGACCATTACAATAGAAAATATGCTGATAGGCATTATAGGTTTGATTACCATTGTTTACTATTAAACTGGAATCCAACCATACCCTACCCGTAAAATACATAAAGTCACCACCATAAACTGTATAACTTTGCGGACCGGGGTTATTAATAATTCGCATGTTGCTGATTCGGGTATTATACAAATCGAACAATTTGTACTTCATCCCCGTGTAAGTTAGCCCTCTCATGCTTAAGTTTCTTCCCCGTACCATAATCGATGTTGGACTGGTTTGAGTACTTCCATCCACAACGGTTTTTCGGATATCTGAAGTATCCCAAGTCAAGATATACTTACTAGCAACCAATATTGCCTTATCTGTGTTGAAAGTCTCCTTATAGATACCAGGCAATAGCAACACAGTATCTCCTTCTCTAGCTTTATTAACACCACGTTTTATAGTCTTAAATGGCGCAAAAACAGCTCCTAAATTATTATCCTTTCCACCTGTATCAATGTACCATATCCTGTTGGCAACCTCTGTAACTACTACCGACGTGGCTGCAGGTACCCCAACCGTATCAACCGGTTTTATCGTATAATAATAACGCTTCCATGGAATTACCGTCGTATCTACCCAATTG
>CAZKOM010000158.1:0-2913 GCA_964554385.1 uncultured Flavobacteriaceae bacterium | reverse complement strand
TGTAGCGAAATGCCTCAATGATGCCTGTCATAGGGTTTAATTCCAACAACATTCGGTATTTCGCGGGTGCTCCGTTTAAGGGATAAATCACTGACGTAGTGTACATCATTAACTGAACCCCAAAAGCCACCAAGAACGATAAATCCCGATACTTCGTTGTGAGTGCAGTAATAATTAATCCCAAACCCAATCCCAACAATGCCATCAGTACAATCAGTACCGGAAAATACAATACAGTCCAAGTAATGGATATAGAAGTTCCTGTCCAATAATAAATAAACATGGCAATCACCAGCAACAATAATTGAACCCCAAATCGAACCAAATTACTTACCACAATACTCAACGGCATAATCAATCGAGGAAAATAGACCTTGCCGAACAATAGGGCATTATCTCGAAACACCGTGCTTGTTTTGGTAATGCAATCCGCAAAATAATTCCAAGCTGTTATTCCCGATAAATAAAATAAAAATTGCGGCAATCCATCGGTACTTAAACCCGCAAGATTCGCGAAGAAAAAGGTAAAAATGAAAGTGGTCAGGAGGGGCTGAATAAAAAACCACAACGGACCAAAAATCGTTTGCTTATAAAAACTTACAAAATCCCTACGCACCAGCAAAACCAGCAAATCCCGGAAATGCCAAAGGTCTTTGTATTTTAAATCAAACAGCGAGGCTTTTTTCTCAATGACTAAGTCCCAGTCTTGCTCCATTATTTCTTCACTCCGAAAAACGCGGCAAACGGTGCGATAATCGCATTCCACACCATACTACCAATAGATTTATTGGTCTTTTTATCGGTGCCATAATACCCATAGCCATAACCGTACCCGTACCCGTAACCATACCCGTAACCATACCCATATTTACCATAGCCGTAATTATAGCCATAACCATAGCCGCTGATACCTTGTTGCATACCGTTCATCACCAAGCCCATATGGTGGAACTTGCCTTCTTTATAGTATTTATTAATTACCTTAACAATCGCTTCTTTGGGCGTGTAATTGTGTCGAACAATAAACAACGAACCATCAACCAACGCACTCAATTCTTGTGCATCCGTTACCAAACCAATTGGCGGACAGTCGATCACTACCCGATCAAAATTAGCCTTCAAATATTCCAGTAACTTAGCATATTTCCCATTCATAATCAATTCCACAGGATTAGGAGGAACGGGACCGGAAGGGATAACAAACAAGTTTTCGTATTCGGTGGCTATGATAATGCGTTCTTCGGGTATATCGCCCCCCAAATACATACTCAACCCAATTTTCTTATCGATTTTAAAGTGTTTGGCAATGTTTGGTTTGCGCAAATCACTTTCAATTAGTACCGTACGCAATCCCGCTAAAGAATAACTAATCGCTATGTTCGTACTCACAAACGACTTACCCTCACCCGGTATAGACGAACTCACCAACAAACTCTTCAAACCCGAAGTATTCAAATACTGTAAGTTGGATCGCAGTCCTCTAAACTGTTCGGCGATTAAACTCCGATTACCGTCCTTCATGATCAAGGGACTGTCGCTTTCTACTTGGATAATTTCAGCCAAGATATTAGCCTGAGTGCGCATCTCCACATCGGCCTTGCCCAAAATTTTATTGTTTAAGGAACTTTTGATAAACAATACCCCTACCACCAATATCACGATGGAGCCAATGAATATACCGTAGATATTTCCTTTCTTAGGACTGATGATGGCTCCCGCTTGTGCTGCCTGCACCACCGAAACGTCGCTCAAGGTTCCCGCTTGAGAAATCGCTGCTTCTTCCCTGCGTTCCAATAGATAGGTGTATAAGGCATTTTTAAGTTCTTGTTGGCGGGTAATATTTAATAATCGTCTTTCTTTTTCAGGTACCGAACGAATAATGGAGGTGTACTCTTGATTGTACTTGGTTTTATCCGCATTTAACTTATTTAAGACCACTTTCACTCCATACCGTGCATTGCGAATACTCTCCAAGAACTGCGTTTTCAACTTAGTAATACGAGAATCTACAAACTTTACCTGTTCGCTTTCTGGCCCCCCCGATTTCTGCGCTTTCTGCAACTCATCCTCCAACTCCAACAACTGTTCAAAATACTTAGAGATAGCTCCCCCACCCATATCCCCAAACGTCAAGGGCGTCATGTTAGGTTTATTAATTTTACCGCTCACGTATTTTTCCAACTCGTCTAACAAGTACAGTTGAAATTCTTGATCGTATTGTTTTTGTTCGCTTTGCTGGGCCTTAGAAAACAACAATTCCGCTTCCTTTTCACTGATCTGAACGTTGTTGGTACTCTTAAAATTTTGTATATTTCGTTCGATGGAATCCAAATCCTGACCCACATAAGCCAATCGATCGTCGATGAAATTCATGGTAAACTGAGCCGACTTCCGCTTTTCCAATTGCAACTCGGTTTGGAAACTCTCCATGATGGCGTTTAACCATTCTTCGCCTCGTTCCGGTTTATCCGTATTCATCGACAAAGCCAATATTGAATTCTGCTTGTTCTTGGCTACTTCGAAAGTAGATTTCAATTGTCCCGCTGCTTCGTCCTTGGATATAATTTTAATCCAAATCTTAGGAAATTTAAACCAATTTTTCAAATAACTATCGCTGCAACTGTTGGGAGTAACAACTACGCTGTTACCGCCTATTTGTACCTGTTTATGGAATGGATAAAACACGGAATTAACCACTACCCCATTCTTTTCTGGCGCAAAATTGATTTTACCACGAAACGGTACAATAGAATCCGGGTTAACCACCCGGATTTGAAACGGCATGGTGTTTTTATAATCAAAATAATTATTAAACTGACCCTCCCATTCGTATTGGAAATACGCATTCACCTTGTCGGCGGCGCGCTGCATTACCTTGGAACTCTTCAATAACTCAATTTGGTCTTCAATGGT
>CAZKOM010000157.1:0-2972 GCA_964554385.1 uncultured Flavobacteriaceae bacterium | reverse complement strand
TTTCCATGACCATTGCCCCTTTCGAAAATTTTGTTTCCCATATGTTTCGGATCCTTGTCTGCTCTTCATTACGTCGATCTTCTATAATTAGCGTTTCCCCCGATCTCGTATGTCGCAAAGCTTCGGGTATTGTAGACACCGGGAAATTAAAGGTCCCTATTTCTGGAGTTTTAACCGTTTTTGAAACCCAAATAATACCTCGAGCAATTATAGCACGTTGAACCGGGTTTTCACTCATGACACCCATCGTATCTACAGCGCGAACGGAATAAAAATATCGATTACCAATTATTAAGGTGGTATCAAAATAAGATCTTGCCGATGTTGTATCTACTAAAACAGATAAATTTGAAGTGCTCGTTCCTCGATATATTCGATACTTAACTGAATTACTGCTGCTTTTCGACCATCTTAAATAAGCACTTCTATTACCTAAATCTACCGTTAGAGTATCAGGTCTTCCGGGCGGATTATTTACAGGCACACGAATTTGTGCAGAAAAAACCGACACCTTTCCTGCACTATCTATGGCCTTTAATCGATAATAATATCGATTACCATTCGTAAGACCAGAATTTACAAAAGTTCGAGAATTCCTACCTATGGTATCCGTTATCAATCCACTTGTAGCAGTATCGGAAATAGGGTTGGCTGATCGATATATAGCGAAATTTTTCAATCTGAAACTACCGAAAACCACCTGCGGAATATTAAAGTTCGTGCTACTTGAATTGGCAATTCCTAATTGATAATTTGAATTCGTACCAAACATTAATAATCGGAAACTATCATCCAATACAATAGAATGTTCATAACCATTAGCGATTAATTTCGCCTTCTTTATTGCATTTACTTTCTTAAAAACTCGACTATCAGACCAACTACTATCACCAAGAGCACCTTGACCATTCCAACCTGACCCATAGATAGACAAGTCTTTTTTTCGAGCTAGTGTTACATGTCCAGCAGGTGTTGCCTCCAACCAATCCTTATCTGTACCCACTTGAATAGGATAATTTACTGAACTCGTTCCACTGTGACCCAATTGACCCCAGGCATTATAGCCCCAAGACCACATGGTTCCATCCGATTTTACTGCAAAAGTTAGATTATTACCAGCTGCTATGGAAATCCAATCTTTATCACTTCCAATTTGCTTTGGCAAACTAACATTTGTATTAGTGGAATCACCAAGTTGTCCATGACCATTATAACCCCAAGCCCATAAAGTACCATCATTTCTTAATGCAACTACATGATTTGCCCCTGCAGAAATAGCTTTCCAATTTTTCCCTGTGCCGATTCTTCCAGGGAACATATGATCATTCCCCGTAAAATTTCTTCCAAGTCGGCCTTCGCTATTACTACCCCATGACCAAATACTACCATCCTTTTTCAATGCCACGGAATGAATGTCCGTTACAGAAACATACACCCAATCTTTGTCGGTACCTATTTGCTTGGGAATTGGCGCAAATGTAGCTGTATTATCACCAAGTTGAGCGTAATCGTTATTACCCCAAGCCCATAAACTACCGTCATTTTTAATCCCTATGGTGTGCCTTCTTGAGGTAGCAACCATTTTCCAATCATTATCACGACCAATTCTAACAAAAGATTTACGTGCCGTATTACTATTATCCCCAAGTTGATAATTATCATTCAACCCAGTAGCCCAAAGAGAACTATCGCTTTTGATAATGAAAGTACTATAACTTGTCCCAGATGAAGTAGCCCAAATTACTTTCTCATCGAAACCCCAACCTAGATTAACTTTTCCGGAAGAACCTTCGGAAAACTTAAAATACGGCACCTGACCCTGCAATATATTAATTACCCCACTTACTAAAAGCCCAGTAAATATTAAAAATTTCTTCATTAAAATCCTCATTGTAATCATTTTAGTACATAATTAGCCTTAAACTAATTCTTCAAAAATATAATTTAATAGTTTTATGAATAATAATTTAGACAATTATTTAGCCTATGTATGATATTTATGATTAAATGCCTTTTTTAACTAATTAGTAATAATTATTTTTAATAAATACGTTTTATAATTAGTTTCTAACATTGTTCTATAAAATGGAAAATTTTTTAGCAGTTTAATACCCTAGAACCATAGAAAATCAAATGAAAACCTTGAACTTCCGCTGTTTTTTGTTTGATAACTCAAACCCTTTAATCGAACAACCCTAATTATTTTTCTACTTTTGACAGATGAAGTATTACATATTTTTTATAATCTGTATAGGATGTAAATACGCAAACGCCCAATCAAAAATAGAATCCCACACATACATCCAAAAATCAACCGTCTATCCCATTCAAAACGAAACAGAAATTGAGTCTTTGGGTAATGATATTCAACACTTAAAAAATCGCATCGCCACGGCAGAATTGAAAATTCAAAACCAAGAAAATCAAATTTCGACTCTGCATCAAATTCAAATTAGCCACAATTCACCACCAAAATCTGATAGAATTAATATTCACGATAGCATAGTTCCATTTCCAATGAGTAGTGATAGTGTTTGGGCCAATTTGGATATAAAAGCATCCTTCCCGGGAGGTGAAGATAAATTTATGGAATTTGTAACAAATGCGTTTCAATATCCGATTCGTTGTCAAGACGACAATATTAATGGTTTTGTTATACTGAAATTTATGGTAGATGAGATTGGTAGGATTTCGAGAGTTTCGGCAATTGAAGAGACTCCGAATTGCCCAGAATTTACAACTGAAGCCATCAGAGTACTAAAAAAATCTCCGCAATGGCTACCTGGACAAATAAATGGCATTTCTGTAAAATCTTGGAACGAGATAACGATAAAATTAAACGTTAGTGACAGGAACAAGCGCAAGAAAATCAGATAGAGCAATTAAAAACTGGCAACAAAACCGACAACGCATTAACAAAAAACCCTCGCAGATAATCATTCTACAAGGGTTTTTTATTTTGTGATGTGGTA
>CAZKOM010000156.1:0-3003 GCA_964554385.1 uncultured Flavobacteriaceae bacterium | reverse complement strand
TTTGAGGCAGATCCAAATAATACAAGCAATTCGGCAGATTACAATGTAATTGAAAAATGTACCTTGCAGTTTTCTGCGAGAAGCTCTTCTTCAACTAGCGCTGGTGCTTACATCGTATTTGGAACATCTGTGTCTGCTACAATTTCTACTGTTACTTATAATTTGGGTAGATTCAATAAAATTGAAGGCAATTTGATGCGTACTACCAACAGTAATAGTCCTGGACCTGCATTTGGTATTTGTGACAATCAAAGCACAAGCAGTTATACAACCACGGCTACCGCTAATGAATTCAAGAACAATATCATTGAGAACTTTTACTACTATGGTATCTACCTGCGTTACACTTCGGGAGAAGTGGTAGAAGGTAATGATATTTCAAGGGCTAATACTACTTCAAACAACGGATACAGCTATTTGTACGGGATTTATTCCTTTTATGGATATAGCAGTACGTCTGGACCTGCAAAAATTGTAAACAATAAGATTCACGATTTGCCATCTAAGGGTGTATCGGCAACTGCAGCAACCAATTATATCTATGGTATTTACACCAGTTATATGGTTGGGAATGCCAATTATCGCGCAATTGTAGCTTCAAATACTATCGAAAATAATAAGGCCTATTATTATTTCTATGGAACCTATCATAACCGTTGTAATGTGTTTACGGCTGAGAAAAATTCTATTTCTTACAACGAGTGCTATTTATACTATATGTATGCCATGTACTCAAATTATGATACTGATACCAAAATCCTTAGCAACACCATCGTAGGTAATAATCATAGCGGATATTATTTCTATGGTATTTACAGTTATTACGATTTTGGTACAATTTGGAATGAGTGTAGCGATAACAACATTTCCTATAATAAGTGTAATGGTAGTTCGGGTTATGGATTATATGGTATCTATGTAGCTACATATACTACTACCGGTGATAATTGGTTAATTGAACGCAATAAGATCATAGAGAATGAAATGCTGGGCTATACCTATTCTTATTTCTACGGTATCTATGCGTACTATTATGTTTCGGCGGAAATTAATTCAAATTTGATTTCGTATAATAGACCGAATTATGTTCAAATGTGTATTTACTTCTATACACCATCCGCGGGATACAACAAGAATATACATCAAAACACAATTTATCAGGATAACATAAAGGCGGGATATTCCTACAGAGACTTAAACGGTGTTTATGGTGGAGGTTATGGTGGAAATCATAGAATTAACGGTAATATCATCATTTCTGTGAATTCGTATTCTCAGTCGCCGATGTATATATATGGCCAGGCTAACGGTTTAGAAATCGATCATAACTCTTATTGGGATTCCAATTGTACCGATAATTATTGGTATAATCCATCCGGTTCGGGTTCGAATTTTGGTGGCTGGATGAGTACCAGTCTTCCTGGAAAAGGGGAGAAGTTTCACCGACCTGAATTTGTGGATTTAGCCAATGGTGATTATCGTTCCAATTCGTTTGAAACACAGAACAATGTTCCTGAATACACATCGGTAAAGGATGATATTAAAAAAGCAAAACGAAATCAAATTAAGAGAGATCGTGGTGCGGTTGAGAACTTTATGGACTTAAAGGTGGAGGCAAGTTCTGCATCTAATTTGCCTGCACAAATTTGCGCGGGGTATACGATGAATGCTGATTTACGAATCAAGAATTTGTTTGTAGACACGGCGTATGATTTCGAAATTGCGTATTCAATAAATGGTTCAAAACCAGTATCAACAATGGTGTCACAGAAGATTTTAAGCGGTGATACTGCTACGGTGAAATTCTCAACACCAATTCAATTTAATACCGTGGGAAATACTTCATTGAAAGTATTTTTACAATTACCAGATGATAATACATCCAACGATACTTTAACGTTTACAACATTTGTTAAACCGGCACCAGGCGGCTCAGTGTTGGATTTTTCAACCAAACCAACAGCTACACTATATCAACGTGGCAGATCTAATGATATTACTATCGTAAATGAAAAGGTGATTTATAACTTCTCTTCACCTCGTGCATACACCAATGCTGATTTTGGTTCAAAGTGGAATGCCAGTGGTTATGCTGTTACAGAAAATGGTAGAATATTACCGTCAACCTCGGTTAGTGTTGCTTCTCCATTGGGAACTTCGGATTTGGAATTGACGTTCATGACTTCCGATTCTACTTTAGAGGATACTATGGTTACGATTTACTTGAAAGTTACCGATTTAACAAACGGCTGTGATACGCTGATTAATAGGAAGGTATTAATTTATCCATCCATAAAATTAGCGATGAGCATTCCTTCCAAAATTTGTGATGGTACAGCTATATTATTTGAAAATAAAAGTAATATTAAATCGGGCGGTATGAGCTTCTTCTGGGATTTTGGTACAGGAGTTTCTGCAGATACTTCCAATGCACCAGAACCTGTGTTCCAATATCCAACCTCAGGATCATACAAGGTTACATTAACGGGTTATACCTATCCGTACAATTTTAAATTTTCAAAAGTTTATACTGTAAATGTTAGCGCAATACCAACAGTTAATATCACGAAGAATAATGCTTGTTTTGGCGATTTGATTAACTTAACTGCCACTACAACTCCGTCCACGGGTGTTAACAGTACTTGGGATTTTGGTGATGGAAAAACAGGTACTGGAACTACTGTAAGCCATAAATATACTAAAGCAGGTCAGTACGAGGTAGTTTTGCGCTCTGATTTAAATGGTTGCGTGGCTGAAATCAATCAAAAGGTGTATCAATTTGAAACTCCTATTGCAGATTTTGATTTGATTAGCGGAACTTGTGATAATGATATGTTCGCCTTCAAAAACAAATCATCTATTTCCGGTGGTTTAATAGGTAGCTTCTGGGATTTTGACGATAATGGAAGTGTGAGCAGTGATGAGAATCCTAGGTATCAATTTACGAAATCGGGGAAGCGTAAAGTTTCCGTAATTGTTACTTCTGAATTTGGATGTGATGAT
>CAZKOM010000155.1:0-3020 GCA_964554385.1 uncultured Flavobacteriaceae bacterium | reverse complement strand
CGCCAGAAGCCTGATCCCCTCGAGGTCCCTCGAGGGTTTTGCCATGAGCTGGAATGAGGGGTTTGGGGAGGGCGTAGCCGGCATTTTGGAATCGGGATCCCAGGCCGGCCATGGGGATCACGAAGTTCATGGCTTGCTGGTGGATTCGTTGGAGCTGGGAAGGTTATCGGGCAGGGGCATGGTTTCCCAACTGTTGAATCGGAATGCGTTATCGTCTATGTATAGTTCCGCCCAGGGTTTTCCGAAGTAGATTTCATCGTATGGAATTTGGTGTTTTACTAACCAATCCAAGGTAATTTTCCCCACCTTATTGATCACCTGACCTACGTTACCGTTGCAGGTTTTCATATGTCGGGCTGTATGAATGATGATATAATGTCCTTGATTTTTTAGGTTTTGTAGGTATTCAACGGCGCCCGGTAAGGGGGTTACATCGGCGTAGGTTTGGTTGGATTGTTTAAAGGAGCAGATGACACCGTCTAAATCTATACAAATTCGTTTCATGCTAGGGATTGATTCAGCAAAAGTAAGCCTTGTGCGAACATTATTTCCTGTCTTTTGGGATTTTCGCTATGCATGGGTGGCATGGAGAGGAAGAGCAGGGCGGTAAACAGTTGAATTTCTTTGTGGGAAAGGTTTAGATTTTCTACCAATTGTTGGGTGCATGACCGCAAGATGTGGTGGTTGGGTCTAAGAGGAAAAGAGAAGTTGATGGTGTTTTGGTGGATGGACAACTGAAATAGGTTATTTACCATATAATCGTAGTGACCGGAAGCACTGTGGGTGAGTTTGGCTACATCGTAGCGAATATCACCTTTAAGTTCCATGGTTTGATCGTTGAGTCCACCACGCGGATCAATGGTTTTCAGGGTTTCTGAGAAGGTATCATAGAGTATGTTATTGAAACACAAATCCCCGTGCATGATGCTGTGGTAGTTGGGGTTATAGGCTTGGGAGATTTGTACTTGGGTTTGTTGTTGCAGTTGGTAAAATCCGAGGCAAGGGATTTGGTTGATGTTTAGTTCTTCTTGGAGGAAGGGGTGATTTGGGGGGAGGGTTTCTAGGTATTGTGTGATTCGTTTTAGGTTTTTTTCCCAAAAAAATTGTTGGTGTTCTTGGGCTGTTAGCGAGTGGGTATGGCTGGCGTTGGTTTTAATAAAATAATGCAGTTGTTGGAAGATCACTTCCCACTGTTGTGGGTTAAGGTTTCGGTAGAGTTGGTATTCGCTGAGGTTGGGATAGCCGTAGTATTCCATTTCGAAATACCCTACGTGGGTTTGGTTATTGAGTATTCTTGGGTAAAAAATCTGCAAGTTGGTAGGCAGTTCTTGGATGTATTGAGCTTCTCGTTGTAGTTTTTCCTTGTTTTGGCTGGTTTTTCTCAGGATTCCGTTATCGGGATTGATACTTATGGCATTAAAACTTCGGGAAGCGATGAGATTTTTTCTGACTTTGGGATAATTGATTTCGTGTCCCGTATCCAGCCAAGTCGCTTTTACGGCTTGTAGGGGTTGATTTTGGTGGATGGTTTGGATAAGAAGCAGGAGATCGTTGGGATTTTCCACTTGGTTTGCGGCATCGATGAGCGTGGATTTATCACACTGAAAGAGGCCTTGGAAGGCATATGCTGGGAAATGGTTTTCGGTGGCTTTGGGTTTAAATTGGAGTTGGTTATCGGGGGTTATAGCAATTCCGGAGTACAGGTTATGCTGGAAGGTATGGGTATCGATCAGAACTTGGTTGCTTTGGGGCAGGGTATGTGGAATGGTAGATACGAGATTAACGATTATTTGGTTTTGGGGAATTTGGGGTAGGGCTTGTTGTAAGGTATGGTTAACGCCGTTGCTCTGTTGGATAGGAATCCAATGTATCTGGTTTTGGTAATAGGATAACTCGTGTTGAAAGTGGGTGAGTTGGTTGGGGTGAACGGCAATATAAATATCGATATTCTCTTGTAGGTAAAAATCCAGTAGTAGCGAAAGTGTGGATCGGCTGTTTACGGGTACAAATGCGGGGTTATCGAGGTAGAAGGAATAGCTTTGAAATTTATGGTTTAGGTTACCGAGTGCGGGGATGAGGACGGCGGTATCGGCGGTGTTAGAAGGGTTGGGCATCGGTTCTTAGGGTAGCAGTATTTTGATTTTTCTTAGGGGTTGATGGGTATCGGTTGAAGACAATACGGCTACGTATACACCGGGGGAGAAATTGTTGGTAGGGATATGGGTTTCGTTGAGCGAAAGTGGGGTGGTATTACCCACTTTTTGGCCGATGGCATTGTAGAGGGAAATTTCTACTTTGTTTTTTGCGAAATCGTTGGGAAGTTCTACTATGATGTTACGAGAGTTTGGGTTGGTATATACAATTATTTTATCGTAGTAGGTGGTATCAAAAATGCGGGCATTGGTGATAATATCGGTGCGGATGCTGATGGTTTTGCGGAAGTTTAGGATGGAATTTCGCATTACGAGGACCTGTTCCTTGGTGAAGCTGTTTTGGCAAGTTTCTGAGGAGTAGTCCATGTAGTTTTCTACCATATCGGGGAAATCTTTGGGGGAATCCATGCAGGTATTTGCGGTAAACGAACAGTTAAAGTTGGAACGGGATGCTTGCTTGGGGGTGTCGTCAATAAAGTCGGTAGCAAAACAATTGGAACCATCGCCCCAAATATGTCGGAGTCCTAAGTAATGTCCCACTTCGTGTACGGCGCATCGACCTTTATTGGAATTGGCGAGTGCTCCGGTTGCGCGGGGATTATTTCGGCCAACCACTTTATAATGTATAACAACACCTTGTTTGTTATCGGCTACCCAGAGGCTGGAGGACCAGCTGGGATGGTTTACGGGGGGGTAGGCATAGCCGAGGATTCCGTCTATATTGTTGTACGACATATCGCAGACCCAGATGTTTAAGTATCGGGCGGGGTCCCAGGCGTCTGAACCGCCGGAGGCTGCGAATTTCATGTTATCGGAAAGTTGATTGTTGAAGGTTCCCCATTGGGGAACGGTAGTGGCTTTTCTAAG
>CAZKOM010000154.1:0-3053 GCA_964554385.1 uncultured Flavobacteriaceae bacterium | reverse complement strand
AACAGAGGCTCAATTTTACGTACTTGTACCTTTATTGTTTGGAATTCTATTTAACTCTAGTAAAAGGTTTTTGAGTGTAATTTTATTACTCTTGTTAGCGGCTTTTTCTATTATATTTCGACATGATTTTATGTTTTCTTCTAATTGGGGCAGGTCGATTTTTGCTTTTTTTGTGAATTTTAGTATAGGAATCACAGTGTGTTGGTTGTTTTTAACGCAATCCAAGTGGTTTAATCAAAAGAATTATTTGTTCGATATATTGGGATTAGCAGCTATGTTGGGATTGTTTTATTTTTATAAACCCCAGCATCAGTATGGGAATCAATTATTTTTCAATGGTTCGATATTCGTTTTTATGGTATCGGTATTTAAAGGGAAGTTGGTAAATTGGTTTTATACGCGATCTTGGATTTATATCATTGGGGGGATGTGTTATAGTATTTATTTAATTCATTATGCATTTTTTCATTTAAGTGTAAAATTTACGAGTGAACTGTGGATGGCGAGTTTTGGTTATGGTGCTAATATATTAGCACAATTATTGGTGAGTATTCCAATGATTTTATTTGTATCGGCGTTGTTTTTTCGATTTTTAGAACGACCCTTTATGGATAAAGATTGGTTACAAAAATTTCAATTAAGATTTAGAAAGTAAAAATGAAATAATATTTAGAATAATTTATTGTAGAAAACGACCTACCGAATTTTTGGTAGGTCGTTTTTGTTTTAAGCCTTTTGTAAAGTTATACAAATTCAAATAATTGCAAATTTCTTTAAACAACTCGTGATTTTCAGAAGACCTAGGCATATTTACTAAAAATAATGCATTTTCACTTAATCCGATTTATATCTACAATTAGCGAGTTAAATAGTCATATTTTTGTCTTTTTTACTTTCAATGTGTGGCATTTCTGGAATTATTAAACAAAATAATTCAATTACAATTTCTGAGATTGATACTTTATCCAGTATTCAACGTCATCGCGGCCCCGATAACACTGGTATTTGGAAAGAAGATGGCATTGCTCTAATACATAATCGACTGAGCCTTTTGGACTTAAGTGAATCTGGGAATCAGCCGTTTTTTGATGAGCAACATGTTTTGGTTTTTAATGGAGAGATTTATAATTGGAAAAATCTTCGAAAAGAATTAGAATTTGCAGGACTAAATTTTAAGTCGAATTCCGATACAGAAGTTTTATTTTTTGCTATCAAATTTTGGGGATTAAAAGCAACCTTACCTAAGTTAAAAGGCATGTTTGCATTTGCTTGGTACGAAATCGAGCAACACAGAGTTACTTTAGTTCGAGATAGACTAGGTATAAAGCCTTTGTTCTATGAGCAGTTGCCGGGAGAATTTTGGTTTGCTTCTGAGGTAAAGGCCTTGGTGAAAGGAAAGGGGATGGATGAGCTGAATATGCAGTTTGTGGCTCAATCGTATTATGGTGTGTATGAAACCCAGCCACACAGTTCACCGTTTAAATCAATTCGTCAACTGGAGCCAGGATGCTTTTTGGAAGTCAATACGAGGACATTAGAGGTCAAGGAACAGCGGTGGTTTGGTTTAGAAGAATGGGTGGATGAAGATTATTATCTATTATTGGATTCTAAATCGAAAGATGAAGTGGAAGAGTTATTTTCTGCTTTGTTTAAGTCGTCTGTGGCTTCTATGGCGGTATCCGACGCACCGATGGGGGCATTTGTTAGCGGGGGAATTGATAGTTCTGTAATTGCTTCCACGGCAAAAGAATTTGCCGATTTACAATTATTTACTGCCAATGTAATAGGGAAGTTTAGTGAGTACGAATCGGCCAAGTTATTGGCTAAATCGTTGGGGGTTTCATTACATAGTTATGACTATCAACCGGAGTATTTTTCGCGAGATGTAGCGGCTTGTACCTGGCATTACGACGGACCAATATCGTTATTTACTAATTCTGTGGCCTTTTCGGGGGTTGCAAAATTGGCCAGTGAAATGGGGGTGAAAGCGGTGTTAACCGGAGAGGGATCGGATGAGTTGTTTTTGGGGTATCCAAAATTATTAACTCGCAGATACGAGCGAATCGTTTCCGCCCCTTTGAGATTTTTGCAATCTATCTATGGTAAAATACCGGGATTGGGAGAATTTGTGGGTTTGAATTCGGTGGATCTCCAGAAACAAGTGCTGCAGGGGCATTTGAATGGTTATCGAGAGGAATATCGGGATTCAGTAGTAATGAAGCGATTTGAGTTCTTAGGCAAAGATTCCGAGGCTTATCGTTGTGCAGGTATTACTGTAAACCAGATACATAGGCATTTGCATTCGTTGTTGTGGAGGAATGACCGGATGGGAATGATGTATTCGATTGAATCGCGTTTTCCATTTTTGGATGAGGATTTGGTAAAATTTGCGATTAATCTACCACATCGTTATAAAATTGGCAGGACCAATAAGTTTTATAATTGGAAGCATCCTTTTTTATTGGATAAAGCGATTGTTAGAAATTACGCGGAAAGAACCTTACCTAAAGAGCTGGTATATAAGAAAAAGTTTGGATTTGGGGTTACCGCCCACGTATCCGATACATTGCCCTATGATTTTGAATTTTTTAAGGATGGATTTTGGCAACGAGTTTGCGGTATGGACCACCAACATTTGGAGTTTGCATTAAAAAAGACCCCTAGGAAATTGTTGAATAAAATTGCAGCCGTTGAGATTTGGGGTAAGCAATTTGTTCAATATTAAATTATAGATTTCGACAATTCCGTATAGATATCACGGAAATCTATTTGGTGTTTCAGGTATTCCGTGCCCGATATATCTATTGTATTAAGATTAAAGTTTTGCAATTGTTTAAACCTAGTTAAATCTCCGCCTAGGATATAAACGTGGTTTGCTGTGCCATGATCGGTGCCTCCGTTGGCGTTTTCTTTTAATGTTCTGCCAAACTCGGAGTAAACTAGTACTGTTGTATTTTCCCAGTTTCCCGATAAGCGTAGTCTATTTGCGAAATTTAATAATCCATCAAATAAGTTTTCCGCTAATGGCTCGCGTCGAATAGATTGTTTATGAT
>CAZKOM010000153.1:0-3131 GCA_964554385.1 uncultured Flavobacteriaceae bacterium | reverse complement strand
GTTTGATGCAACAAGTTCGGGGAATCCCTCGTTGTTTACGTATTCTAATGCCGCAGGAATATGGGCGGCCATATCTAATACAAATGTTCAAAATTTGGTTGCTGGAACCCCTTATAGATTACTGGTCAGAGGGGATCGTACCATTAATTTATCGCAAAGCAACCCTACTGCTACTGCAACTGTTTTGCGGGCAACGGGTACGTTGAAAACTGGAAGTGTTCCGGTTACGGGACTTTCAACTACTGCCAACGGTTTTAGTTTTATTGGTAATCCATATCAATCGCCGGTGGACATGTCGGGTGTTTTGGCATCTTCAAGCAATATCAACAGTACCTATTATTATGTATGGGATCCAAATATTGGAACACGTGGATCCTATGCGGCAGTGAATGTTTTAACGAATTCCAATAGTCTGGGATCAAATGCGAATAAATTACTACAACCGGGGCAAGCTTGTTTTGTGCAAACAATTAATTCGGGTTCGGCCTCATTAACATTTACAGAATCGTCAAAGTCTTCGGGAATTACCAATGTATGGAAATCGGAATTACCGTTCGATTGGGTTACAATTAAATTGTTAAGATCCGCAGTTGGTCAAGCGCCAGGGATACTGCAAGATGCTGCAACGCTGTATTTGGATTCATTGGAATTAAGAGAGAAACATTCTTGGAATGCTGGCAAGTTGATGAATCAAGACGAAAACGTAGGGTTTAAATATTTAGGTAATAAATATGCAGTTTTTGTTGCAGGTAGAGGGTTGGATACGATTCCGTTGCATATTTCGCAGCTGAGATCTTCAGAAAATGTACTTCGATTTGAATCAAGTAATGTTAAACATGGGTTTACTCTAACATTGCTCGACACCTATAAAGATACCTCGATGTTATTGGATAGTGGGCAAGTGTCATATACCTGGGTTGCGAGAGATGGCGAATTAGATTCACAGCGATTTTATATTGTAATTGATAGAAAGCAGAATTTAGGGATACATGGGAAAACGGAGCTGTTTGGAACATATTCAGATACCAACTTGTTTCTTTTTCCAAATCCAATAGAACGTGGAGCTTGGATTCAGATACATACATCTCTGAAGTCGGAGAACCAAGTGCGATGGTGGGGAATGAATGGCAAATTGATATTGGAGGAAACTTTGGGTAGAAATACGATGCGTTTTCGAGTGAAGAATAATGTGCCTGTTGGATTGTATTGGGTTCAATTAATTGGTCCCGAGGCCAATACATGGCAAAAGGTATTGGTGAAATAACAATCTAATTGGAATAAATAATTTCGTTTCTATAAACGAATTAATTTAAAACGCGCCTGAACGTAGCTCAATAATTATGTGACGGATAGCATTGAATCAAACCACATTCAGAAGTTGGGGGCTACAATAAAAGCGATATTAAAAAAGTATTTGATATAAAAAAAGCTGCCTCAAGAAGAAGCAGCTTTGATGTTTTTGGGGCGATTAACCGGACTCGAACCGGCGACCCTCAGTGCCACAAACTGATGCTCTAACCACCTGAGCTATAACCGCCATTTATGGAGGTGCAAAATTAGTGTTTTTTTCTATTCGTTGCAAAGTAAAAAGCGATGTTTTGCATTTTTCGCAATGATTTTATCTCGGCTCATCCTTGTTGCGTACTTTTGCCGAAGTGCTGTTTCCAAGAAAGTTAATATGGATAGCGGGATGGTTCCCCAGTAATCAAGATCCTTTATCTGGGAATTTTGTGCTCCGGCATGCCCAAGCCGTAGCGAATAATTTATCAACGAATACGGCATTTGATTCTAAACTAACGGTTTTTCATTTTCCATTATTTCGTTCAAAACAGAATTTTCCGCAACCGTATTCGGATTCAAATTTGGATTGGCGGCTAGTAAATAGTAATAATCCTATTTCTAAGTCCAAAACCACGGTGTATCAATGTCATCGATTAGCTTCGTCTACGGGATTAGATACTACTTTAGGAAATACTGTTGAATCGGAGAATAATCAGGAATGTGCGATTGAGTTAATTTGGACACCAATCAAGCAGTTTAGTGGAGTTTTAAGTAGGCCATTGAATGCATTTTGGTATTGGTTGGTTGTCTTTATAGTTTTATTAGATTATTGCAGAAAGAATGCGGATAAGCACAGCTATCTTCATTTACATGCAGGTGATAAAATCGCATGGCCTTTGGGTTTTGTAAAAAAGTACTTTTGGTCCAATGCCTTTTTGTGGTATACGGAACATTGGGCAATTTTTGGGAATGATGTTGAAGACAGATATACCAATAGATCCTGGTTTTTTCGTTGGTATATGAAGCGAATTTGGAAACTCAGCGATGTTTCAGCTTCAATTTCATTGTTTACCCATCAACAACTGCAACACACCTATAAATTACCCAAGCGGATGCACTTATTCCGTAATCCGGTGGATACAAGTATTTTTAATGTGAGTCCAGCAATCAACAAGAATCAAGTTAGACATTTATTCGCCATGTCCTCGGATTCGGAAATGGATGAAAAGAATATCAATTGGTTGCATGTATCAAATTTTGATAATCGAAAACAAGTTCCTTTAATCATTAAGGCGTTTACTAGAATATCAGCAAATTACCCGGATATCCCTATGAATTTAATATTGGCAGGTGGGGATTCAATGGAGTTGGTTGCAAAAAATCCTGAAATTGATATCAATTTTGTGAAATCTAACTCTCAGATAAAGATAGTTGGTAAGTTGAGGCCAAAAGATTTGGCGGCACTGATGAATTTTAGTTCTGCTCTAATTTTATTTTCAACTGCGGAAAATGCACCTTGTATTATTGCAGAAGCACAATGTTGTGGTTTGCCGATCATTACCACTTCGGTAGCTGGTATTCCTGAAATGGTGGTTTCAAATGGTGTTTGGTTTACAAAGGGATTAATGGAGGAGAATTTAACTGAAACCATGGGGCAGTTTTTGTTAGAAATGAAACAGGACAGATATAGAGCTGTAAAATCAAATCCTCCTAGTTTGACTGCCAGGGATGAAAAATGTGTGGATAGGGAAGAAATGTATAATGAACAAATGTTTGCTATGAAAATAGCCAGAGAGAGATTTAATCCAGATTCAATCGGCAAAGAAATATTAACTGCGTATCTGCGTTAT
>CAZKOM010000152.1:0-3137 GCA_964554385.1 uncultured Flavobacteriaceae bacterium | reverse complement strand
TTATTACCACGAAGTATTGTCTGGATTACAATTCAATTCGCAATTAAAACAACTCAGTTCGTCAGAACAACTCGCCCTAGAACAGAGTAAACGGCCTTCATTTCAAGCCTTGTTTTGTATCGATGACCGTGAATGTAGTATCCGTAGACATTTAGAAGCTGAAGATTCAGAATGTGAAACATTTGGAACTCCTGGATTTTTTAATGTTGAATTTTATTATAAACCAGAGAATTCAAACTATGTAACCAAACATTGTCCTGCACCGGTTCAGCCTAAGTATTTGATAAAAGAATATCATTCTAGTAAGAAACATAAACAAGATATTCATTTTAATACAAGTTCCCATTCAATACTTGGAGGCTGGCTAATTTCTCAAGTTATTGGATTTTGGTCTGCATTGAAATTAGTGAAGGGAATCTTTTTCCCTAGCATGGACGGGAATTCATCCTCATCCCTCAATCACCTGGGAGAGACAGCTGTTCTCTCTGTAGAACATAGGGGCGAATTTGAAGGAGATTTACAAGTGGGCTATACGGTAGATGAGATGATTCAACGTGCGGCTTCGATGTTGAAAAGTATCGGAATGGTGAATTCGTTTTCCCCTTTAGTTTATATTGTAGGGCATGGTAGTAGTACCACCAATAATCCTCACTATGCAGCGTATGATTGCGGGGCGTGTTCGGGAAGACCCGGTTCCGTAAATGCACGTGTAATGGCTACCATCCTAAATCGTAAAGATGTTCGATCAGGTTTGTTAAATCTGGGAGTAATCATACCGGAAAATACTCTATTTATTGGAGCGTTACATGATACTACTAGGGATGAAATAGTATTTTACACCAAAGAGTTAACAGGAAGACTGGATGCGAAAAATCATCAACAAGTTCAACGTGTGTTTGAAATGGCACTTAAGAAAAATGCAAAAGAAAGAGCACGTAGATTTGTCTTAGTTGATCCCTCGTTAAGTCTTAGCAAAACGCATCAAAAAGTTAAGTTGCGTTCGGTTTCTGTATTTGAACCAAGACCCGAGTTAAATCATGCTACTAATGCGCTTTGCCTAATTGGCCAACGTGAGTTTTCCCAAAATGTGTTTTTAGATCGGCGAGCATTCCTGAATACGTATCGATGGGATCTGGATACTACTGGGGATTCTTTATATTCCATTATTCGTGCCGCTGCTCCCGTTTGCGGTGGTATTAATTTGGAGTACTATTTTTCGAGAGTAGATAATAATGCTCTAGGGGCTGGATCAAAATTACCGCATAACGTTGTAGGATTACTAGGTGTTTCCAATGGAGTAGCAGGGGATTTAAGAACTGGATTGCCTTCCCAAATGATAGAAGTCCATGATCCGTTACGATTGTTAATGATTGTTGAACAAATGCCCGATATTGTCATGGATGCGATTCGTAGAGATCACTCCACCTGGGAATGGTTTACCAACGAATGGGTTAATTTGATGGTTTTTCATCCCATAGAAAAGAAGTTTTATCAATTTGAAAAAGATGATTTTAAGCCCTATTCAATTGAAAGACAACATACTCCAGTTAAAAAAGTTGATTTTAATTTTTTACAACAATCTACGGAAAATTTACCCGTAGTAATCATGAATTAATATGGATATACTATTGCAGCTTTTTATTGGAATACCCTTATTGGGCTATTTGTTAAGTTTAATTATACCCAGTAATAAAGAAAATGTGCTGTCAGGAATTGCATTTGCAGTTACCTTGGCATACCTCATTTTTAGTTTGGGTTTTTTCTATAATTGGTTTTTATCGAACTTTCAACCTATAACTTTAAAGGAAATTGTTATTTTTAGGTCGGATGAATATGAGTTTTTGGTTGATTTTTACTTCGATAGATTCACGGCCGTTTATGCGTTGGTAGGTGGTTTTTTAACTTTTGTTATTGTTCGATTTTCGAGAGTGTATTTACACAGAGAATCGGGGTATAAACGATTCTTTAATACCATTTTATTTTTCTTTACTGGGTACAATATTGCCATTTTCGCGGGGAATTTCGAGACGTTATTTATCGGTTGGGAAATTTTAGGGATATCGTCCTTTTTGTTGATAGCCTTTTATAGAGAAAGATTGTTGCCGGTTCAAAATGCATTAAAAGTATTTTTTATTTACCGAATTGGCGATATCGGACTCATACTGGCCATGTGGTTGAGCCACCATTTATGGCATGAGAACATCACCTTTTCTAAATTAAACAATTTAGAAATTGTTCATCATCATTTGCTGAATCACAGTTTGGAAGCCACACTGGTTTCGTTGTTGGTATTAATAGCCGCGTACGCAAAAAGTGCTCAATTGCCTTTTTCTTCCTGGTTACCCAGGGCGATGGAGGGGCCAACTCCTTCCAGTGCGATTTTTTACGGTTCCTTATCCGTTCATATCGGTGCGTATTTATTAATTCGCATATATCCGTTCTATGAAAATCAATTTATTTTTAGAGGATTTGTGGTAGTTATGGGGTTGGTTACCAGCTTGGTAGCGGGAATGATCGCCAAGGTTCAATCCAACGTAAAAAGTCAGATTGCTTACGCTTCCATTTCGCAGCTAGGACTAATTTTTATTGAAATCTCTATGGGGTGGCACAATATTGCATTGCTGCACTTTGCAGGTAATGCGTTTTTGAGAACCTATCAATTATTGATTTCACCGTCCATTGTTACTTACAAGATTCGCGAACAATATTTTACTCAAAAGGCCGAAACGCAAAAGCCGTTTTGGGGCATTCCCAAACGCTGGTCTAATTACTTTTATTGGTTATCGGTTAGAGAGTTCAATTTGGATGAATGGAATTATAAATGGTTATGGCATCCACTCAAGCGTTTGGGTAGGTTGGCTCGATTTGTTTCCGATAAAAAAGGAATGATTCTGCTCATCTCCACATTTGTAGTAGGAATTCTTGCAAAACCATTGATTCCCGAACAATTTACAGTGTATGTTACTTGGTTATTCTTGTTTATTGCTCTGTTATCCGTAGCCAGGTCGTTTGCTATGTACACACGAATTAATAACGGCTGGTTGTTATTGGTTTCGGGTCATTTTTGGATAGCTATAGGCATGAACTATAATGAGCATATTAGCAAAAGTGCATTGATATTTTATTTGAGTGGAGTA
>CAZKOM010000151.1:0-3173 GCA_964554385.1 uncultured Flavobacteriaceae bacterium | reverse complement strand
TCCTGCTCCACCTTCCCCAAAACAATAATTGGACTCAGGATTCACTACCAATTCTTTATTCATTTTGGCCAAATCCCTTCGTCTGTCTCTAACTTCTTTACCTCGTTCTATGATAATCGGTTTAATCCCCAATTCAATGAATGCCAAGGCAGCAAACAATCCTGCAGGTCCAGCGCCAATAATATGCACCACCCTGTTCGCCGAAGATACATTTTGAATAATAAACCCTTGAGACAATTCAAGCGATTCTCCCTTTGAATACACATCGGCAGACACCAAAAAATAGGGAGCTTTCCCTCGGGCATCCAGCGACTTCTTCCTCCAAATAACGCTCACTCCTTCTGCTGCAAATTCCAAACCAGCAGTCCGTTTAAACTGCTCATCCACCCATGAGTTATTGCTTAATTCCTCGGGTGAAAATTTCAGTTGTATTCGCTGTGGCATACCGCAAAAATACCTCCCTAAATGCAATTCCTTACCAAGAAACTTTTGCAATAATCGCAACGAATTACTCGCAAGTTGAAATCCATCGTATTTTTGCATTATGAAAGAGGTAGTTGTAAGCGGCATCCGCCCAACCGGCAAGTTGCATTTAGGCAATTATTTCGGCGCATTTAAGAACTTTCTAATCTTACAAGAACAATTCGATTCGTATTTCTTTATCGCCGATTATCACTCTCTAACTACACACCCTACACCCGGTGATTTAAAAGGTTCTGTGAAACGTGTATTAGCCGAGTATATCGCCTTAGGTTTGGACCCCGAAAAATGCACTATTTACCTCCAAAGCGATGTCCCTGAAACTGCAGAACTATACCTATTCCTGAATATGAATGCGTATTTGGGTGAGCTGGAGCGCGTTACATCGTTCAAAGAAAAAGCTCGAACCCAACCCAACAATATCAATGCTGGACTGCTCACCTACCCGGTTTTAATGGCGGCTGATATTTTATTGCATCGTGGAGTTAAAGTCCCTGTAGGCAAAGACCAAGAACAACACTTGGAGATGTCAAGAACCTTTGCAAACCGATTTAATCGATTATATAATTGTGAATATTTCCCAGAGCCCCAAGCGGTTTCTTTAGGAGAAAATCTGATTCGCGTTCCGGGTCTTACAGACTCTGGGAAAATGAGTAAAAGTGCGGGCGAAGCAGATAGCATATACCTTAACGAAGAAGCATCGGTTTTAAATAAAAAAATCATGCGCGCGGTTACGGATAGTGGACCACAAGAAGCAGGAGCCCCTAAAAGTAGTGCCGTACAAAACCTCTTCGATTTAATGGCCTTGGTAAGCACCCATGAAACCATCCAATTCTTCGAAGACCAACACAAACAAGGCGCAATTCGTTATGGCGATCTGAAAAAACAACTTGCCACCGATATGGAACAGTTTATCGCTCCACTTCGTGATAAAATTGACACCATGCTTGGCAACGAAAAGCTATTAAATGAAATTGCGGCATTCGGCGCCGAAAAAGCAAGGAAAAACGCCCAAAAAACAATGCGAGAAGTTCGTGAGATAATCGGTTTTGGAAATAGATAAGTCGAATTGGACAATTAATTATTCTCATTATACAATAAATATTCTCCCATTAAGTACATGATCCATCCTTAAATTTCTAATAAAAATTAGAAATTCGACAACACACAACCCAAAAATTTCGTCTTTACCTCGGCTTTACCTTAATTTGCATCAACATGTACAATATTTCCGTAGTTGTCCCACTGTTTAACGAGGAAGAATCGCTTCCGGAATTGCACGATTGGATAACACGGGTGTGCAATGCCCATAATTTATCGTTTGAAGTCTTATTTTTAGACGATGGTAGCACAGACAATTCTTGGAAAATCATCCAAGATCTTTCTGCCAAAAACCGGCATGTAAGAGGATTTAAATTTCGACAAAACTACGGCAAAAGTGCCGCGCTAAATGTTGGTTTTTCTCAGTCCAACGGAGAAGTAGTAATCACCATGGATGCTGATTTACAAGACTCCCCAGATGAAATTCCTGAACTGCACAGGATGATTGTAGAAGAAGGATACCATGTGGTAAGTGGATGGAAGAAAAAACGTTACGACCCTCTTTCCAAAACCATTCCAACGAAATTATTCAATTGGGCCACACGCAAAATCAGCGATTTGGAATTGCATGATTTCAATTGCGGCTTGAAAGCATACCACCATGAAGTGGTTAAAAACATTGAGGTGTATGGAGAAATGCATCGCTATATTCCAGTAATTGCCAAATGGGCAGGTTTCTCCAGAATAGGCGAAAAAGTGGTGGTTCACCAGGCCCGAAAATACGGTAGTTCCAAATTCGGAATGAATCGTTTTGTAAATGGCTTTTTGGATCTAATGAGCCTATTTTTCATGTCGAAATTCGGCAAGAAACCCATGCATTTCTTTGGATTAATGGGAGTGCTGAGTTTCTTGTTAGGCTCAGTAATGGCATTATGGATTTTAGTAGAAAAACTCATCTACGTAATCCAGAATAAGCCCGCACCATTGGTGACAAGTTCCCCTATTTTTTATATTGGTTTAGTTACAATGATTATTGGGACCCAATTATTTTTGGCAGGATTTTTAGGCGAGTTAATTGCCAGAAGCAATCCCGAAAGAAACCAATACAATATCGCCGAAACAACCAATCAAACAGCAAGTTAACCAAACAGTGGAATTCATTAACAAACACATCGTAATCGTTGGTCCAGCCCACCCTTTACGAGGCGGTTTGTCAACCTATAATGAGCGATTAGCCAAGGAATTATCAATCAACAATCAGGTTACATTACTCACTTTTTCATTACAATATCCTGGATTTTTGTTCCCTGGCCAATCTCAGTTTTCTACCGACCCACAGCCCGAAGATATAACCATCGACGTTGCTTTAAACTCCATTAATCCATTGAATTGGATTAACGTTGGATTAAAATACAAAAAGCTAAAGCCCGATGTGATTATTTTCCGATGGTGGATGCCATTTTTTGGGCCTTGTTTTGGCACATTCGCAAGAATAGTAAAACAAAACAAACACACGCAAATCATTGCTATCACAGACAACATTTATCCGCACGAAAAAAGAATAATCGACAAACCCTTTAGTAAATACTTCTTACCGATACTGGATGGAGCCGTGGCAATGAGCCAAAAAGTGCAAAACGACCTAATTGAAT
>CAZKOM010000150.1:0-3187 GCA_964554385.1 uncultured Flavobacteriaceae bacterium | reverse complement strand
CAGGGGTTGCCGATGGGAAAATTAAGATATTACGCTTAATGAAGGTATCGCAACCGTTATTCATGTCACTTACCTTTAAAACTAATGTTAGTGTAGAATCTTCTAACGTAGCATCGCCAGTCTCAAATTTAACTTCCAAATCCGTAGCACCCGATGGCGCAGTTAATGAAGCACCTGTTACTGCTTTTCCTGATTTTGTGTAGGCCTGTACATCGGCATACCAGTTACCAGTTCCTGTAGTTGCATTTCTATAGGTCGAATTATCATAAATTCTTGGCGCAGGTACATTATAATAAACCGGTACATTAATTACAGTTACATCAAATGGACGACTCAACTGATACAAAGCATTATTAGGAGATGTGGTCTTGTTGCTGAAGATGTATTTCCCTCCACCAGGAGCCGGCTTAACAAAAGTCGTATATTCAAAACCGTTATCTTTTTGCATATCGTCGCTCAAATCCAAATAGATTTTGATAGTAGCGCTACCAGCAACAGGCAGATATACCGGCTTTGTGAAAGTTACTTTTAATGAATCACCTGGTAAAATTTTTGATGAAACCAGTTGTCTGTGAATCATGCCACCATTTACTGAATGACCTACATAAAAATTATAGATTGTATCAGTATAAGTATTAGTAACAGTAATGGAAGTTACAGAACTCTCATAACCAGCACAAACTTGACTTGCTATTTTAAAATCAGTAGATGAAGCTTGAATATTCATCGAATCCTCATAAGCTCCACGATCGGAAGAACCAATTTGACGATTTTTACGAGATTGGTCTTGATCCACCCAAGTAACGGTAGGCACATTGTTCTGTGTTTCGAAACAGTTACTGCGATAGTCGCCCGTAGTTGTATTACGGAAATTAGGATTAGCGTAGTTATTATCAGGACCTGGTATTCCAGAAGTTACCCATGCATTGTAGTTACCGTAACCCGTTGTTCCTATTGCCCAATATTGGTTCACGATTTGTGGGAAATGGAAGGTATTCCAGTTAACAGACAATATTCTATTGCTAGAGGAATTGTACAAATACGCAGGATAAACATAATAGTTGCTAGAAATCTCAGTGATATTTCCATCAAATCGCAAATTGGATTGAACCTCTTGAATTAACCAACCATACATAAAATAGTACTGATAGCTAGAGCTACCTGCACGCAATGTATTTTGACGGAAGTTAGCTGTATATCCACTGTTATAGTTGTAGGTATAGCAATGGTATCCACCATAATAACCTAAATTATCGGCAATAATATTAGATGCTACATCCAAATTGTAATTATAGTAGAAGTAGAACCCGTAAAAATAGCCATAACTGGTACTGGTATTATTTTTAACAATTCTATTTCTGTAAACATTCCATGAAGCGTAGGTAAAATAAAAATACGTAGCATAGAAGTTGTTACCACTAAAGTTATTTTCAATTACATTATCATTGAACGTATTTCTAGAGCGATATGTGTTATAAACATAATACATATAATAAGCATAGAAGGAACCACTACTCGCTGTAGACAGAGAACAATTAGTAATTACGTTCTTTTCGATATTGTGGTCTCTACCAAAATAAATGTAGTGTAAATAGGAGGTACCAGAGGTGTAAGTCTGAATATTCTTGTACTCATTTCCGATTAAGTTCACAACTTCATTGTAATACATATCACCACGAATAATGGAATAAGCCATGATATCAATGTACTTGTTATTCTGAATTAACACAGGGTTACCACCAGTCAAACGACCGTAGTTATAGTACATATCGTACGGTTTAAACTGGTTGATATAATTGGTTGTAGAAGAGGACGAAGCACCCTTATATGGTAAATCATGAATACTGTTATTCTGATAGGATGTAGAACGATTCGTTCCATAAGAGTACCAAGAATAGTACGCCCACATCGTAGTATTTACAGCAGTTCCACTACCTGCATTTGCTCTGCTAATGTCATTACCATTGAATTGATCGCCGTTGGTGTAGCGAGCAAAGATGGCATAAGCAAAGAAGTTTGTAATCACGTTGCCTTCAAACGTATTGTTTGATGCAGTTGAAGAATACGAACTTGTTCCCTGCTGGTCAAGAATTGCATACGCAGGACCAGGATTGTTGCTGTTGGTAGTTTGCAAAGTACAAGCCTTGATTGTATTTCTAGATCCGTTGTGTGTTGTGGTTGTAGTTGTCAAACTTGAACTTGACCCAGAGAATGCAATATATGCACCTGCGGTGGTAGACGACGTGGTTCTGGCAGAATACTGAATTGTTACCCCCTGAATGGTGTTGTCATCCGAAGCATTAGTAAAACGAATACCGATTGCTGATGTTACTGTTGATGTTATATCAACTTTTACATTTTTAATAGTTACAAAATCAGCCCCATTGAATAAAATCGCTTCGGCAGAATTAGAACTGGACAAGGTAGTACCATTACCGTCAATTTCAATTGTGTTTGTAGCACTAACTCCAGAAATAGCATTGAATGTAATTGCCGAAGTTGTAGTGTGTGTTCCTGATACAGTAACTTTTACTGGACCACTAACTCCACTTGTTCCCAATGCTGAAGCAAAGGCAGACCAAGTTTGATAATTCGTGCCGCCCGTGGCTGAGCCCGAATTAATGGTGTAGCTACCGCTAAGCTGGGCTTTCAATGCACCGGCACTAAATAGTACCACAGCAAGAATCCCGCCTTTGCAGAGCTTCATCCATGCGTTGTTGAAGTAATGTTGTTTCATATGGTTTTATAGTTATTTACTCAAAATTTCAGGCTTAAGAACTAGTCAGAACAACAATTACAACTGTATCAATTGCGCAAGTTGTTATGTTTTTCTTTAGTCTAATGAGCAAATATTAACATTCAAACCAACAAAAACAAATATTTGATTATTATTTTCTTTAGCAAGTCATGAAAAAAACCAATAACAGACCGTCAATTATTTAAATAAATCCTTGAAGCAAGCAATAAAAACTGGCTCCAAGGATTTATTTGATTCATTTCTGTTTAGTTAACTCTAACCACTACGAGAGTTATGAATGTGTTAAATCACAAAATCAGTTTCAAATACATTGCAGTTGCAATCAAAAGCATTCACATTAAAGATTTTTATAATCACGTTAGAATAGGAACTAAAATTACTTCTGCACAGTAATTTTCTTAGTTACTACTTGCTTGCCATTGCTTACTT
>CAZKOM010000149.1:0-3198 GCA_964554385.1 uncultured Flavobacteriaceae bacterium | reverse complement strand
CCTACAAAGAGACCTACAATTTTTACTGCTTGATCTAATAAACCACCACCATTATCTCGTAAATCCAATATCACGCCTTTTAGGGTGGTTTTGGACATCATATCTTTTAAGGATTTTTCAATTTCAGCGGCGGCGGATTGATCGAATTCTTCTAATTTCACGTAAGCTATATCGTTTGATAACAATTTATTGAATGAAACACTGCTTGTTTTGATTACCATTCGAGTTATTGTCTTATTCAGTGTTTTGCCTTGACGTTGAATGGTAACTGTAAATGAAGAATTGGGTGCTCCTCGCATTAAAACCATTAACTCGTCGCTTGATTTTCCTTTTAAATCATTTCCATTGTAATGTGTGATTATATCACCCATTTGAATGCCTGCTTTACTAAAGGCATATCCTTCCATGATTTCTACAACTACTGGGTAGTTATTTCTGATAATGGTTCTACAACCCACTCCTCCGTATTGGCCTTGCCTATCCATAAGTGCTTCTTCGGCCTGATACTCGGAAAAATAAACCGTGTATGGATCCAGCGATTTTAACATGGCATCGATGCCCGTTTTCATTAATTTTCCGGGTTCAACTTCATCTACGTAGTTGGTTCCTAATTCTTTATAAAGTTCACTAAAAATTTCTAGGTTCTTGGCATATTCAAATAATGTTTCACTCATTTTGGAGCCCTGACTTAGGAAAAAGGCACAAATAGAGAGTATCAACCAACGAGGAATTCTAATGAGCATGATACAAATGTAATTTAGGATTTTAGAGGTTTTATGGCCGAAGGACTTTCGTGGATTTCTAAGCCGAAATATTCGACGGACGCAATGATATGTTCTGTGATTTCAGATAATAATTCATCGTGTCCAGGCCAATCTTTTTCCTTTGTAAAACAATAGATTTCAATAGGTACACCTTTGTCTGTAGTGGGCAAGAGGTTCACCGAGCATGGTTTTTTCACGCTTATTTTTGGGTGGTTTTTTAAATATTCAAGTAGATAGGTGCGATAGACAGTAAGGTTGGTGATTGCAGGTTTTTCAATTAGATTGTTTACATCTATAAACGGTTGGGGTAAAGTTTGAATTTTTTCTATAGTTTCTGTATTTAGAAACGAAACGGAGGTAATTTTTATATTGGTTGATCGTTTGATACGCTTGAACCCCGATTCCTCCATTCCACGCCAATTTCTAAAGGAATCGGTGATGGGAGCAGAGGTAGGAATTGTAGTAATTGTATTATCGCCATTTCTAACTTTAATCGTAGTTAAGGTGATTTCAATGACTTCTCCATCGGCACCGTATTTTGGTACTTCTATAGAATCACCAATTCGGATGATGTCGTTGGATGAGATTTGAATCGATGCAACAAGGCCCGTAATAGTATCTTTAAAAACTAATAGTATGATGGCCGATAATGCTCCTGCTGCGGTTAGTAAGGCCCACATGGATTGTCCGGTCAACTCTGATACAGTAAATAGAGCACCAAAGAAGTAGTTGATTATATTAAGTAGTTGGCTATAACTACCTATTGGTTTATCTCGGTAATCTGGGTTTTCCAATAAAATGGCCTTAGTACCAACTATTAATGCTTGAAAGAAAAAGACAACGGCAAAAATTATATAGATATCAGCAGCATGTTGAATGATTCGTATTCCAGGTTCATAGTGATTGAATAATACCGTTGTACCAAATTTAACCATGAGCGCCGGTGCGATGTGCGCGATATGTTTAAATACTCTTCGTTCTACGAAAATAGCGGCATAAGCATTTCCACGGCGTTCGGCCCAAACCCTTACAATATTGAGGATGATTTTTCTTGAAACCCAGTCCACTAAATAAACAAGTACCGCTAGTGCAGCCGCTAAAATTAACTTCTGCAAGGAGATTACCCAGGTATGATGCAAGCCGGTAATTTGCAGTTTTTTGGTTAGGAAATCGCAGATTAAATCTTGAATAGACATTACTACGAAGATACTACATTGAGTTTTTATGATTGAATAAACAGATACTCATAAAAAAAGGCCACCCTTGGGCGGCCTTTTTCTTGAATCTATTTTAATTAACGATTAATGATAAGAGTGTTGCTTACAACGGCCTTGTCTGAAATGATTCGCACAAAGTAAGTACCATTAGCAATGGATTTCAATAATTCAAAATTATTGGTAGTTGGCTTATTGATTATTTGAATCACTTTTCCCTGTATATCTACCACTTCAATTGTTTTAATTTTTTCAGTAGCAGTAGTTGCAATATTTACAATACCAGATTTGTTGGGGTTAGGATATACTACCCAAGTATTGGATTTTACTGATTTTACCGAATTGGCTTTTGATTCTACAACGATATCAAATCTATCAGAGCTAAATTTGTCATTATCTGAAGTGTTGAAAACATAACTTGCTTCAGAACCAATCTCTGTTAGTGTATTGGTTTCTTTGTCTAATAGATTGATGGTGTATTCTGTATTAGATAAACACGAACTCATGGTGATCTTGTAGGCATCACTGGTCATTGTTCTAACCTCTAATGGGAAAGTTTGTTTGTTTTCGCCGGTAGCTGGTCTATAATCCATAGTCAACCATTCATTGGTAGGAGTTTTTGTGCCGATACCTAAATAACCACCAAAGAATTTGCTAACATCATATTTGTCCACTTCGGAAGAAACGTTAGAATAATTGGCATTCCATTCTAAAAAGAATTGATCGGCAAATTCAATAGTGTCCGTTACAAATTCAATTTGTCCACGAACTTGGTTGCACTTTAAACCACTATCCAACATTCTGAAAGCAGTTGCATCTGGTCCTGTAGTTGTTTTGTCTGCTTCATCGAAAGTGATTGACGCACTGGAATTATTTGCAATGGCAAAGAATGATGCGCCAATTTCAATAATGTGGGCATTGGAACCATTTGTGAACTTACTTGTACCTGTTTTTTGTACACTACCAGTTGTGTTGTTCCAAACGTTATAACTTTTTGTTGTTGGATCATAAATTTGGAACTTGTCATCTACGTTGGTGCGTGTTAAGTTTCTAAAATCAATGTGACAAGGGTAAGGATTTCCAATCAGGTTATATCCCTTTAAACCACCTGTTCCATTGTATGCTAAATTAACGGTCTTACTTCCGAAGAACAATTTTCCTTTGTAGTCGATATTTCCTGCATTAGCAGTAGCACTTGGGTTACCCAATCCATTTGCAAC
>CAZKOM010000148.1:2291-3250 GCA_964554385.1 uncultured Flavobacteriaceae bacterium | reverse complement strand
GGCAAGTACGGACAAAAGTGTATTCGGATGGAAGAAGTTCAGCAAGGAAGACCCTGTCCGTGCTGCTGAAGAATTAGATTTGATCATCAAAAACACATACCGCACATTAATGACCCGCGGGATGAAGGGCTGCTACATTTTCTCCGAAGACAAGGAAACAAGGGATTGGTTTAAAGGGTTTAAATAAAAACCATGACCTTCATTGCGAAAAAGAATATATTTAAAATAGCAAATTAAAATAAGCCCTGCGTTCTAACTATGACGCTGACCTGTCAGTCTAAAGAACGTGAATTGGTTAAGCTAAGGTGAAGTAGTCGTAAAAGATTTCTTTAACAAAAAAGTATCCCCTTCCAAAACCAAATACATGCGGTGGGATAATAAATCGGCGTGGAAATACTTGTGGCCCTTCCATGGATTTTTGGAATACCGACTGAGGGTTCTTGGGCACGGTATGACCAAACACTTGCACCAACCCGGCATTCAATCGGGCGATGTTGGCGATTTCAAGCGCCCAGGGTCGGATCCAAATGGGCAATTGCTGGGGATCGTCACCGAAGGGATTAAACCCATTGAAATCGAACCGCTTCGGGAACTATTCAAACATATCGTTTATTGCCTTGGCGATATCGGCCGTGGATATCCGCAACCACGGTTTTGAGCGGGTTTTGAGTCATTTTTTCAACCCTTCAATATACAAACTTCCAGCCCGAAAGTCAAGCAAAATCGCATCTGAAGCGCAAATAAATCAGGTCTTCTATCTCTAAAATAAGCGTTCAACAAAGGGATGTGACCATTCTTACTTATCAGGAGCAAGATTATATTTCGCTAACAGACATAGCCAATGCCAAAGAAAGTGAGAGCCGTGCTGCCGACATTATCAAAAACTGGCTACGAAATCGCTATACCTTAGAGTTTATTGGAACTTGGGAACAAATTCACAACCCTAATTTTAAAGTGGT
>CAZKOM010000148.1:1402-2245 GCA_964554385.1 uncultured Flavobacteriaceae bacterium | reverse complement strand
GAATTTGACCACTTTAAAACACAAGCAGGCCTTCCTAGCTTTGTACTAAGCGTTTCCGAATGGATAGAAAAAACCGGAGCAATTGGCATAATTGTTAAAAAAGGAAAATATGGAGGCAGTTTTGCGCACAAGGACATTGCTTTTGAGTTTGGATCAGCCATAAGTGTACCCTTCAAATTGTATCTCATTGAAGAATTTCAAAGATTAAAACAGGAGGAGCAAAAACAATTGGGCTGGTCGGCCAAAAGAGAACTATCAAAAATCAATTACCATATACATACCGATGCTGTAAAACACAATTTATTACCGCAAAATTTAACTGATCAGCAAGTTGCGCAAGTTTATGCAAGTGAAGCCGATGTGCTTAATGTCGCATTATTTGGAATAACTGCAAAACAATGGCGCGATAACAATCCCACATTAAAGGGGAATATTCGGGATTATGCATCCATCAATGAATTGATTTGCCTTTCTAATATGGAGAATTTGAATGCATTGCTAATTCAAGAAAACATGCCACAAGCAGAGCGATTGATAAAACTCAATGGCATTGCAATCCAGCAAATGAGTATTTTACAAGAGATGAGCTATAGAAAATATCTTAAATGATTATTTATATGAATTAATATAACAGAAGTTCATTGCCTCTTCGTATAAAATCGCTGCAATTCAAAATAGTTTGAGTGTTAGGTCTACTTACAATTTTGATAAAAAACTAAACCTAACGCTTGATTTAACGAGACTTGAAAATAAGAAATCGATACAAAGTTGACTCTTAAAATGGATTGGGGGGCTTCAACACAAATGAAAACACCTGCCGTTCATGGTTGTGAACTTGCTATT
>CAZKOM010000148.1:0-1392 GCA_964554385.1 uncultured Flavobacteriaceae bacterium | reverse complement strand
AGTGATATATATACCATCCAAATACCCTTTCGGACATTTTTCAGTTTAATCGCAGTGTTCGTGTCATCAAAGACACAAGGATCGGCAATAATTAATCGCCCAGATTTAACAATAAACCTTAATTGAATTAGAAAATCAGACATAATATTTAGATTGATTATGCAAAGTTCCACAGCTCTTTATATTATTACAAACGTAAAAGCCTGCCGTTTATGGTTGTGAACTTGCTATTTGCGCCGAAACAACTGATCGTCATTTTCGGAAAAGAAATATCGCCATATTAGGAAGTGAAATGCCGCCAAATCAGGAAGTAAATTTGCGCCATTTTCGGAAGTGAAATGCCGCCAAATCCGGAAGTAAATTGCCAAAAAAAGAGTAAGAACTGATTAGACAGCTCTATTTAGCCCCTATTTTTTTTGAGAATTTAATGCTGTGCGAAGGTGTATGATATAATAAATACTCCAACTACAAGAACAAAAGTAGCCGCCAACCCAGCAACAACTTTCAATGCAATTCTACGCTTCTTCTTCTCTGGCTGTGGACTTTCTTCCAAATGATTTTGCGATTGCCCTGCAACCACCGTTTTTACGTTATAGTGATTGGCTACAATTTTAGGGTTTTCAGATACATGCGAAATTTGATATCCTGGAACGCTACCTTGAGTTGAAGGAACATCCTCCGCAGATAAGGTGACAAAAAGTAGCATAAAAACAGTCAAAAACATGGATTTCATTGATCGAAATTAAAATTATTAAACACAACAGCGTTAAGGAATTTCACAACTGCATTTTTTCATTTTACGGATAATTGCAATTTAAATTTAATAAAACACCTACTAAAACAATTTTCAGCCTACCACGAAGATTGGTTATTATTGTAAACACAGTATGTACCATTCCATTCTGAATTATATCCACGATTCCTACAAACAACTCGGGTTCCTTTTTACCAAACGGAATAATCAGCATTTGCTGGATTTGTGCGCGTATTTTGATGAACATGAGTACGACCAAATGCAGGCGGAGGATGTTGCCAATATCGATGCCAACTGCACGGAAGGCGATAAAACCATCGCCAACAACAAACGGATCCTTTGGAATGCCCTGAAAGACTGGGCTCAGCAAGAAGGAGCCATCCTCCCTACCATGCAAAAAATGGGGGCTATGTTCACCCTATTAGCCATTCCCCAATCCGAGGAAGTGGCAGCAAAACCTCGAAATCTGGAACTCGCCCGCGCTCAAACCCAACTCTTGCTGGAAGACGCCGAATTCAGCGTGGAAGACATGAATGCCATCCTGCTCACCATCAAACACCTCCTGCTCCCACCCTCCGATCTACTGCCGTTCTGGGAGGAATTCGCGCACTTGCAGTATCGGGATTGGATCAACAATA
>CAZKOM010000147.1:2861-3255 GCA_964554385.1 uncultured Flavobacteriaceae bacterium | reverse complement strand
TTCATTCAGTTAAATCTCAATTTAAAATAACTTGTATCCCCTGATGGTCTACACGTTATTTGCTATTTGATTTGTAGTTATTTCCAATGAAGACTCATCCTTTATAAGCGGTTAAAATGGAAGCCTGCTGTAATCTCCAAAGTTATTGTCACTTCGAATAAGACTTCCTCATTTTATTGAAACTTCCGTTTAAAATGAATTCAAAATGAAACCCTTATATATCGTTATTCATTTGTGAATCTGGATTTTATTAGTTGCTCAAAAAGTCAAGATTCCCTACAATCTGTTAAAATCCTAACTTTGAAATAATGAATCAACTTTTCAAAATATTCAAATTGGACGAAGCAAAAGCATACGAAATAAAAGAGGCTTTAGCTAAACGAAAAGCCGATAA
>CAZKOM010000147.1:0-2851 GCA_964554385.1 uncultured Flavobacteriaceae bacterium | reverse complement strand
CAAAAGCATACGAAATCACTGCATCGCCTGATGGCCCTCACCAACACGACTATGAGGAGTTGATTATCGGAATGGAAGGGCAATTAGAACATTTTATTGATTTTAAAACAACCCTGATGGATGCTCCATTTGTGAGTTTTGTTACCAAAGGGAAAGCGCATAGAGTTATTCCTCGAGTACAGAATGGCAAATGTGATATGTGGGTAATTCGATTCAAAAGCGAATTCATTCCAGAAATGACCTTTCAGCTCTATTCTACATACCATAACCACGCCACGCTAAAACTACCCAATGATTCTTGCTTTAAACGGTTAACAACAATTTGTGAAATCATAAACGAAGAGATGCAACAGGGAAATCCAGACCTGAGTGTAGTACGGCATTTGCTCAATGCTCTGTTTATAATGATTGAATCAGAAAGAACTAAGATTGAACCCAACGACCATGGTTTAAGCTCCTCTCAGAATACCACTTTGCAGAATTTTCTAACTATTCTCGAAGAAAATTATAAGCGACCCGATGGTGTTGACTTTTATGCCGAAAAACTGTTCATGTCTGCTAGGAATTTAAATCTCATTTGTAAAAATATTCTTCAGCAAACCGTTACCGAGATAATTGAAACGCGCAAACTAATCGAAGCCAAAAATCAGTTAACCTACTCTGATAAACACATTTCCGAAATCTGTTTTGATTTGGGCTACAGTGAAAAATCCCATTTTACCCATGTGTTTAAGAAAAGAACCGGTCAAACCCCTTCTGAGTTTAGGGAAGAGATGAAAAAACTCCTTTCCTAATTTTACAACTCTTCTTCCAAATACTGCTACCCTTTGCCTGATTAATTGTAGCACTTTCGTAGTGTGAAATCGGCTTACTTATTTGACATCGAAAATCCCACAGAGTTTTCCGTCATAAGCACTTCAATCCAACCAAATGAGAACAAAATTGGTGTTGTGCGAAGTGAAGCAATGAACATTTACGATAAAACTCACATTGTAAAACCATTTAATACATGAAGAACAAAGTAATTATAATCACAGGTGCCGGCATGGGACTTGGATTAGCAGCAGCAAAGGAATTGGCTTCAAAAGGTGCAAACCTTGTTTTGGTTGACTTTAACGAAAAAGCATTAGCGGATGCAAAAGTTGAAATCACTTCAGAGTTTTCGGATGTAAAAGTTATTACGGTTTTAGCAGATGTTTCAAACGAAGAAGCGGTGAAAAATTATGTAAATGAAACAGTAAAAGCATTTGGCAGAATTGATGGCCTATATAATAACGCAGGCATCGAAGGGAAACAGGCAAGTATAACCGAGTATGATGTATCTATTTTTAAAAAAGTAATTGACATCAACCTAATGGGTGTGTACTATGGTATGCGATATGTAATTCCAGTGATGCAAAAACAAAAGTTTGGTCGAATCGTAAACGTTGCTTCCGTGGGCGGTATTCGAGGCGTGCTAAACCAAATGCCCTATGTAGCGAGTAAACACGCAGTTTCAGGAATGACAAAAAATGCGGCTCTTGAATATAGCAGGGATGGAATTCTTACCAATGCGATTGCTCCTGGAGCGATTTTAACGCCTATGGTTGTAGAAGCATTTAGACAAGTAAATCCGGCTGACCCCAAGGCAGCGGAGGCTGAATATGCCCAACGTAACCCAACTAAACGCTTTGGACAACCGCACGAAGTGGCCAAAGTGGTAGCGTTCCTTTTAAGTGAAGAAAACAGTTATGTAAGTGGGCAAACCATTGCGATAGATGGTGGCGAATCGAATATTTACGGTAATTCCTAATTGAAGATATTGGGGTAGTGTCAAGAAGTTCTTCGGCACTACCCTATTTTTACATCCACTTAATAAATAGAGCTATCTATAATTTTAAACAAGCTATTGGATATGGACAGAAAGACGTTTTTAAAATCAATGGCGATTTTACCAGTTACAGCAACAGCAATGAAACTCTCTGATTTAAATAAATTAACGGAACCTTTGAGTAAAACAGCGAAGATGCCTGTATTATTCTTGGGTCATGGCAGCCCGATGAATGCAATCGAAGAAAATGAATTTGTTACAGGATTTAGGAATATCGCCAAAGGGATTCCAAAACCAAACGCCATTTTGTGTGTATCTGCGCATTGGGAGACAAAGGGGACATTTGTAACGGCTATGCAAAATCCTCCCACCATTCATGATTTTGGAGGCTTTCCTCAAGAACTATTCGCAGTTCAATATCCGGCACCCGGAAGTCCTGATTTAGCAAAAGAAACAAAATCTCTAATTACGAAAACCCAAGTTGGATTAGATGAGAAATGGGGACTTGACCACGGTGCTTGGAGTGTGGTAAAACATTTATATCCTTATGCCGATATTCCTGTAATTCAAATGAGCATGGACTACAGCCAAAGCCCACAATATCACTATGAACTGTCACAGCAAATAAAATCGCTGCGTGAAAAAGGCGTGTTAGTAATTGGTAGTGGTAATATCGTACACAATCTTGGCATGGTGGAATGGAGAAGATTAAATGAAATTTTTGGTTATGATTGGGCGATCGAAGCCAATGAGAAAATGAAAACGTATATACTTAATGGGAACCATAAAGAATTGATCAATTTTCGATCGCAAGGAAAAGCATTCGACTTAGCGATTCCAACCCCTGAACACTATTTGCCTTTGCTTTATTCATTAGCATTACAAGAGAAAAATGAAGAGGTAACGTTGTTCAACGATAAAGCTGTTGCAGGTGCTTTGACAATGACATCATTAAAAATCGGGTAAACAAAACATGTCACTATTATTTGCAACGATCACATCTTTTATCACCATGATAAGTCAGCCTTCAAACGATACGGT
>CAZKOM010000146.1:2184-3286 GCA_964554385.1 uncultured Flavobacteriaceae bacterium | reverse complement strand
GTAAATCCGCGGTGAACAATAATGTCTGCCGAGTCCTTAGCTACGCAACCGCTGGCGCTTTGCAAGAGTTGGTGCAGTTTATACCGCCCCGGTCTGGTGTATGTAAAGTTAAAAAAGGAGGTATCAGGAATTAAACTTGAGCCATCGCCCAACGTATATTTTCTTGAGATTACTGGTCGAATATTCTTTTCAGTCAATACTAAATCAAACGGAGTACAGCCCTCAGAGGAATTAAGAGTAAATCCCGGTTGAGGTGCATCCACGATGTTTATATAGCGTTTTTGAATCAATGTATCCCGGCAATATCCGTTGTTGATTTCAAGAGAAACATCATACTGTCCAGGCGTTTTGTAAGTGTGTTTTGGAAAAGTCTGTTTACTGGTTTCTCCATCTCCAAAATGCCATGCATAACTAATAGGTGTGTTTGGGTTTATTTGTCCCTGATTACTAGTGTTTATAAACGACACCTGACTTCCAAGACAATAACGAACTGGATTTGAACTAAAAGCGGCCTTTGGCTTGGCCGGTAACGTGATTTTGATGCTGTCCCACCACCATTCGGCATAGCCATTTGGGTCTTTGCTATTTGTGCCATGCACTTTTACAAAATACACGCCTTCTTCTTTGAAAAATAAGGGTGGTGGTACTCTGCCTGTAAAGTATGCGAAATCTGTTTGTTCTTTGTTTTTTGCAATCCACCATTCATAAGTATCTATTCCAAAACTCTCATCGCAGCGGTTTGAAAATTTTAGGTAGGCGCCACAATCCTTGAAATCCAAAGAATGATCGAAACGCAAATAATCATAAGGACGATGTGACGTTACGGTGCCCCATACCTGAAACCTATTTATCTCCTGGCTAATTGGATTACTCAGTTTATTTGCATTTGGAAAATTAATAATTTGGTAATTGTTTTTTACTCGGTCAGCGACATAAACAGTAAGCCCTCCATAAGGGTTGACAAAATAATTCATCCCATAAAAACTAAACAAACTATCATATTTCTGCCAATTGCCGTTAACTTTCTTGTACGTTTCAAAGGAAAAATAGTTGTTATTGTTAATTGATTTACGATTAATTAGAGTCACAAACAGAGATTGCC
>CAZKOM010000146.1:0-2174 GCA_964554385.1 uncultured Flavobacteriaceae bacterium | reverse complement strand
GATTGCCCATCGGGTGAGAAGCCAAAAGAGCTCGGTAATTTTTCTTTTGGGGCTTCACCAATAATATCACCCGGAATCATTGAAGTTTCTCCCTTATCAACTAAAATCAATTCAGGTGAACCAATAAAACGCAATTGATCCAAATTGATTACAACAATATATTCTGCAAAGTAGGTTTTGGCATTCTCATTTAGTTTTAGTTTGCTGCTTATTTGCATCTTACATACAAACTGATTACACCCTGGCGATAAATCATTTATATCAGATAAAATGGAAGGAACATATGAGGTGTAAAAAATAGCGGTATCTCTATACTGTGGTGGCAACAAGAATTCCGGATTCCATAAAAATGAATCTACAGTATTAGCAAAGTTCCGACCTATCTTATAAGAATAAAATCCCAAGGTGCAATTTTGAATGGGTTGAACACGAACACCCGCATATTCAAAGTTCCTTATCCTACGAATGTTAGGTGAATTATTATATTTAGGTAGCGCCAGAATCTGTTTTATATCTTCTACCATTTCCGGCTTGTTGTTTCGAAAAACAAAGTTTTTTGAATATAACCCGTATTTCCCATCAAAATTACAGGCGTTGATATTTGAATTTCCGCCCAACTCGATTTTTTGAAAATCAATACAGTTGTATTTAAAATGATATCGAAAATGAGAATAGGCGGTAAATGAATCAAACCCTGTTGGGAAAAGACAAAAGTAATTTTGATAGTCCACACCAAGTACAAAAGGCTGTGGTTTAATGCGTTGGAAACTGCTATCCATGACATAGCAGGCGGTTGTCGTTGCCGCAGATGATGCGTAGGGAATACATAAACTTCCATTTGGACGTGAAAAAAACCTGTAAGCCAATACATCATTTAACGGATTAGAATGAATATCGAAGTTTACACTATCCCTAAAAGTCAAATGTAAGCTTCTTCCCAATTGCCAGGTTTTATAGGTTTGGGCAATTGCAATTTGCCAGCCCAAAACAAGAATCAATCCAATCAACCACAGCCTTATTTTCATGGCATTAAAATATTATTTGGCGACCTGTCAATAGTTGTTCATTGAAGTATTCCACTTTAAAAATAACAGAATTATTATTCAATGCTTTCCTGTTAACATAGGATTCATTTTCCTACCAAGTCACAGAATATTGTAATAGCTCCCAAATTTGAGTAATTCAACTCAAATAAATATGATTGTTTTTAACCAAAAACAAATTAATGATAACTTTTAAAAAACAGATGATGTCTGATTATATTCATTAAATAAATTATCGGATTAAGGTAATAACCAAGGAAATGGGTTTAGAAAATGACCTGTTTTGTGGGTTAGGAGAATCAATGGGTTGGACGGTAGTACTGAATTGTGTGTAAAATTGACCAATAAGTGTTAAGTGCTATAAATTAGCAATCCCTAATCACTCATTGCAATTAGATAGGGAAATCTAAATCTGTTGAAATTAATTGAGTTAAGTCAATGGTTGGTAGTACCAAGGTGCAAAATGCAGTTCCTTCGGTTTTGCTATGTAAGATCCCTCTGGAAGTTCCAGTGGTAATAGTGGCCAGATGCAATAAAAATGATTTAGGGACAGTTATGGTTGGTTTATCGGAAATGAAATTAGTCCACGATTCTTTTTGAATTTGAAAATGACAGCTGCACGCTAACCGTATAAAAATCTTGTTTTCATGCAAAAAATCAAAAGTCATGAACGTTCCAATCATGTTTTGTTCGATGTCAATTTTGAATTCGATTTTTGTAATTAATTCGGCTAAAGAATTTGGTTTGATTGTAGTATCAAAAATTGCAAATTGATCTGTTTTTATTTGTTTAATCTGAAAATTAATATTCATGAAAGTAGTCTTTAAGAAGCCGTTTCAAATAACATTACGTTTTCCTTTTCAATTACTGAATTAATCGAAAAATTGGGAGTGATTGATTGGATGTAATTCGGATAAACGGTCTCTAATTGCTGAACGTCGTATTTGGCAGTTTTTGTTACTGAAAAAAATGTATTTGAATCATCTTCATAGTAACTAGCTAATATTGGAATATTTAAGAGTTTTTGAATCTTAATTTGGGTTTCAATGGTTAAGTTTTCGTTGCCGCTAACAATCTTGGAGATTTGTTGTGGACTCACATTCATTAATCCGGCTAGATTCCGTTGGGTTA
>CAZKOM010000145.1:559-3321 GCA_964554385.1 uncultured Flavobacteriaceae bacterium | reverse complement strand
TAATTCTATTTTAATGGATGATGCCAAGGGAATAACAATAAAAGATAAAAATGGGAACAGTATTGAGCTAGGAAGCTCTGGTATAACTATAAAATCTGCAAAAGATGCTACCTTAAAAGCATCTAAAAATGTAACTGTACAGGGTGACGCTGGAGCCGTAACAATTAGCGGATTAGATGTAACAGCCGACGCGAAAAAAGCCCTTAAAGTAGCAGGTAAGGCCACTGCAGAAATTAGCGCAGCAGGAATACTGACTGTAAAAGGAGCCATGGTAAAAATTAATTGATTATTTTCGCATAATGCCACCAGCAGCAAGAGTTACTGATATGCATATGTGCCCGATGCAAACACCTGGCATTGTTCCAATTCCTCATGTGGGTGGTCCAATTGTAGGTCCAGGAGCATCAAAAGTGCTAATTGGTGGACTACCAGCAGCAGTTATGGGTGATAATTGTGTTTGCGTTGGACCGCCCGATAAAATAGTAAAAGGTTCTGCCACGGTTTTAATTCAAGGTAAACCAGCAGCCCGTATGGGTGACACAACAGCCCATGGAGGCACGGTGATGAGTCTATGTCCAACGGTTATGATAGGAGGTTAATTATGGTAAGCGAAACGGAGAAAAACAATTTTTTAGGTACTGGCATACAATTCCCGACTAAAATTAATCCAAGTACTGGTAAGATAGAAACTACCCAAGGTAAGAATCTTATTGAACAAAGCATCAAACTATTACTCAGTACGAAACCTGGTGAGCGATTATATCATAGTAATTACGGAATAGATTTAACTCCGTTATTGTTTGAGATACCTAACGATAGTACACTAAAAGAAATAGAAGAGAGAATAAAAGATAGCATAGTATTATTTTTACCAATGATCATTGTTGATACTATTGATTTTGAGATAAATGCGTTAGAAGGATTAATTTATATTCAAATAGGATATATAGTAAAAGCCACGAATGCACGTGCTAATTATGTTTACCCATTCTATATTAAAGAGGCAAATCAATAAATAAACCCATTGATAAAAGATAGAAATTATAGCAGGTATGAAATTCAAGATGTAAATGAATTTGAATTTAGTTCGTTGCTAAACAACGCAACACTTTTTCAAAAAACAACCAAAGAGAATATCGTTACTGCAATTTTATCCTTATCTAAACAAATACAATTTTACAATTACAACGGTGAAACTGACGGTGATTTAAAACGATTCTTTGCTAGTAGTTTACCATTGATTTTACTACATACTACTGGTGAGTCGATTTCTCAAAATATACGAGATGCCAAAGATCTTGGAATTCAAATTGAACGTCTAAGATTAAAAGGCAACGACATAAATCGTAAACTTCGTAGCGATTTATCTCAGTTAATTTTAATACAACTAGAAAACCTAGAATTATTAAAAAATTCTGCTTTTAGTGAACAGAAATTCATTGAAGAATTGTTACCATCTTTTCAATCCTTGTGCAACTTGTATCTCAATTTCTTTAATAACTGTGTAAGTGATGGTCTAATTCCGTTAAATAGAAAAATTAAACAACAATTTTATAATTTATTACCAGCTCCTGTATTTGAATCAGCGATTTCATCAGAACACTGGTCTGATCAATTAAATCAATATTCTAATATTTTAGATGAAATTGATATCTTATGGAAATCCATACAATCGGAGTCGCGAATTTTATTAAATAATACAATAAAGGACCAAAGCATTGATCCGATTACTTCGTTGGCTTTTGTGTTAGGTGATTTACTCGATGAAATTAGCAAGACCAACATGGATTCGATTGATAAATCTATATCGGATTATTTCTTTAATAAGATTGCACAAATAGCCCCTTTTGAAACTGTTGCAGATACTCTATATGCTAAGTTTGAAGCTATTTCCAATAACGATATTAAAACAATTCCTGAAGGTCTTAAATTTAAAGCCATCGTTTCACCAGAAATAGAAAATTACGAAGTAGAATTATCATGTGCGGAAAATACCCCAATTAATAATCAAGAAATAATTAATAGAAAAATTGTTAATTTCAATTGGGAACAAATCGATACTGTCATTACTGAAAATGCAATTCAAATCCGTTCGATTCCTCCCACAAAATATCAGCTAGAAAAATTAACTTTACAGAAAAACATCCTAAAATCTCCTTTCTATTTTAATATTTCAAGTCCGTTATTATCCATTGATGGGAATACCGTAAAATGGAAAATACTGTTTGAATTTTCATCTTTGAAACTAACTGAAATTTTAGAAAATTCTTTTGAAAGGGATCAAGATTTAAAACGTAGTTATAATAATTCAACTATAGAGGAAATATTCACTAATTGGATTAACGATGGATTTACATTATCCTATCCATCATTAGAATCGATAGTAGAAATTTCAACTGATCGGTCATTAGTCCTTGATAGTGACGATCCATTGCCTTCAACAAATATTGACGGCAATGTTACATTAACATTTTATTTCCTTCATGATTATTTATTTTTATATCCATTATTTTCCGAATTAAAGCCGAATAAATTATCGATTGAAACGAGTGTTTTAGATGTCACAAACCTAGAATTATATAACGATTTCGGCAAACTCGATACTGCTACACCTTTTAACCCATTTGGCTCACGTCCGGAAATAGGTTCAAAATTTTATATCGGCCATCCATTATTATTTTCAAATGCATTAAAAAACCTTAAAATAAATTGGCAATGGTATGGACTTCCAGATACCAATGGTGGTTTTAAAGAACATTATA
>CAZKOM010000145.1:0-549 GCA_964554385.1 uncultured Flavobacteriaceae bacterium | reverse complement strand
ATCGCCAGTTTACAAGGTGGAACTTGGTTCCCTGAAAGTGATAAACAGATTTTGCCTCTATTCACAACCATTTCAACAGAAAATACAGAAAACAATGTAGTTTCAAATGTTCGTAGAATGAATGAGATAAATCTTCAACATTTAAACTTAGAAAGAACTCACAGAACCTTCGAACAATTAAAAGAACCTAATAAAAGTAAATACGGATATATTGCATTTGAATTATTCTCTCCCTCTGGTGCTTTTGGTCATAGTCGTTACAATGATTTAGTTCAACGTAATATGAACAATAAGAAGCCAAAAGTTATAGTTATACTTCCAGCATACAACGCAGAAAAAACATTAGAAAAAACTGTTCGGGATATTCCTAGGGATATTGTTAGTGAAGTTATTCTTGTTGATGATGCAAGTAAAGACAACACCGTTGAAGTGGCAAAACAGATCGGCATTAAGCACATCATTGCACATGAGAAGAACAAAGGGTATGGAGGTAATCAAAAAAGCTGTTACGACAAAGCGCTGGCATTAGGAGCCGATATTGTGATCATG
>CAZKOM010000144.1:0-3340 GCA_964554385.1 uncultured Flavobacteriaceae bacterium | reverse complement strand
TGTCTAATGTTGCTCCTGGTATCTATAATGTAACATTCACTAACAATGGTGAAGTTGCTACTAAGCGAGTTGTAGTTACTCGTTAATTGTAACCCTTGATTTCATAAAGAAAGGCTTCGCTAACGCGGAGCCTTTCTTTTTTTAATATATTTCTAACTTATTGTAAAGTCATTTTTTAATATCTCAACTTTTTGATTTTGTTGTAAATTTGTTTATCATTTCAAAGCCTGTGTTTAAAAATATTTCAAACGAGTTCAAAGTAGGTACCTTGACGGTGATAGCTATAGTGTTATTCATTATGGGCTATAATTTTATGATGGGTAGAGATAATTTACTTAGTAGAGGTAGACAATTCCATGTGATGTATACCAATACTCAAGGTTTAAGCGCGGGTACGGCTTTGATGTACAATGGATATCGAATAGGGGTGTTAAGGAAATTACATATGATAGAAGATGGGGAAATGATTGAGGCGGTAGTGGAGGTTTCTAGTGACATTGAAATACCGAACAACAGTAGAATTAAACTACAAAGTGATTTATTAGGCGGCGTTACGTTACAATTGATTAAAGGAAATAGTAAGACTCAAGCTCAAGATGGGGATCCCTTGTTGCCCGAGTATTCGAAGGATATATTGAGTATTGTGAACAATAGAGTTGTGAATTTGAGTAATAGTGCCGATTCTTTATTTTCTACGTTAAATCAGTTTTTTCATAGTAAAGATTTAACGAATGCAATAGGGGAGTTACCCGGTACTATTCAGGAACTGCAAAAAGCAATTAAAACGTTGCGTGAGACGGTATCAACCATGTCTCCTGCAATTAATGAGACGATGGTAAATGTAGCTGCTTTTTCAAAAAGTTTACCAGGGTATGACAAGGATTTGAAAAATGGGTTAAGTCATTTCAGTAAGGCTTCTGAGCAATTAGACTCAGTTCAGATAGCTGCATTGGTGAAAAATTTATCCGATGCTTCCCATCAGGTAGCGAGCATAATGGAAAAAGTGAATAAAGGGGAAGGTTCTATGGGTAAGTTGGTAAACGATGAGAATTTTTATAAAGAATTGGAAAAGACGAATATAGAAATTCAGAAACTGTTGTTGGATTTAAAGAAATATCCTGAAAAGTATGTTCCTGTTCCAGGTACAAAAAAACAAAGAAAGTCGGCCAAAAAACAAAGTGCAAAAGACACTGCAGTTTGGTAATCGTTATTTGTCTTAGTATTGTTAATAGGGATTTGTACTTATTTCCTATGAATTCACACTAATTTTCCTTTAATCACAGTTTTAGACCGCTGGATTAACTTGGTTTCCTAAGTATTTTTGGATGGATAATTGATCAAAATATTAATTCAAACAAACCCATAAATTTATTACACTATTGTGTGATTACGTATGTATTGATTTTCTTCTAGATCTTTCATAAAGATTTAACATCCATACCATATACAGGAGATGATAAAAGAAGTCCTCTAAAGGTATAGTGCCGATCCTTATGCCACAATTCTCGTTGTTATTATAGATTAGAACAGGTTTTCCCGTAAGTACGCCATTTACATACAACATGGGTAGTATACATAGGACCCACGCTAGTACAATATATGTTGTTATTTCTGATTTTATGTAAAAGTCCCAGTAGGCAATGGATGCGATAAGTAAGCCCAATGTGGTCCATGTGTACCAAGCAAAAGGAGCTATTGACATAACGGAAATTGAAATAAGAATTAGGCCGATACTTATTGCGTTGTTTTTAGTAATTGATATTTCGGGGAAATAGGCTTTTAAGCAAGCGTAAACAAACGCACTGGCATAGGGAACAACGATAAAGAATCCATACTCTTCTATGGGTAATTCAGATATAAATATATTTATCAGGTAATCTTTATTAAATTCCCAAATTCCCATTTTTGTAAAAAGAACGTCCCAAACAACATAGCCCAAAGAGACGAAAAAAACGGGGAGATATAAAAATTTCCATTCTTTGTAGAATGCTACTTTTTTATCGAAAGATAATGCCAACGGTCCTCCAATAGAGAGTATTAAGAGTGTTATATAGGTATACTGTTCACTTAGACCAAAAGTTATTTCATACCCCAAATTGTGGTTCATAAGATTCTGTAGTAAAGTTATAGAAATAATTTGGTGTTTCTTTTATTTCAGGAGTTGTTAAATACGCCTGAGAATTATAGAAATATTAGGCTGATTGGTATCCAAATGCGTTGCCGTAGTCTTGCAGTTTATTGCGAAGAATTCTTCTTGCTACAAATATCCTAGTTTTCACAGTTCCTATTGGGATTTGTAATTGTTCTGCGATTTCATGGTATTTAAATCCTTCGGCATTTAACGTAAAGGTAACTTTTAATTCCATCGGTAATGCATCTACTGCATTTTCTAAGTCTCTGCGAATAAACTTCAATTCTGCCTCATTTTCAGTTCGATGTGAAGGAAGGTCTAGGAAATAAGTATTCTCGGTTGAATCTAAGAATGTATTCCGTTTAGAATCTCTGCGGTAGTTATTAATAAAGCTGTTCTTTAGAATGGTGTATAGCCATCCTCTAAGGTTGGTACCTTCTTGGAACTTCTCTTTGTAGCGATAAGCTTTTAACACGGTTTCCTGCACCAAATCTTTAGTCTCCTCCATATTGTGTGTAAGAGATAGTGCATAATTACGTAATGGGAATAATTCACCTTTAATCATGCAATCAAAATCGGTTTGTTTAATGTTGTTGCTCATAGCTTTAACAAAAATCGACTTTTGTTTAGCATTAAGCAAATTATTTTGTTTAATTTTTTAATTAAATAGTTACACAAAAAATGAGGTAGGTTTTAGTAAATGGGTCTTATGGTGTTGATATGCAAGTACTTATTGTGTTGTATGTAAGGTATTTGTTTTTCTTATGTTCCATGAAATTCACAAATACTTAGACAAAAGTTAATTAAAGACAGACGAAGGGTTGTTTATTCTTGTGTAACAGAATAAAAAAAGCCGGTTTGGAATTCCAAACCGGCTTTTTAGAAAGGTTAATATTGGATTAAACCAGAACGATTACTTTGTTGGAAACTACTTCAACTAAGCCTCCTTGGATATCGAAGGTCTCGGTTTTTTCTTTCCCTTTGATTTCTAATTTCCCTGCTTTTAAATTGGCAATGATAGGAGCGTGGTTTGTCATAATCTGAAAACTACCATTGGTACCTGGAAGGGTAACCAAGGTTGCTTCTCCTGAAAACAGGGTGGTGTCTGGTGTTAAAATTTCAACTTGCATCTAACGGTAATTTACAATTAGGCAGCAGCTTCTTCTAACATTTTCTTACCTTTTTCGATAGCATCTTCAATGTTACCTA
>CAZKOM010000143.1:0-3369 GCA_964554385.1 uncultured Flavobacteriaceae bacterium | reverse complement strand
AAGTACACGACGGTGCTGCTACCAGGGACTGGATGGCTCAGGAGCAGGAAAGAGGTATTACTATTACTTCTGCAGCTACAACTGTATTTTGGAACTACAATAAGGAAAGATATCAGATCAACATTATCGATACTCCAGGTCACGTGGATTTTACCGTAGAGGTAAATCGTTCGTTACGTGTATTGGACGGATTGGTGTTTTTGTTTAGCTCTGTAGACGGTGTTGAGCCTCAGTCTGAGACCAACTGGCGTTTAGCGAACAACTACAATGTTCCTCGTATCGGTTTTGTAAATAAAATGGATCGTGCTGGAGCCGACTTCTTAAACGTTGTTAGCCAAGTGCGTTCAATGTTAGGTAGTAATGCAATTCCATTGCAGTTACCTATCGGTGCTGAAGATCAATTCCGCGGTGTTGTTGACTTAATCAACTTCCGTGGTATGATTTGGAATGAGTCCGATCAGGGAATGACTTATGAGACTGTAGATATTCCTGCTGACATGATGGACGATGCATTAATGTATCGCGAGAAATTGTTGGAAGCAGTATCTGAGTACGACGATAAATTGATGGAGAAGTTCTTTGAAGATCCAAACTCCATTTCTGAAAGAGAAATTTTGGATGCGTTGCGTCCAGCAGTAATTGATATGAAGATCGTTCCTATGATGTGCGGTTCTTCATTCAAGAATAAAGGTGTACAAACCATGTTAGATATGGTGATGGAATTAATGCCATCTCCAATGGATAGAGGTGGTGCAATGGGTACTCACCCTGATACGGGCGAAGCGATTCAGTGGAAACCCGATTATAATTCTCCATTCGCAGCATTAGCATTTAAGATTGCAACCGATCCTTACGTAGGTAGATTGTGCTTCATCCGCGTTTACTCTGGTAAATTGGATGCGGGTTCCTACGTGCAGAACATGCGTTCTGGTAATAAAGAGCGTATCTCTCGTTTGTTCCAAATGCATGCGAACAAGCAGAATCCAGTAGATGTATTAGGTGCTGGAGATATCGGGGCTGCCGTTGGTTTTAAAGATATTAAAACTGGTGACACGTTGTGTTCCGAAAATAATCCCATTGTGTTAGAATCTATGGTATTCCCTGAGCCTGTAATTGGTTTAGCGATCGAGCCTAAAACTCAAGCAGATTCTGATAAGTTGGGGAATGCATTATCTAAATTGTCTGAAGAGGATCCAACGTTCCGCGTTCATACCGATCAAGAGACAGGTCAAACTATCATCTCGGGTATGGGTGAATTACACTTGGAGATTATCTTAGACCGTTTGAAGCGTGAATTTAAGGTTGAATGTAATCAGGGTGCTCCTCAGGTTGCATACAAAGAGGCAATTACACGTAAATATACTCACAGAGAAGTCTATAAGAAGCAGACCGGTGGTAGAGGTAAGTTTGCCGATATCCAATTTGAACTTGGTCCAGCGGATGAAGATTTCGTAGGTGATTATCAGTTTGTAAATGAAATCGTTGGGGGTTCAATTCCTCGTGAATTTATCCCATCGGTAGAAAAAGGATTTAAGGCTGCCATGGTAAATGGTGTATTGGCTGGATATCCTGTTGATAGAATTAAAGTTCGTTTGTTTGATGGTAGTTTCCACCCGGTTGACTCTGATTCGCTGTCTTTTGAAGTTGCAGCTCGTCAGGGGTACCGTGAAGCAGCTAAGAACTGTGGCCCTATTTTGCTAGAACCTATTATGAAGTTAGAAGTTGTTGCTCCTCACGAGAATAGCGGAGACGTAATGGGTGATTTGAACAGAAGAAGAGGTCAGTTGGAAGGTATCGACGAACGTGCTGGTTCTCAGGTAATTAAAGCAAAAGTTCCTTTGAGTGAGATGTTTGGTTATGTAACTACGTTGCGTACCATCACTTCTGGTCGTGCGAATTCTTCTATGGAATTCTCTCACTACACAGAAACACCAAAGAGCATTGCAGATGAAGTATTGAAAAAGGTAAACGCCGCTAAATAATAAGAAAATGGTAAGCCAGAAGATTAGAATAAAGTTAAAGTCGTTTGATCACAATTTGCTCGACAAATCAGCCGAGAAAATCGTGAAGGCGGTGAAAGCAACCGGTGTGGTAGTAAGTGGACCCGTTCCATTGCCTACTCGTAAGAAGATTTTCACGGTTTTACGTTCACCCCACGTAAATAAGAAGGCCAGAGAGCAGTTCCAATATTGCACTTACCAGCGTTTGATCGACATTTTCAACGGTTCTACAAAAACTGTAGACGCGTTAATGAAGATTGAATTGCCTAGCGGTGTTGAAGTAGAAATTAAATTGTAAGGAGAAATCGTCATGAATGGTATAATAGGAAAAAAATTGGGTATGACAAGCTTGTACAATGCGGATGGTAAGCGTGTAGCTTGCACCGTAATTGAGGCAGGACCATGTGTTGTAACCCAGGTTAAATCTGAGAGTAAAGATGGCTACAAGGCTGTACAGATTGCTTTCGGTGATAAGAAAGAAAAGCATACCAATTCCGCTGAGAAGGGTCACTTTGCAAAGGCAAACACTACAGGTAAGCGTGAAGTAATTGAGTTCCGTGATGCAGACAATGCTAATATTGGAGACGTTATAGACGTAACAATGTTTGAAGCAGGTGAGTTTGTAGACGTAGTAGGAACCTCAAAAGGTAAAGGTTTTCAGGGAGTAGTAAAGCGTCATGGTTTTGCCGGTGTGGGAGAATCTACTCACGGTCAGCACAACCGTTTGCGTGCTCCTGGATCTATCGGTGCTTGTTCTTTCCCAGCGCGTGTTTTCAAAGGCATTCGTATGGCTGGTAGAACCGGCGGTAACCGAGTGAAGACTCAGAATTTAGAAATATTGAAAGTAGATACCGAAAAGAATCTTTTGGTAGTAAAGGGTGCAATCCCTGGTCACAATGGTTCAACGGTAATAATTGAGCGTTAATAGTATGGAATTTAAAGTATTAAACAAGCAAGGTGCTGAAACTGGTAGAACCGTTAGCTTAAATACCGAAGTTTTTGGTATTGATCCTAACGACCATGCTATTTACCTAGATGTAAAACAGTATTTAGCGAATCAACGTCAGGGTACGCACAAAACAAAAGATCGTACCGAGATCCATCGTTCAACTCGTAAGTTGTTCCGTCAGAAGGGTACAGGAGGTGCACGTCATGGTTCTTTGAAATCTGGTATTTATGTGGGTGGTGCTCGTATTCATGGACCTAAGCCACGTGATTACTCGTTCAAATTGAACAAAAAATTGAAGCGTTTGGCTCGTTTGAGCGCATTGTCTTATAAAGCTAAAAATCAGGCGATTGTGGTTGTAGAAGATTTTGAAATGTCTGCACCAAAGACCTCTGAATTTGTAGCGATGTTGAAGGCGTTGAA
>CAZKOM010000142.1:0-3405 GCA_964554385.1 uncultured Flavobacteriaceae bacterium | reverse complement strand
TATAGTATCTATCAAGAGGTGCGGAAACTGGAAGCGGGTTGTTACTTAACAGTGGCCGATAGTATTTCTCATCATCGGTATTACGATATAAAGGAGGCCGTAAAACAGAAGCGGCAGGAATTAGTTGATCGGTTGGATTGGGAGACAGCAGCGGAGCAGGAGGAATTTATAAAATCCGAGATTCGTCGAATGTTGAAACGCAGTGTTTCGGAAAAGATGCAGAGCGATGTTGCCGTGGGTACGTTTTTAAGTGGAGGGGTAGATTCTAGCATTGTTTCGTATTTGGTGAAGTCGGTATTGGAGGAATCGGACAAGGAATCGGAATCAACTCGGATAAAGCGTGATGAACCGATGCGAACCTTTTCGATAGGTTTTGCAGAAAAGAGTTTCGATGAGTCGCAGCGATCTGGCAAAATGGCTTTGGTTTTGGGTAGCGAGCATTACTTGAAAACGTTGGATTATGACGATGTTTTACCGCAGATAAATACTATTCTTGGATATTTTGATGAACCGTTTGGTGATTCCAGTTGCTTACCATCGGCAGCGGTGGCGGCATTAGCTAGGGAGCAAGTTTCGGTGGTGTTAACGGGGGATTGTGCCGATGAATTGTTTGGAGGGTACGAAAAGTATTTGTTTTCACATTACACACATCGTTGGGCGAAAGTTCCGAGTATTTTGCAATCGGGTATTCGCCGTGTAGTGAATGCTTTGCCAACAAATCCAAGGTTTAACCCCATAGTTCGAAAATTCAAAAAGGTGGATTCATTGGGGCGATTTTCTGATTCGGAACTATCGTATCGATTGATGTGCATGGGATTTCAACCGGAGGAATTGGAGGAATTGTTGCTTGAAGGCTGGAAAACGGATAATTATTTAGATAATTCTTGGGAGGAGAGTGAAGCAGACTTTTTGAATAACAGCATGTTACGGGATGTACAGGTGGTTTTGGAAGGAGACATGTTGGTAAAAGTGGATCGGATGTGTATGATGCATTCGTTGGAGGCGAGGGTGCCATTTTTGGAACGGGAGCTGGTTGAATTTGCTTTGGCATTGCCTTCGGATTGGAAGATAACTGGTAAGGAGCGGAAGTGGATATTGCGGGAGGCGTTTCGAGGCATGGTGCCCAATGATATGTTGGACAACTCTAAAAAGGGCTTTGGTGTACCGGTTGATTTTTGGTTTCGCGGACCGTTGAAGCAAGAGTTACAGCGGTTGTTGAGCAAAGAGAAAATCGAAAAACAGGGATTGTTTCGTTGGGACAGTGTTCAACGATTGGTGAACGAGCATTTGGCCGGGACTCACAATCATAAAGGGAAATTGTGGAATTTATTTGTATTTCAACATTGGTATGAGCGGCAAGCCCAAGATATTTAGGGTTGTTACCATACCGGCGTATATGAATTTGATTCTCAGGAATCAGTTGGGGTATCTGCAGCAATTTTACGACATCATAGGTGTTACGGCCGATGATAATTTTCATTATAATTTCATTGCGGAGCGGGAAGGAATAAAAACGTATTCTATTGATATTCAACGCAAAGTGTTGCTGTGGAAAGATTTGAAAGCCTTGTTTTCGTTGATTGGATTGTTGGTGAAAGAGCAACCGCAGGTGATACATACGCAGACTCCGAAGGCGGGTTTGTTGGGCATGTTGGCCGGGGCAATTTGTAGGGTTCCTGTGCGGATTCATTCGGTGACTGGTATTCCCATAAGTGGGTTGCAAAATGGAGTTTCGGGGGGAATTTTGGGATTGATGGAGTGGGTTACGTTTCGTTTTTCTACCTGTGTTGTTCCAAATAGTGAGGGGATTCGGGATATGTTGGATGCGTTGATGGGGGAAACGGAGCGACAGAAGGTATATTTTTTGGGTAATGGTAGCACCAACGGAGTGGATTTGCAGCGATTTGTACCTAATGCGGAGTTAAGAAGAACGATGCGGGAGCAGTGGGGAATTTCGGAGGAACAGTTGGTTTTGGGATATGTAGGAAGAATTGCCCGAGACAAAGGCAGTAGGGAGATGTTGGATGCGTTTACGGCGTTGAAGGATAAGTATCCATCGTTGGTATTATTGGTGGTGGGATTGCCGGAAACGGAGTACGGTGAGTTGGGTCCGGGGTTTATTGAAGAGTTGAGAAATACGGAGGGAGTGGTATTGGCGGGCCGACAGCCGGAAGTGGCACCCTATTTTACCATGATGGATATGTTGGTGCATCCCACGTACCGCGAGGGATTGCCCAATGCTTTGCTGGAGGCCTCGGCCACGGAGCTTCCTATTGTGAGTACGGATATTCCGGGCTGCAACGAGGTGGTAGAAAACGGAGTGTCGGGTATCTTGGTAACGCCCCGATCCACAGAGGAATTGCGGGACGCGATAGAAGTGTTGGTATTGGATAGTGAGAAACGGAGAACCATGGGAAAGGCTGGCAGGGAACGAGTGAAGCAACGATACGAACAGTCATTGGTTTGGAAATATTGGAAGGAATTGTATGATCGGTCGTTGGTTACAGTACGCTAAAAATTTACCGGGATGGCGTAGCAAGGAAAAGTACTTGTTGATGTCTTGCGATGATTTTGGCGCTGTTCGATTGGCCGATGCTACCGCTAGGGAATATTTGGTGGGCAATGGATTACCGATGGATTTATTTCCATTTGATCGGTATGATACATTGGAGAGTAAAGAGGATTTGCAGGCTTTGCAGGAAACATTGTTATCGGTGAAGGATGTAGAAGGCAAGGGAGCCGTGATGACAGGATTTGGCTTGGCCGCCAATATCGATTTCGCACGAATGCGCAGCGAAGGGTATGCAGCGTTTCGGAACGAACCGGTTTCTCGGACGTTTGAGCGTTTGGGGAAATCGGATGCTTGGGAAATGATGCAGCAAATGCGAATGGACGGCAATTTGGTGATGGAATTTCACGGAAGGGAGCATGTGCATGTTGGGTGGTTGATGCGTAGACTGAGGGAAAAGAATCCTCAACTGCTAGCTTGTATGGAGGTGGATTCCTTGGCGGGGTTAGAATATGGAAAGACGGAAGGGGTAGATTATACCGCTTCGTTTGCTTACGATACGGAGGAGGAGATACCGGATTTGGCGGGCATCTTATGGGATGGACTGCAACTATTTGAAAAGGAATGGGGTGACAGGCCAAGGCATTTTACGCCACCGGTAATGCGTTATCCCAGAGCATTGGATTCATTATTGCTTGAGGCAGGGATTGCCTATTTGGATCGATCGATGCAGACCCAGGAGTGGGACCATCAAGCCAAGAAATTTCGAAAACATTGGTACTTTTTGAATCAACGATTGAAATCAGATCGAAGGATACCTGCTGAATGGGATATACCTCCGGATTGGGGTAGATCTAGTAATAATAAAACGAAGCATTTACGGGCGATCGTTAGAA
>CAZKOM010000141.1:0-3433 GCA_964554385.1 uncultured Flavobacteriaceae bacterium | reverse complement strand
GGTTGGAGAACGGATATAAAATTCAAGTAGCAGAAACGGATTTCATTTCCCCCGCGGTAGACACCCCCGAAGATTTATTGGCCGCCTTGGAATTTCTAAAAAGCAGGTAGAAGAAAACCAATAGATTACAATTCCATTAAACATCGAAATTGAGGTTTTTATTACACTTATTACGCAAGGAAAAATTTATTTCATAATTATTGAATTATTTCAATTGGTTATTTAATAATTATTTTAAAGATCTGAATGAGAATTTTTTTTAGAATTTAAAGAGCCTGTTGCATTTTTTTAGTTTAATGATATAAATCTATCATTATCAATTATTTCATGGTTTGCACCTTTGAAACAATATTTCAAAATCACCATGAAAAATCGTTTTCTGAACATCGCACTACTATTCTTTTTGATTACCGTTTCAAAATCAGCATTTGCCTGGAATGTAACAGCAAGCTCAACTAATGCAGGTAACGCAAGTTCCCCCAACATTTGCAGAAACATCCAGCAAAATGGAAGTTTAACTGCTTCAGTTTGGTTCTATCACACACTTCCAACACCCAAAGCCAGTATTAGACTTGTAGAAGTAGATGACAATGGGAATATAAGCCAACAAAAACTATTTCAATTAAACTACTCTGGGTTATTCTCACCAACAAAGCGCATTGAGATACATCGTTTATTGTTGAATCAAGATAGTAATTCATATATCTTACTTGGTACAGCCCACAACCCAAATACAGGATCGCCCACAACACAATCTTTTTTATTAAAAATCGATAACTTCTTAAATATTTCAGGATTCAAATTTTTAGATCAACATTTTAATTACTATGATTTTACTATTACGCCTAAAACAGCTAAAATTGTGTGTGTTGGAACACTTGGAATATTCAACCGATTAAAAGTACCAAGTAGAAAAGCTGTGATTACTGTACTTGATCAAACTTTCAATTGTATGGGCTTAAATGTAATGCCTGAAAGTTTACCAGGTGCTGGTAATATACCCAGATTTGACAATATCAAAGTAATCAAATCTTATTTTAACTCGATTACCAACGAAGAAAAAATATTAATTGCTGGACACATTACACGAGACTCAACTGTAACTTCTGTCATTACGAATTATATACCTGAAGTTTTTGTATCTAGTATAATAATAAATGCTTCCGGTTCTATTACAAATCAATGGTATAGTGTTTTAGATTCTTATATTAACAGCCATGCAACTATATGTCAGGTTGTACCTTGCGATTTACTTTATGATGAAAATAGAAATACCATTGCATTGCTATCATCATCTACCGCCCTTAATTCAGGGAATTTTTTAACCTCCCATATAACACTCTTTAATTCAATTACTGGTAATTCAACAAAATACGCACTATATGAAGGTCAAACCTCTCTGAGTTCCCCTAATCCTTCAACCCATACTGTTTATGGACAGTCAATTTATCTAAAAAATGACGGAAAATACTGTATAAATGGATGGACGAATAATTACATTATTTCAAGTTCAGTTACAAATCGATATAATTTTTACGTAGTTGATTTTGATCCGAGCTCTTTAACATTTGATTCGATGCAATTAGTAATTGGTACGAGCAATTTATATGTCGGGACTCAGCCTACAGATTTTTATGGTTTGTACACGGACACAGGATATTCTGAAGGTACGACCTTTTATTCTCTAGGGGTCTACAACACCGCCCATTCAATGACTAATTATGTTGATTCATTTGGGAATGACCAACATGTAGTTATATGGATTAACACTATTGGGATTAATAACAACAGTAATAATAGATTACGCATTTGGAGTAGTAAGCCTGGACAAGGCGATGGTAACAATTTTTGTACAATCCCAAAAATATCTGTTTCTTTTGCGAAAGATGATGTATTGTCCCAACTGAAAACAATAAACTGGCAGTATATTTATTGTTTTGAATTTCCACAAGGATCATTTGATGAATTAAATATGGATTTAGATCCTAGTCTCTGTGATGGTATAATCGATTAAATTATTAAATTGCAATATGTTGAAATTAAAAATCATTTTAGTATTACTACTATTAAATGTCCCTAAACTGGGAATTTCACAAACAAGATTTATTCATCCAGTTGGAGGATGGGTAGAAGTCCTGCCCTTGGGTCAAAATAAATACCAAGTTGACATTCAAATGCTTCTAGCCGTAAGTGGAGCATTGAGCAATTATGATACTCATATTGAACGAATCAACCTAGACACAAGCGTTGAATTTACCCTAATGGATTCAGCAGGTAGTAAATTAAGTCTTCCGGCTAAATTTATACATGGATACTTTTTCAGCCAAAAAGACACTACCAATCAAACAATTAGCAAAAAACAAGTATTATGGAACAACTATTATAAAAATCAATTTCGTTGTACCGTAGATTTAAATAACTCTAACATCAAACTTCTTCTCGATGTAAATTCAAGGTATTTTGACTTTTACTGTAATTTCACCTCCGAACCATTTACCTTTTATCCGCTAACTGAGACGTACAACATTGACAAACCCCATGAAAGCCCCATTGCTCATACTCGATTGTATCTTCAAGAACTTACTACCAACGAAAGGAGTTTAGTATTTTCAAACTGTGCCTTCAGTAAATTCGCAGACTACAATGCAAACACCTACCAAGCCGTTAATTATTACAATCCCGGTGTCTATGGTAAATACGGCGATTCTGTTTACATGGAATTGGTTAAACCACAAACGTCTCTCAGTGTAAACCCCTATCTCAAAAATTTCTCAGCTACCGCACCTGCATATTCCTATTGTCCAGACAGCAGTAACAGTTGCACCGCCAGACCCAATTCGTATCCAACCCAAGGATTTTACTTCAATAATCAAACAGGAGATATAGTTTTTACCTCCATGAAACCCGCTCAGTTTATTCGATTTGCAATCAAAGCACATCATTTTCGAAAAAACAGCAAAGGGCAATGGCGATATTTGGGGTATTCCATTTTGCACCATGGGATGATGACTTCAAAATCAATTTTCCTCATGGACAAATCAGAGCTCACTTTGTTTCCGAGATTTATAATGCCCACCGATATTAAATTATGCGAAGGCGACTCGGTTACTAGCGTAATTAAAACCCAAGTTAATGAGCCATTAGAGAAATACACGGCTACCCTAGCTGGCAACTTCCCCAATGCCTCTGTAACCACCGATTACAGTTCCGGAAACTCCACCCCCACCTTTCGATTGAAAGTGGTGGCTAAAAAAGGCGATAATTCTCTAACTCCGGGCATAGTTACATTGCGAGTGCATGCTGATTCCAACTGGACCCGAGGCGAAGCAGCTCGTTCTGTGCCCGTTTACGTCTATAAACCCATCAACCCCGAAATTGAAGTCAGCACCAACGGTTGCAACAACCTCAAAGGTATACTTAAGTCAGTAAATAC
>CAZKOM010000140.1:0-3440 GCA_964554385.1 uncultured Flavobacteriaceae bacterium | reverse complement strand
TCTTATTTTTCACTGCCGCTATTCTGCCTTCTAAATCCCAAAACCCCGGTTGATACAGCTGAAATTTAGGAGCACGAACATCGGCAACCGAAGACGTAGCATTCAAGTTCCCCGCTGATAAATTTACGGTAGCCTCCAATACAGTTTGCATCACGCGCTCATCATCCTCGGTTATAGGTAACAAGAAATTAAACCACGTCCAAGCTCGCTCTTCGTACTTCTTCAATCTGCTACTCTGGATCTGTAAATACCACTTTTTTATTGGATTAGCCGATGCTGCTATCGCTACCCGTTCCCAAATTTGATACTCCACATTATGAGCTCGATACAATACGTCAAGATTGCGCTCTTTTAACCAAGGCAGCAGTGGTTCCACTAGAGGAGCTGAATACAATCCCTCCACCCAGACCACCGGATTTTGCAAATCTTCAAGCAATTGCTTTAATTCCAAACTCCCGGCCTTATCGTAATAACGAGCCACATGGTAACTTTTTTTCGTCAACAAATTAACCAATGCCCCGAAAACAGTTGCAGTGGTTTTCTTGGGTATTGCCCGATACGAAATAAAATCAAATTCCCTCGTTAAAACCTCCCGCTCAACATGATGCTTAACCGTATTGAAAGAAAAATAGGTAACGTTAACCCCAGAAGCAGTTAGCGATTTCAACATACCATAAGTTGCTTGAGCACCACCATCCCTCAAAGGCCAAGGAAAGCGATTGCCAACAACTACTATATGCATAATCTACTTAAATTAATTATCCGCAATTTTTTCGTTCGCAATTTCAGTAATTCTTTTTCTTCCCCTCTGCTTCTTGGCAAAATTTGCAACTGGTTTAAATAATTTTATAAAAAACGCAAAATTTATCCCTTTATCCCGATTCGCTCTGTAGGTAATTATAAGGCCTACCGGTAATAAAAACATCGAACTCATCCAACTACCCACAACCACAGGAACCACTCCCCCTTGTGCCATCTTTTCACCCGTTAAATTAATAGCGTAAAATATTACAAAAAACACAACACTTATAACCAATGGCATACCAATACCACCCTTTTTAATGATTGCCCCCAACGGTGCCGAAATTAAAAATAACAAAATCAATAGCACGGAAAAAGCAAACTTTTTATGCAGTTCCACTTTGTACAAATTGATATCGGTCTCTTCGTACTGCAACGTGCTCATCATACCGTCCACCATGCCTTTAATCGAACGTGCATGATTTATCGCCGTAGATGCAATAGCGCCTCGCTGTGAAGCTGGATAATTCAATAAAATGGAATCTTCTTCCAACAACTGAAATTTATTGGCCAAGCGCCGAAAACTTAACAAGCTACTGTCTATTTTCATAAGCCCGGGTACATGCAAATACCTCGAAACGTATTTATTATTCTCCTCCTTAATTTTCGCTACCTTAATGTCGTAAGTGTCGATGTATTTCATCAATTGCTGAACACTTTGTAAACGATAATCCGAAGAAATAGCGTCTCTATCCGAGAGTTGAAAATCCAAACTACTTAAATCAATTTGCATGCGCTGCACCTTAAAAAACATCTTATTAAATGGCGCAGTTTTGCGATATTCAGGAGAGTTCGTCATCTCCGCGTATCGAATTCCGTGATACACAGTAAGATTTAAGAATCGATCATTATCGGTTAAAATCATAGTGCCTTTCTCGGCCTTTACTACATTTAAGCGCTTTGAATCATCACTTTTAAATTCGTAAATCAAGATATCTTTAATCGTTTGATTGTCCGATTCTTTTTTACCAATTCGAATCGAAAAACCATCAATACCCTGATAAAACACTCCTTCATCAATAGAGAATGCGGGTTTTTTCTGTCGAAAATCCAACAACATCCCATACTGTTCCAACTTCGCCTTAGGAATTACATAGTTGAGAAAGAAGAAGTTTGCAACCGCCAGTAAACACATTAAAATAAATATGGGCCTTAATGCTCTACCTAGCGAAATTCCATTGGCTTTCATCGCTACCAACTCAAAACTTTCAGACAAATTCCCAAAAGTCATTAACCCCGCTACCATGATCGTTAAAGGCAGCGCCATAGGTACTAAATCAGGTAGTGAAAACAACAATAATTTGGACAGCATACCCAACCCAATCCCTTTTCCAACCAATTCTTCGATCCACTTCCATAAAAACTGCATCAAGAATAAAAACATGGAAATGAAAAAAGTCACTACAAATGGACCGATATACGATCGCAAAATCAACAAATCCAACTTCCTTATACCTACACGCTGCAGGATAGATCCAAAGAAACTTCGGACTTTAAACAACCACCGCGACAAAAGGTTGGAATTCTGCATACTCGCCCTCAAAGATACAAAGGAGGATGAAAGTTTGCCGATTATCTATCAGTAAGCCAAAAACCCATTGGGATTTACACCCGTTTCAAACTCTTTTACTGTAAGTTTCGATTGTAAATCGATGATTTTGACCTTGCCATTACTCACGTAGTCCAAGGCATCAGCCACCAACAAGTACTTACCATCTCTGGACAATCCCATACCATATAGTTGCTGAAATCCATCAGCCAACAAGGTAGCTTCTTGCATCGATTTTGCATTCACCGATACCTGAAACACTTTATTCCCCATAGCGAAATAAATGGTTTCACCAGACAGACTCATCACCATTTTGGTAATGGTTCCTTGCGGAATTAGCGTAACCGTGGGATATGCATTTTGAGGGTTATCAAAACGCTTAATCGTTGACATGCCCTCTGATCCCGTTGAAGCAAACCATAATCTACCTAAAGCATCCACTGCAAGATAGCGCGTAGTAGAATCGCCCACCAGCATCGGTGGATTTGCCGCTGAGCCATTAGAATTAAATAAATAAACACCCTTACGATAGGATGCTACCGCAATTAAACCACCCCAATTCACCAAGGTTTCCGTCCAACCATCTACAGGAATTTCATCAACTTTTTGCAAATTCGTAGTATCTAAAATTGCTATCCTATTAGCATACAATTCGGTAAGCCATAGTTTATCGCCAACTGCCAGTAAATATCGAGGTGAACCCAAGTTGGCATTAACTGCAGTCTGTTTCAAAGTCCGGGAATTTAGTTTAACTACCTTCCCCGAATTATTGACCACCAAGTAGACGGAATTGTTCCAGTACAATGCGCTTTGTAACACATCCCCCAGAGGCTTATCGTTTATTTTCTTGTATACATCGGTTTGCAACTGCAGCGTGTCCATGTCGATTGCATCCAATCGAGCATTTCCCCACATAAAATTGCCTTCGCACAAAACCAGCACCTTATGGGCCGAATTGGCCACAGGCTTATTATCAATGGGCGGTTGCGACTCACAGGCAGATAAAGCAAGTAGGCCTAAAAGCGCAAAAACGAATGTAGTATGAGACCAAAGTTTTTGGCCTATAATTTTGGAAATCACTTATTGTTTG
>CAZKOM010000139.1:0-3451 GCA_964554385.1 uncultured Flavobacteriaceae bacterium | reverse complement strand
GACATAAGACTGACCAATTCCGTCAATGATTCCTTGCCCATTAGGTTGATGACAACGCGCACAGCGCAAATCATAAACAGCTTTTCCTTGTTGTGGATCAGCCGCACGCGCCAATAGCGGTAAATCTTTCAAGCCCGAACCTGCTGCCTTTTCACCTTTGGCTACGTTTTCACCTAAAAACTTCATGTAGGCCACCATTGCGCGCATTTCTTTGCTGTTTTCTTTAAGTGGCTTACCGTTCAAACTGCGCTCAAAACAATCGTTAATGCGTTTTTCAATGCTCTCCATTTTGCCACTGCGCGCCCTCACTTTTGGATAGGTTGAGGCCACGGAGCCGTAGTTATTTCCAAATGGTTTAGTACCGGCATCTAAATGACAATTTTGGCAATTCATTCCGTTGGTTAGCTTAGCTACACTTCCTTTAGGACCTAAGTATATCGATGTTTTAGAAATAAGTTCTTTACCGTATTTGATTAAATCGGCATTGGGCATTTTATTCAATTCTTCCTCCGATGGGGGTGTCCACATGCCTTCTGATTTATCTAAAGCAGGCAATCCTGAATTGCTTTCCCCGTTGGTCAATAACAACGCTGCAGAATCTACAGTCGCTGGATTAGCATTCGTACTATTTCCTCCAACCAAGATCCAAATCCCCAAACTTAAAACGGCAATTAACAATATGCCTATTAGGATCATCAACGAATTAATGGATCGAACTAATCTTTCAACGTTCTGCATAGTACTGTTTCCTCAAAATTAATGTCCGCCTGCCGCTCCTCCAAATACTCCCAACGTATCCAAAATCATATATATCCCCAACAATAACACCATCCAACCAAAGGCCGGCTTTAACTTACTGCCAGGAATCTTTTTACTCAATTGACTTCCAATAAGGATACCTACCACCGCAATCGACGAAAAGATCAATAAAAACTGCCAATCGATGGTATTTCCCGCTTTTAAATCGCCCCCAAAAAAACCAATTAACGATTTACTCGCAATAATGATCAACGAGGTACCAACAGCCTGTTTCATGGTAAGTTTTGCCATAAATACCAGCACCGGGATAATTAAAAAACCACCCCCGGCACCCACCAAACCCGTAACAAATCCCACCAACAACCCTTCTCCTAAAATCAATGGATAATTGAAGTTGGCATCCCCAGTGTTATCTGTATTCTCCGTAGTTTTCGAAGGTTTGATCATGGAATACGATGCCGCCACCATCAAAATAGCGAACAGAATTAAAACCGCTACGGCTTTAGTAAATTCAAACCCGCCTACCGTAAACAACAAATCCGGAATGTTGGGCATCACGTATTTCCTCGTTAACAAAACGGTTACAATACTGGGCGCACCAAACACCAACGCGGTTCTCCAGTGCACATTACCCATTCGGATATGACTAACCGAACCTACTAAACTGGTTAATCCCACCACAAACAATGAATAAGCCGTTGATAAAACCGATGGAATAGCGAATAATTTCACCAAAATTGGAACGGTTAAAATAGAACCACCACCACCAATTAGTCCCAGCGACAAACCCATCAACAATGCTCCTACATAACCGAAAATCGTTAACCACGTCAAGCTTGAAGCACCCATTGAGGTAGAAACCTGAGCGGCAACTTCAGCAGTATTAGAATCGGAAACTACGGTAGAAAACGTATCTACAGAAACAGCAGATTGTAGCAATTGTATAACTAACAAGGATGTATGCATGAAAAATATTTTCTTTAAATTATAAACTTCAAAATTGTACCAAAACCATTAAGCCTACAGTGACTTAAATCACACTAAAAATAATTGCACCCTAACAAGTTTAACGAAAATCGTAATCATATCCTTCCAATTGTGATAACAATGTAATTGGCTTATCCGTACAGGTAATTCTACCTTCTAATTTAGGGGCTACGGGCGAATTAACTTTTAAATAATCTTTCATGATTTGGTGCAAGGTTATGTCCAATTTTTGCGGATTTTGCACTTTTTCCAATCGGCACAACGTATCCACAGGATCCCCTTCTCGTTCGCAAGCCACGATACTGTACATTTTTTGCAAATCCAATTTCTTCCCTTTCACTTTCATCCAGTTTATTCTACTGCCTTTGGGTTTCCCCGATGTAAAATTCACCTCCATTCCTTTGAATCGCACTACCCAGCCACCAAAGCGTTTGGCCGGATCCACTGCAAATACATTTTCCAATTCTTTTTCCAACCAATCCCACAACTGCTTTCCTGAAACCGTAGCTTTTTTTGCTTCCGAGTCTACAGGCAACATACTCCACAAGTACTCTTCTGTGATTTCGGCTTTGCCGGTTTTGGGGTCAGGCAACAACGGCGGACAGAATCTAAATCCATTGCTTAAAGCAATATCCGGCTTCAATTTCCACATTAGAGCATCGGTAATCATATTATCCATGGGTGTCTCCAAAACATAATAGCGCACCAACGGAGTTTTTGTCACCCCGATAACCGTATCCAACTGCTTTTTATAAGGTGTTCTTACCTGTTCCACCAAGGCTTCCATTTCGGCATCGGCGGCATATTTAGCCGGATCAACATCCATCAAATCATAATGATGTTCCTTCACGATCCCGTTTTCTACCACAATATCTAGCTTACCTATGAAAGAAGCAAATGCTCCCGGTTCCGTAACTTTGGAATATTTCCCTTCGATCGGCTTTCTCACCCGTTCGTGGGTATCGGCACCTAAAATATAGTCGGCACCGTCTACGTACGGTTTATTGGATAAATCAACTTGTTGCGCCAAGCCCATATGAGTCACTAAAAACACCATGCTACACTGCTCATAATCGCGCAAATATTTAATCAATTTTTGTGCATTTTCTGCGGGGTCGGTGAACTTGATACCGTAGCTGTAAGCCGGAGATTGACGCTTAGGCGTGAGCGGATCATTATACCCTACAAAACCAATTTTCACTCCAGCAACACGGGTTGTCCAATAGGGCGGATACAGCGAATCTTTATTATCCGATCCCGGCACATCATGATACATATTAGCACATACTTTGGCTGCATGGTAGCCTCCTAAATCGCGCATCATCAAATCTTTACCGTAAACCACCTCCCAATTTCCAGGAAGCATCAAATCGTATCCGATATTATTGATTAACGGCACAATTGCTTTACCCTGACTCAACGCCGCCACCCCGGAACCCTGAAAACAATCGCCGCCATCAATCACCAAGGTATTTCCTGGGTTTTCGTTACGGATTTCGTTAATCATGGTTTTCAAATGCGCCATCCCGCCTCTTCGCTTGTACACGGGTTTACCGTTTTCTAAGAAAAATTCATCATGAACGTACAGTTGCCCGTGAATATCGGCAGTATGCAACAAGGTAAAATGTTGTGCCTTACCAGATTTTATGGTCGATGACTTTTTAATTGACGCCAATACCGTTTCATCCGATGGGGCATGTGAAGC
>CAZKOM010000138.1:916-3456 GCA_964554385.1 uncultured Flavobacteriaceae bacterium | reverse complement strand
TTGGTATTCATGGAATTTAATCGGTTGGCCGATGGGAGTTTAGTTAGACTTCCCGCCCAACACGTGGATACCGGGATGGGATTTGAGCGTTTAGTACGCGGAATTCAACGTAAAACTAGTAACTACGATACCGACGTTTTTCAATTTATTATTCAGGAGACATCAAAATTATCGGGGAAGACATACGGGGAAAATGAAAAACAAGATATCGCATTCCGCGTAATAGCGGATCATATTCGGGCTGTGAGTATGTGTATCGCTGATGGTCAGTTACCATCCAATAACGGTGCTGGGTATGTAGTTAGAAGAATTTTACGAAGAGCGGCTCGTTATGGATACTCATATCTTGGTTTCACTGAACCGTTTTTCCATAAACTAATACCTGGTTTAGCAAATTATTTTCAATCAGCATTTCCGGAATTGAAATCACAAGAGAGTTTCGTAATGCGTGTTGTAAAAGAAGAGGAAGTTTCCTTTTTCCGCACACTAAGCACGGGTATGCAGCGATTAACGGCTTTAATGACTGAAAATGATACGCAAATTATTTCTGGTGAAGTTGCCTTTGAATTATACGATACCTTTGGTTTTCCTATAGATTTAACGGATTTAGTTGCCCGAGAAAATGGTTTTTCGGTAGATATGGTAGTGTTTCAGCGTTGTTTGGATGAGCAAAAGAATCGTTCAAAAGCAGATGCGAGTAAACAAATGGGGGATTGGCAACAGATACACCCTGATAGCGAAGAAACCTTTTGTGGTTACGATGTTGTGGAAAATCAAACTACCATAAGTAGATACAGAACTGTAACGGTGAAAGGGGATAAACAACAGTTTCAACTAGTATTAGATAATACTCCATTTTACGCTGAGGGTGGGGGACAGGTAGGGGATACGGGGATAATAAAGGGTGTTGAAAATGGTGAGATTCTGTGTGTTACAAATACGGTTAAAGACAACAAATTGCACATTCATTTAGTTGATAAATTACCTGTAAATCCCAGCCAAAATTTTATTGCCTCCGTAGATAAATCAAAACGAAATTTAATTTCATCAAATCACAGTGCTACCCATTTAATGCATTCTGCACTTCGAGAGACCCTAGGTTCGCATGTTGCACAAAAAGGTAGTTTGGTGAATTCTGAATATTTGCGATTTGATTTTTCACATTTCGGAAAGATGACAGAGGAGGAATTAGCTCAAGTAGAAGCAAGAGTGAATGAGCAAATTCGGGCATCTATACCATTGCAAGAACATAGAAATATTCCAATTAATGAAGCAACGGCCATGGGTGCTACTGCATTGTTTGGTGAGAAATATGGAGATTTTGTCCGAGTAATTGAGTTTGATCGCAATTATAGTTTGGAATTGTGCGGAGGTACTCATGTAAACAATACTGCGGAAATTGGACTGTTTAAAATCACATCGGAATCTAGTGTTGCTGCAGGGGTAAGAAGAATAGAAGCAATTACAAACCAAGGTGCTCAGTCGTTAATCAATAATAGGTTGCAGTTGTTAGTATCTATTGAGCAAGCTTTAAACAACGCAAAAGATCCAGTTCAAGCGATTGAAAAAATACTTCAAGAAAATGCAGATTTAAAGTCCAAGTTAGAGGCTATAGAATTATCCCAAATTGCCTCAATAAAGCAATCGTTAAAAACTTCGTTTAATGAAGTAAATGGTATGAACTTGTTGATTAAGTCATTGGAGTTGCCTTCGGCTGATGCGGCTAAGCAATTGTGTTTTCAATTGAAAAATGAAATTGATAATGCCATTATTGGATTGGTATTTCTCGCTGATGGTAAACCAGGAATTGCGCTGTATATTGATGAAGATCTAGTAGGAAAAAGAGAATATAATGCATCTACAATCGTAAGAGAAGTTGCTAAGAATATTCAAGGTGGTGGTGGAGGACAGCCATTTTTCGCAACCGCTGGGGGAAAAGATATCTCTGGAATAGCAAATGCAGTAGATGCCTTGAAAAAGTATTTTAATTAGGCTAAAAGTAAATTTGACTAAAACTAATTATTGACGCTTGAATTTCAATTATTCAGGAAATCAATTTCAATACTTTTTTGGTTTCGAAAAATTCGAATTCACCGAATACCTCAGAAATTGAGTGTAGTTGAATTTTGGTTTTGGGAGAAATTGCCAATACTTCATTGATTTCTTCCGTTAAATCACCTCCTTTCAGTAAGTAAAAAGAGGGTTTGTTTTTCCATAGTCCGGAACTCCAGTTCCACAATTCGATGCACGGTGCAACAGCTCTTGCAACAATAGTATCTACTTTTACTGGCATTTGCTCGGCGCGTAAATGAAATCCGGTGGCATTTTGTATTTCCGTTTTGGCAATTACATCATTAACCACCTGAATTTTTTTACCTATAGAATCAACCAACGTAAATTGCGATTTTGGGAATAGAATAGCGAGTGGGATTCCGGGAAAACCACCGCCTGTACCAATGTCCATGTAGTGTTTACCAGGCTGAAAATCACAGAACTTGGCCAATGCGAGAGAATGTAAAATATGATTGGTATACAGGTTT
>CAZKOM010000138.1:0-880 GCA_964554385.1 uncultured Flavobacteriaceae bacterium | reverse complement strand
AAGCTGTGAAAATTGAGCTTTTTGAATATCAGAGAGTTCTGGGAAGTATTTGAAAATCACCTCAGCCGTTACCATACGATTTTCTTTTTAAAGAATGCAAAAATGCCTGTGATAGAATACCAAAATGCCTGGAAAATATTGATTATTGGATAAATAGGGGTGGCCTTAGGCATTTTTAATAGTTTAGCTTTTAACCCAAAAATAATCCATTCAGGTGTCCATTTAACGAAAATCATTAACAATGGCCAAAACAAATGAGTTCCATTAAAGAACCAAAATCCTATTAATAAATAAAATGCAAGTTGAGAAAAAGGGAACCAAAACAATTGAAATTTAACATTGGATAAATAATTTTTACCTACCCATAGATGTCGTTGTTTTTGCTTCCAATATTGTTTCCAAGTTATGGGTCCAGCACTTTCGGTATATGCATCGGGTTGAATGTAAACTCCGGTTGCATTTTTTTTACAAGCTTCTTGAACGAAAAGGTCGTCATCGCCGGCGGGTATATGATAATGGGATGAAAAGCCACTTACGCTGTCATAGGCTTTGCGGGTGTATGCTAAATTTCTTCCAACGCCCATGTAGGTTTTTTGTTGTAAGCAAAACCCTAGATAAGAAAGAGCAGTAAGCGTGTTTTCATAATGAATTAATCGGCCTAAAAAACCATTTCCCGTTTTGAGTGGAGATACGCCTAGGACGATATCATAGCCTTGAGCAAATCCGTTTACCATGCCTCGTAACCACTGATCAGAAGCGGGTTTACAATCGGCGTCTGTTAGAACGAAATATTGATATTGGGCTTTTTTTAACGCTAAGGTTAGGGCTAATTTTTTACCGCCGGTTTTAACAACATCAATATCTAAATGAACGATTTTTA
>CAZKOM010000137.1:0-3492 GCA_964554385.1 uncultured Flavobacteriaceae bacterium | reverse complement strand
CAGGAATAATCAAAACATCTTCTTCAAAAACAGTGTCGTAGATAACTACTGTATCAAAATAGTAAAGCAACATTAAATGCACTCCCCATTGAAAATAAAGCAATAATTGCTGCAAAGAAAACACCAGTACTCCCGGCGGAGAGCAACAGATAACTTCCTATGAGGGGTAAATAACTTTTCTTTCTCACCTGTTTTGATTTTAGAAGTAGTGAATCGGATTGTTTCTTAATGGAATCAGGAATAATCAAAACATCTTCTTCAAAAACAGTGTCGTAGATAACTACTGTATCCGGAGGGGCTGAATTAAAAGATTTATAGTAATTGCTATAGCTATGTAGACGAGTAGGCCCGTTTTGAAACAACGTGTTGTTAGCATTTACAATTTTGGTTACCATGCTATTTTCCTGTAGCAGACTAGTGGATTTTTTATTTGAAGTATTATTGAAATTTTGCTTACCATCTTTGGATTGCTGAAAGTCCATCGATTTGCCGGACTTAAGCTGTGTGGGAACATTTGTTGATTCATTGGATGAAATTCTCCATTGAGGACCATTTATTTTAAACCCACCGCTATGGTATTGTTTTTCAATTTGGCAAGAACTTAGAAATGCAGAGAATCCAAGAACTATTAATGCATAAATAGATATTTTTGTCATAATTCTGTGTTAAATCGAGGGAAAATTAGACAACATATTTCTAATTGCTAAATTTGTTGCGATAAATGCAAAAAATACCCCACAATACCCCCAATTGGTTATATCGAATCATTTCGATGTTGCTCATTGCGGTAATTCCATTGTTGGGGGTATTTCAACTTGTAGGTATAAAATATCAGCGCCACGTAACCAAACTATGCATTTTTAATCAAATGGAGACGCAGGATTTGGAAACGTTGTTTTTGGATGAAAAACAATTCGATGAACCCGAACCCGGCGGGGAATTTTGGTTAAACGGAAATAAGTACGACGCCATTAGGATCTCAAAATCGCCCGGTGGGTGGATGGTAATTGCATTAAACGATAAAATTGAAAAATTAGCGGAGCAAGCCATGCGTGCAGAAAATTCTGTGCCTATGCACCCATCGGCAAAGAAATATAATCCGTATAACAAAAATTGGCAATTCGTAGAACCAATGGGGGCCGTTTTTCCTGAAGTAAAAGCTACATTGGAATTCCCAGACTATAAGGTGGGTACAAAAATTTCCCCGATGGATTCGTTATTTCAGCCACCGGAAGAAGTGGCATAGTTTGATTCAATGTATTCAAAGTCTGAATAATTTATCTTGTGAGTTGCTGCCCACAGGAATTGAATCGATGAGTTTTTTAGGATTGATATTATGAATTTGATACAATTATCCTTCGTAATACAATGAATGAAACAGATAATTGAATTGCTAGTAGCTTGATTTCAAAACAAGACTATGCAATTCAACCCCACATTATTTTCTCTTATTTTTAATGAAATTTACTAAACATTTAGCGATGGTAAGCTTGATGAGTTTAACCACGCAATACATATATAGTTTCGGGTCTCGTGAATTGTTCGCGAATCAACCGGTTACAATGTCCTTAGCTGGATTCACTTGGCCATTGGATTATTCTCGCGATAATTCCTTAGTAACAATTGGATTAAACCGAGTAGGTATTACCGATACTGCTGAAACCGAAGAAATGGATGAAGTATTGGTTTCGGCCCAGCGGTTTGATCAAAAACGAAAATACTCTCCCCGACAAATCGAGGTTGTAAGTGCCAAAAAACTGAGCGAGTTACAGCCAGCAACTTTGGGAGATGCATTAATTAATACGGGTCAGGTCTTTGTTCAAAAGAGTCAGATGGGCGGAAGCTCCCCGGTGCTTCGGGGGTTTGAAGCCTCGAGGGTGTTACTGGTGGTAGATGGAGTGCGGATGAATAATGCCACCTATCGAGCGGGTCATTTGCAAGATATCATTACCATCGATCCTCAGATTTTGGAACGAATGGAAGTGAATTTTGGATCGGGATCAACCCTGTTTGGTTCCGATGCTATGGGCGGAGTTTTATACTTTAAAACTAAAACACCTACTCTAGGAAAAAAACAGCTGTTGCCTTTTGCCGGAATTCGGTATCAATCGGCTTCCAATTCAACGATTTCCAATGCCGGTTTTCGATTGCAGATGCCCAAATGGGGACTGATTGTATCGGCTACACAAAGTAATTTTGGTGATTTGCGTTCGGGATCTAAGAATTATTCGAATATCGATACATTCGGATATCGCAGCTGGTATGTAGGTAGAATCAACAACCGCGACACCCTTTTAAGGAATGAGAATCCTCTAAAACAACTGGGTACGGGCTACAGCCAAACGGATGTATTTGCCAAATTATTGGTGAAAACCGGTGGAATTAAACATATACTTAATGTTCAAAGCAGTCAAGCCGATTTAATTCCTCGATACGATCGTTTAACGGAATACTCGATAAAAAATGGACAGGTTACACCTACATTTGGCCGATGGGATTATGCCCCGCAAAATCGCTCATTGTTATCGTATCAGGCGGAGCAAGGGGGGGCGGATCATCGTCAACGACTTACGCTAGCCAGGCAAGAAACCCAAGTGGGTAGAATTACCCGTAATTTTCAGAGTAGTACACAGCGGTCGCAAATGGATACTGTGGTAATGGCAACGGTGAATTACGATCGTAGCGATAAAATAACCAATCACTTGCGATTGAATTCTGGTTTGGAGTATGTAAATAACGGGGTTCGATCTATGGGTATGAATACCAACGTGGTAACGGGTGTGCAATCAGTCACCAAAGCGCGTTACGCCGATTCCGGTGCTAGAACCCACATGACTTCTGCCTATGCGCAATTGTTAGGAGAATTACCCAAATTGAAAGCCAATGTTCAGGCGGGTGCCCGTTTTACTCAGTACGATTTACAGGCCAATTATTCGTTGAGAAACCCTTGGAAGTTGCCGTACAATTCCATCGCATTTTCTAATAATACCCTGAGTTTTGACGTAGGATTAAACAAAGAAATTGGAAAAATTGCTATCGTAAAAGCATCGATAAATCAAGCGTTTCGAAATCCCAATGTGGATGATATGACCAAGGTATTTGATTCCAAGCCGGGGGTTAAATTATTGGTGCCATCACCCAATTTACAAGCTGAGAGAAGTACCACCTTCGATTTGGGTATTTTGATGAGTAAAACGGAGAAATTTGTTTTAGAAGCGGGGGCCTATCAATCGGTTATTGCAAAGCTATTGTTGGATGAGTTGGGTACTCTAAATGGGGAGGATTCGGTGGAGTACGATGGCCGATTAACCCCTGTTTATCAGTTGAAAAATATGGCCGAAGGCAGAATTTCGGGATTGTATACCAATGCAAAAGTGAAAATATTACCTGGAATTTGGTGGTCGGGATCCTTGAATTATACCCGCGGATTGTATCGCAGCGGGTCCAGCGCCGCGGAAATGTGGCAGCCTTTGGATCATATCCCACCCATGT
>CAZKOM010000136.1:0-3522 GCA_964554385.1 uncultured Flavobacteriaceae bacterium | reverse complement strand
AACGTAGGCAGTTCATCGTTTTCTGAAAATTCAATCAATGCAATTTCACATAATTCAGTGGATCGTTCCATCCATGTCCGGTCGCCGGATATTTCATATAAGGATAAAAAGGCATCGGCCAAAAATGAATAATCCTCTAAAAATCCTGGGATTGAAGAAAGGGTAGGGGTACAGGTACCATGAAAATTCTCTTGATGAATATCGCATCCGGCGGCAGTTCTTGATAGTCGATGAGTGCTGGTATTCCAGAAGGTATTCCAAATGGAATTACCCAATTTTATTGCATCGACAGCATAGTGTTCTTCTTTTAAATGAATTGCCGACCCAATGAGTCCTTTTAGGTACAGTGCATTCCATGAAACGATGATTTTGTAATCAAATCCTGGGCGAATTCTATGTTCTTGAATTTGAAAGAGTTTGTGTAATAATGACTGCAACAATTGTTGATAGGTTGCCGCATCCATGGACAATGCCTCCAGCACTTGTAAGGGGGCAATACGTTGATGAATAATATTAAAATTGTGTTCCCAATTCCCATTTTCAGTAATTCCATAGAGAACTTTGGCTAACTCGAGTTCTGGAACCGTAAGGGTTTCTACTAACTCCTGATAAGTAAAGGTATAAAACTTTCCTTCTATGCCTTCCGAATCAGCGTCGAGGGCAGATCCAATCAGAAATCCATTGGGCGTTGGGATTCGCATTTCACGATTGATGAATTCAATTATATGTTGTGCCGTATCACGATATAATGCTGCATCTGAATATCCGAAGCTTTTTGCGTAAAGTCCTAATAATTGGCCGTTGTCATAGAGCATTTTTTCGAAATGTGGAGCGAACCAATGGGCATCGGTACTATAACGACAAAATCCACCACGAACGGCATCATAAATGCCACCATTGCGTAATTTAATTAATGTTAGATGTAAAATATCCCTTGCCGATGGGTTTTCGGAAATGCTTAACGTATCGAGGATAAATTCAAATAATCCGGGTAATGGGAATTTAGGGGTTCTATCTACACCGCCTTCCGAGTAATCCAATGTGTGTAACAGACTTTCCAAGGCTGTAAATGTGAACTCCTTTCGTTTCCAAGATGGAATATCCTGAACCGTAATTGATAGAATACCGTCAGTATTTTGCTCGGCATTTTTATTTGAGGTTTCCGCGGTGTTAGCATTTAAGGATTTAGATTGATTTAGTTTGTTTAAATGCTCCATTATTCGCGTTCCATATTCGTATACTCTTTCAGGTGTATCCTTCCAAACGGTGGAGATCTGTTCCAATACTTGTATCCAAGAGGTTTTAGGGAAATACGTTCCTGCGTAAATGGGTTGTTGATTCGGCAAGCAAATTACGTTCAATGGCCATCCACCTCTACCGGTCATAATCTGACAGGCATCCATATAAATGGAATCAATATCGGGACGTTCTTCACGATCTACTTTAATATTAATGAAATTAAAGTTCATCAATTCGGCTGTTTCGAAATCTTCAAAACACTCGTGAGCCATTACGTGACACCAATGGCAGGTGCTGTAGCCTATACTTACGATAACTAATTTGTTTTCTTTTTTCGCCGATTCCCATGCAGCGCTATTCCACTCTGTCCAGTCAACAGGATTATAAGCATGTTGTTTTAAGTAGGGACTTTGACTAAAAAGAAGTTGATTGGGTGTGTTTGAATTCATGGAGTTCGCTTAATTTTGAGGTATGCAACTGGTGGAGGGATTGAACCAAGGTAATATAAAATACAAAGTTCGGGGTATAAGGATTTATTTTCCCAAGCAATTGCGGTGTATGGGGTTGTTTTTTCGTTTAATTAGTGCTTTTACACTAGTTCATTGTATTGCTGGCATAGGTGTAGCATTTTCTCAATCTTTAGATTCATCAGCGATTAATACGATAAGAATTAATAATTTGTCCGATGAGGACGTGGCTAAGGATACGGCGGAGCAGGATACATTTTCCATAAACCTTCCAACATTTCGTACCTTGACATTTAGTTTTGGTTCGCATGAGGAAGCATTGGACAGTTTGATGGTTGCATTATTAAAGAAAAAGGGGATGCCCGTTCAGGCTTACCTTCCCAAAGCGGTATTCACCCAGCAGTGGAAGTTACACGATACGGCAGCCAGTCAGCAAATAATCGATGGTGCCTGGATGGGGTACCAATACCAGTTTACTAAGAGTTTCCAAAAAACTCGAAAATACCTATTGAAGAATAAAATAGTATTGAAACGATCCGAAATTGGAACCAAGCCGATGAAGATAACCGAGGATATTGAGGGTTCTGGAATAAAAAAGTATGAGTATATCGTTACATTTAAGAAAATGAAATACGTTTTATCCTATCAGTTGTGGTGGATTAATGAGAAAGGGTATTGGGTAAATGCGGTTGAGTTTCGATTGAAACCCGTTCAATAGATGTTGAACGTTATTTTTGGTTGTTGCGTTAGCAACGTAACGTATCAAACAGATTAACTTATATTTATGTGGTATTTAGGAAAGTAACTTTCTAACAATCCTTGGGCCTACATAGATGAACCCCGTATATATCTGTACTAAAGAAGCACCTCTACTGATTTTTTCTTCGTAATCCTCCTTAGTGAAAACACCACCCACACCAATCAAAGGAATGTCACCACCCAGTTCCATGCCCAAAAATGAAAGTATGGTATTGCTTTGATCTAACAAAGGAGAGCCACTTAGTCCGCCAGGTCCAATTTTTTCAATGGTTTTAGTATCGGTGTTAAGATTATCTCTGCTAATGGTGGTATTAGTAGCAATTACACCATCAACTTTAGCTTTTTTAATTATTTGAATTAATTCTTTTACTGCTGATTGTTGGAAATCCGGTGATATTTTCAAGTAGATGGGTTTCCATTTGCTTTTTTGTGTTCTACGCTCTTGTAATTCGGCAAATAGTTCTGTAATGAATTTTTCTTCTTGCAGTTCTCTAAGTCCTGGGGTATTTGGACTAGAGATATTAACTACAATGTAATCTACATAGTCATACAGGGCTTCAAAGCAGTAGATATAATCGTTAATAGCTTCCTCGTTTGGCGTAATTTTATTTTTACCAATATTACCTCCTACAATCAATCCTTTAGGTCTTTTTTTAAGTCGTTCCACCATTGCGTCAACCCCTTCGTTATTGAAGCCCATTCGGTTGATTAAGGCATTATCTTCAGGTAATCGAAATAAACGTGGTCTTGGGTTACCTGCTTGAGGTTTGGGGGTCACTGTACCTACTTCTACATAACCAAATCCCAATCGCTTTAATAAATCCAACCACTTTGCATCTTTGTCGAAACCAGCGGCTAAACCAATGGGGTTTGGAAAAGTAATTCCGGATACTATTACCGGTTTTGTTTTCGGTGGTTGAATACTCTTTTCGATCCATTTACCAATCATCGGTAAGTTTAACAATATCTGAGAACTTCTCATGGCAATTTCATGAGCTGCCTCTGGTGAGAAGATAAATAATATTGATTTGATAATAGAGTACATGGATATTCTCCT
>CAZKOM010000135.1:0-3598 GCA_964554385.1 uncultured Flavobacteriaceae bacterium | reverse complement strand
TATCCAAAGCCATGCCGGCATTATTCGTGGGACATGGCAGTCCAATGAACGCGATTGAAACCAATATTTTTTCTCAAAAGTGGAAGCAGTTGGGCGAAACCCTTCCCACACCCATTGCTATACTTTGTATTTCCGCGCATTGGGAAACCTACGGAACCAAAATCACTGCCATGGATGCTCCAAAAACCATACATGATTTTGGTGGATTCCCACCCGATTTATTCGCCGTACAATACCCCGTACCTGGTTCCCCAACGTTAGCTTCAGTAACCCAAGAATTAATTAAACCAAACCCAATTGACCTAGATCACAGTTGGGGTCTAGACCATGGATGCTGGAGCGTAATCCGATGCATGTACCCCAAGGCCAACATCCCCGTACTTCAACTTTCCCTAGACAGAAACAAATCAGCCCAACAACACCTAGACTTAGCAAAAGAACTCATACCCCTGCGAAAAAAAGGCGTCATGATTGTAGGCAGCGGCAATATCGTGCACAATTTAGGGCGAGTAGCTTGGGACCGAATGAATGAACCCAATTTCGGCTTCGATTGGGCCGAAGAAGCCAGAGCTGCTATGAAGAATAAAATCAGCAACGGAGATAGCAACGCCCTCGCAAACCCATACCAATTTGGGAAAGCTTGGGAACTATCCATTCCTACCCCAGAGCACTATTTACCCTTATTGTACACCCTAGGAACCCAGTTACCCAACGAAACACCCGCATATTTTAACGACCAGTGTGTTTTAGGTTCCCTGGCAATGACATCCTTTATTTTGGGCGATGCTTAGCGCCAATTAAATATTCAGTAGGTATAGAAATTCCCATTTGAAATTGCTTTCGTGGCATAATAACCCAATTATAAGGCGCCAAACTCAATAGATTATAACCAATATAAACAGTAGAATTCTTCTCAAATCTATAGCTAATTGTAGCACCACCTTGGACAGCTAAATAATTGTACCCTGCCAAAGGAACTCGCCGAAATTCATTATCTTTCAGCTTATAGGTTGGACTAGTTAAAAATGTCCTACTATATCCCACACCGAAACTCAGTGTATACTGCCAGTGCTTCCTTTTTTGAAATTTCCATTGCCTATTCCCAAGCACGTAAATATTACGATGCAAACTCGGATGCGAATAATATCCCAATTCTAAACCCATAGAGCGCGTCCGGATTTTAGGCAGTTTCGATTTTCTCAAATAACTGGTAGTCCGAATTCTATAAGGATTGTCAAATCGTAAATGAAAACCGTTCGATTCATTGGATATCATATATCCAATTGAAGTAATACTTCGTGACGATATCGGGAAAACGACATCACCATAACTTAGCGGAAACAAACCCAAACTATCCTTCAAGGGCCTCCAAGGTAAATTCTCCTTGGTTGTAGATTTCTTTGGTAAGTTAGAATTATCCTTTTTGGGTACAGTATCTAATCCAATAGAGATTTCAATTAAGTCATTATTTAAAAAAAACTCATTATTCACGTTCGTAAAATCAATTGAAGCATAAGAGCTTATATTTAATAACAACATAGAATTCAAAAACACCAAAAATCGTGATGCCCTATCCAACCGTTTAAAAAATAAATTCTTCATTCTCCGTTAGTGTTTATCAACCCAATCCAATACAGTGTTCCAAAAAAGTTCCGGTTCGTTCATCATCGGTGAATGACCCGAATGATAAAAATACCGAATGGTTTTGTCAGAACTCCCAACTTTTAGTTGCAAATCCTCGCACAATGCTGGTGGACATACAAAATCATAAGCCCCCCATAAGAACAACGATGGCAATTTAATTTCAGAGAGGTAATTATCTGGGTTAATATCATAAGTTGGGCGATCCACCGCCAAAATCGCTGACGCTAGAGTATTAATTACATTATTCCTGTAGGAGGCGGAAGGATCAGTTAAATACCTTGTATCAGGAATGAAAACAGAATCCATAAGTGCCTCTGCTTCGTGTGCATATTGATTTAATTTTAATGAGACATCATATCCATCTGATGAATTATTCGCGCTACAATATTCCAATACCGATTGCCAATGTGACACATTTCTTCCAGCTGCAATCTCGATATTTGACCGCTTTAGCAACATATCCTCGGTCAATGAATCATTCAACGGATAATTATGCGCTCCGTCCACTTGAATCCATCCAGAAATTAGTTGTTGGTTTTGTTGGTGACCTAGAAAAAAAGGAGTTAAAAAACCACCCCAACTATGTCCCATTATATAAATCTGTAAATCATCTCCGTATTTGGCCTTAATGTATTTGACCACAACCAATAAATCCTCTCTATAGGATTCCAAATCGCTGCTCCCTCCATTACCTTGAGAATTCCCTCCAAATCGTTGATCCCAATAACCAACTGCTATTTTAGATTCTATATTGGTTTTAATGATTGAATCTCGATAATCTAATCCATTTCCTCCCGGGCCACCATGCACAATCAACAATAACTTTCTACTACTAATATTTCCGGCAACTTTTAAAAACAACGACTGATTTTTTCGCTTTATAAAGGCGTCATCGTTAACAGAACCCTGAGTTACTGGATCCCGTTTACAACCACTTTGGATTGATATTAATAATAAGGCAAGAAACAAAGTCGCCTTATTCAATAACCTTACAAGAAATTGATATTTAAAATCTTGACAATAATACCTGTACATTCTGCCACGAATATACATCACGAAAAGCAGGGTTACATATTTCGTCGATATTGTCCTCCTACAGAGAACAAAGACTCGGTAATTTGACCCAACGTACACACCTTGCACACTTCCATCAATTCAGCAAACATATTCCGATTTTCAACGGCGGCTTTTTGCAAGTTTGCAAGTAATTCAACGCTAGTTTCACCAAAATAGGCATGCTGTTCCTCTACCTTTCTTATCTGCAATTGCTTTTCTTCCTCTGTGCTACGAATCACTTCACCTGGCAATACGGTTGGAGAACCCTTAGAACTCAAGAAGGTATTCACACCAATAATGGGTAATTCTCCTGTATGTTTTAAGGTCTCATAATACAAACTCTCTTCTTGGATTTTACTGCGTTGATACATGGTCTCCATCGCACCCAAAACTCCACCGCGTTCCGTAATTCGATCAAATTCAACCAATACCGCTTCCTCCACCAAATCGGTTAATTCCTCAATGATGAAACTGCCTTGCATTGGATTTTCATTTTTCGCCAATCCTAATTCGCGATTGATAATCAATTGAATAGCCATTGCCCTGCGAACACTTTCCTCGGTTGGTGTAGTAATTGCCTCGTCGTAAGCATTGGTATGCAAACTGTTACAATTATCATAAATAGCATACAACGCCTGCAACGTAGTGCGGATGTCGTTGAAATCAATTTCCTGAGCGTGTAAACTTCTTCCACTAGTCTGAATATGGTATTTCAACATTTGCGAACGCGCATTTGCACCGTACTTCAACTTCATGGCTTTGGCCCAAATTCTTCGTGCTACACGACCAATAACCGCATACTCCGGATCCGTTCCGTTGCTAAAGAAGAAACTCAAGTTAGGAGCAAAATCATCGATATTCATCCCTCTGCTTAAATAGTATTCTACATAAGTAAAAC
>CAZKOM010000134.1:0-3730 GCA_964554385.1 uncultured Flavobacteriaceae bacterium | reverse complement strand
CCGACCTCAATTGATCTTTTTCCTGAACAGTTTTCCATGATTTTCCACCGTCTTCGCTGAGCCAAATCCCACCTGAAACGGAACCAGCGAGGATGCGTTGAGGATTTTGTATGTCGATACCCAAGGCTCGAGTTCTACCTCCGATATAATAAGGGCCTCTGTGTTTCCAATTAGTAGATCTCCGTTGGGTTATTGCATCCGATGATTTGGGCAATGTGGAGGCATAGGTTAATTCTTTGTACCGAATATTAGCGGGTATTTTCCCCGTATTGGGATCTGCTAATTGCTTGAATTCTTGTTGAAGTCGGGATCCGGCATTAAACTCTTGGGCTGAACTTTGTTTCTGCGCGGACAAAGTTGATTCCAGTAGTACTATGCTGAATATAGCTATGCTAATTTTTTTAAAAATGGCAGGGACCATGGTTATTTTTTATAAATATTAATTTTCGTTATTGAATTTTTCTTGGATTTTATTGGACAATAATATACGCAATTTATTTCATATTTCCAAATAAATACATCAGTTATCCGCAGGCAACGAACTGCCAAGGGGTTTATTTTTTTTAGGTGAAAAAACCGTGGAGATCATCATGATTAAAATAGACATGACCACTACTTGGGTAATAAAGCCTTTTGAAATTTGGGGAATTACCAAAGTGAGTGGGACGGACATAAATAGCAATAAGGTAATTAATCCTCGTGGTGCGATAAATAAATATGGGAACCAGGGCAATTTGAGAATCCATAATAGCATGGCTCTAAAAAATACGATGGCCATTACCACAACCGATGCTAGCAAAGCGGTATTGGGGTTAAACAACTCTTCTATATTTAGGGTATACCCGAACAACAAAAAGAAACTCACACGGATTACAAAGGTGAGTTCGGCGATGATTTCTTCCAGTTTTTTAACCTCGGTTAGGAGTCGTTGAGGATTCAATTTAAACCGATTCAATTGATGTGCAAATTTCTCTGCATTGGCTAAGAACAGACCCATTACCAGCACTAGGATAAGTGCTGAAAGATGAAAATGTTTTGCCACGGCATACATGATGAGCATCACGGCGATGATGGGTATGAATCGAATTTTGTGTTTCAGGTTATTGAGTAAAAACACCAAAATTGCCGTTCCTAAAATACTAATAATTAAACTAAAAAAAATCTGTAAAATAAAATTAGCTCCGGACATTAAGGTAATTTTTTCATTTAACAGAAAAAAATTAAACAATAGCACTCCAATGATATCGCTAAAGCTACTTTCAAAAACAATAAAACTGGATTGTTCCTTGGAAAATAAACGAGCGGTAGGTACGGCAATCGCGCTTGATATTACGGACAAAGCGATAGCGTAGAGCATCCCCTGTTGCAAGGAAGCGGCGAAGGCAATTTTGAAGAAGAAAGCGATGCAGGCGGAAGTAAGAATGAGACTGATCACTGAGGACAATACGGATTTACGAATCATCGGCACGTTGGTTCTGTCTATGGGTAATTCAAGCGCTCCTTCAAAAACTATTAGTATCAGGCCGATGGTACCGAGCAAAGGCAAAACATGATCTAAGGTTGGGGCAGGAATTGCTAAATAAATTAGTAATTGTTTTATGCTAATTCCCAGCAACAGCACCAACAAAACCGAAGGAATTTTAGTTCTGGGCGATATTACCTCGAAGAGATAGCTGATTAAGACTAAAATGGAGAGTATCAACAACAGGCTATTCTGCATACGTGGTTAAAATACAATTTTTATTTCTAAAAGACTAAATTAGGGGTATAAGTTGACGATAATTTAGCAATTTGAACTATACTTGGATATGCAAAGAAACAAGTTGTTGGATGCGGAGGAAAAACGAGATAAGACGTTTGTTTTTAGCGCGTTGTATTGGGGATGGGGATTGCTTTTGATGCTGGGGATGGGCGGAGTTTGGGTGGTTTTAAGTTCAAGCGGGGGTCATCACGGATGGGACAAAACAGAGGTTGTTAGATTTGGTCAGCCGGGTGGCGGTGCGGCGCAGGGGGATGTTAGTTCAATGCGGCAGGGTGCTCGAGCCATAGTTCAGCGGAGTAATACGGCGCAGGGAGATGTTGATATATATTTTCTTACGGGGAGGAATAACAAATCCAACAGCGGGGTGGGATTTACTACGGTGCCGGTAGAATTTTGCAGTAAACCAATGGAGTTACAACCAGAGGTAATTGAAGCGTTTGGCAAGATGCGCAGGGCGGCAGCCGGGGCCGGGATTGCTTTAACGATTATATCTGGAAGAAGAAATTACGAACAACAGAAGGTAATTTGGGTGAATAAATGGAACAAGTTGCAATCCCGGGGCATCCACGGAGTGGATGCCGTGGAGCATATCCTTCGGTATAGCTCCATGCCCGGCAGCAGCCGACATCATTGGGGCACTGATATTGACATCAACTCTTTAGAACCTGCATATTTTACCACCACCAAGGGCGCAAAAGAACTCGCCTGGCTCCGTGCAAATGCCCACAACTACGGCTTCGCCGAAGTCTATTCTCCCCGTATCACCGGACGATCCACTGGCTACCAACCCGAACCTTGGCATTGGAGCTATATGCCCCTCGCCTCCTCCTATCTAACCCAATACAAACAAAAAATCGGGTACACCCTTTTTGGCATACCCGATTCTAAAAATTCGGATTCGGTTATGGTATTTTCCGGATCTCAGTTCGCAAAAACCGTCAAAATCATAGAAAACTATGTTGGTGGTATTTACGACCCCGGAACCTGGAAAAGACCGTAGGTTCACTTGTTTAGCACTCCACTATACTGTTAACACAGTACAATATAATACCCCATTATCCTACCATTGCAGTATAATCGGCAGCGCTCATCAAACCGTCAATTTCGGAAGGATTGGTCATTTTTACCTTTACCATCCAACCGCTTCCGTAAGGATCGCTGTTAACCGATTCGGGAGCACCTTCTAAATCACCGTTTACTTCGGTAATTTCTCCACTCACTGGCATGTACAAATCACTCACCGTTTTAACCGCCTCAACGGTACCAAATACATCGTGTGCATTTAATGTTTCGCCTTGAGTAGAAATGTCAACAAAAACGATATCACCCAACTCGTGTTGAGCAAAATCAGTAACGCCAATAGTGGCAACGTCGCCTTCAACCAATACCCACTCGTGGTCTTTGGTGTACTTTAAATTATCTGGGAAATTCATAGTTGGATGTTAAAATTATTTTTTCCAAATGATGGAAAGAAGTTGTGATAGTTTATTTTTTAATTCTTTTCTAGTTACGATAAAATCTAAAAAGCCATGCTCCACCAAAAACTCAGAACTCTGGAAACCCTTCGGCAAATCTTTACCAATGGTCTCCTTAATAACCCGAGGTCCAGCAAATCCAATTAACGCCTCTGGCTCCGCAATGTTAAAGTCGCCCAGCATCGCATACGACGCCGTAACCCCTCCCGTTGTAGGATTGGTCATCAACGAAATGTACGGAACCCCCTCTTTATTTAACAACGCTAATTTAGCACTGGTCTTTGCCATTTGCATCAACGAAAACGCAGCTTCCATCATCCTCGCTCCACCCGATTTGCTAATCATTAAAAATGGAGTCTTTGTCTCCAAGCAATAATCAATGGCTCTCGCAATCTTCTCCCCAACCACACTGCCCATGGAACCACCAATAAAGTTGAAATCCATGCACGCAACCATCAACGGCATGCCGTTAATCTTACCATGGGCCGTGCGC
>CAZKOM010000133.1:0-3756 GCA_964554385.1 uncultured Flavobacteriaceae bacterium | reverse complement strand
ACCCAATCCCTTATCAAACACATCCATGACTACTGTAAGTACCCTTGATGTGGGAAAGGAGATGCGAGCCAATCATAAACAAGCCCTGTACTCCGAACTGCTAAAACACGCTCACAGAATTCATAACCTCCCCAATCACCTGAGTATCCATGTAGGAGGAATTCTTATTCCTGAAAAACATATATTTCATTATTCGGCACTAGAACTCCCCCCAAAAGGATTTCCCATTGTACAATTTAGCATGCTGGAAGCCGAAGATCTAGGACTGGCTAAATTTGATATTTTGAGTCAGCGAGGACTCGGCCACATTAAAGACGCTATAACCTACATCAAAACCAACCAAGGGGAAGATGTAGATCCGCACCAAATTGATGCCTTTAAAAACGACAAACGGATTGAGCGATTGATTGCAACAGGGCACACCACGGGTTGCTTTTATGTGGAAAGTCCAGCGATGCGTCAGCTACTAAGAAAACTCAATTGCAGCGACTACCTCACGTTGGTAGCAGCCAGCAGTGTAATTCGTCCAGGGGTAGCCCGAAGTGGGATGATGCGAACATTTATTGAACGACATGTACAGCCCGAAAAAAGAAAAGAAGCGCATCCTGTGCTTTGGGAAATTATGCCCGATACATATGGAATCATGGTATACCAAGAAGATGTGATTAAAGTAGCCCACCATTTTGCCGGGTTGGGCTTGGCCGAAAGCGATGTGTTACGCAGGGGGATGAGCGGAAAATTCCGAAGCAGAGAAGAATTTCTAAAAGTGCAAGAAAAATTCTTTTTATGTGCCCGTGAAAAAGGTCACAAGGAAGAGTTAATTACCGAGGTATGGCACCAAATTGAAAGTTTTGCGGGCTATAGTTTTGCCAAAGGGCACAGCGCAAGTTATGCGGTGGAAAGTTATCAGAGTTTGTTTCTAAAGGCCTACTACCCTCTTGAATTTTATACGGCGGTTATTAATAATTTTGGGGGATTCTATCGCACGGAGTTTTATATTCATGCTGCCCGAAAAAGCGGTGCAATCATTGAAGCTCCGTGTATCAATAACAGCCATCTTTTAACCCGCATTGAGGGAAATACTTTGTGGCTTGGATTGGGATTGGTGGATGGACTGGAGGAAAAATTGATACAGCGTATCATCGAGTCTAAAAATCAAGAAGGCCCATTCATCTCCATCGCCAATATTAAGTCTAGAATAGAGCCAGGAATTGAACAGTTTAAACTACTAGTACAAGTAGGGGCTCTTCGAAATTTAGGATTACCCCGCAAATCGCTCTTTTGGGAAATTCACGCTCTGTATGGTCCCAAAAAGAAAAGCATCGCCACCCCCAAGTTATTCGAAGAAATACCCAAAGAATACGAACTACCCTCCTTGGAAGATTCTTGGTTAGAGATTGCTCACGACCAACTTCAGTTGTTGGGGTTCACCTTGTACAGCCCTTTCCATCTTATCCAAGGCTCTCCGTTTACGAAAGAAAATGCACCGTTTGGCGCAGACAACCCCCATTTATCACCTATTCGAAGTAGGCACTTCCCTCAACTTCTTGGCAAAAAAATATACCTAGAGGGCTATTTAGTAACGGTAAAACCTACCCGAACAACGGGTGGTAAGGAAATGAATTTTGGCACCTGGTTGGATGCCGATGGTTACTATTTTGATACAATCCATTTTCCACCATCTATTGCGGTATCTCCATTTCGAGGGCGGGGTGTTTACCGAATTTGGGGTGTGATTACCCAAGATTTTGGCGTGTTTAATCTAGAAGTGGCCAAACAACAGAAACTACCCTACCAATCAGACCCTCGTTTTGAATAAAAAGAGAAAACCATGCTAAAAACATCAATCAATAAAAACAAATGATTATAGGTATCACTGGGTTAACTGAAAAGACTTAACCGCCGATTTATCAGAATTAGAGCCTAACTTATCACCAATAATCAAATAATACTCGTAGAAAAAATCACGTTGAACTCCGCGATCAATAAAGAATCCAACATCAGATTTAACCGTTGAAACATACTGAAATGGAGTATCTGACGAAGAACGTCTGAATACCATAACCAAATACGCAGAAGTTGGTAAATTATTCCAAGAAATCTTGGCAAACTGATTATTCTCTGCCTCTATCTTCCAATTCACACCTGCTACAGAAATAGCAGGCGCAATAGACTTCTGACCCATAGGAATGCTCTCAGTGGAAACATTACCAGCGGCATCCACCAAACAAACTCGATATTTATACAACTGACCTGGGATAGAAACAGAATCCACCACTGATATCACTGATTTCTTACCTGTGCTATCCAAAGCAAGCGGACCAAATTTTAAACCATTCTCAAAGGAAGGAGTAACAACACCGAACTTTTTAATGCGTTGTATTTTCAAGTTGCTAGAAGTAGGAAGGGAACACCAAGGAGTCGTGTCTTTGGTAGAAACATTAATTCGTTGGATGCAACAACCCACAATATCTTCTTGCTTACTAAATTCAACTTGTAATGATAAGAAACCAGAACTCAGTGCATTGATTTCCCTAATACGAGCCATACTTGGCGGAACAATATCTGGTATTTCCAACCAAAATGCCTGACTCAAAACACTACTATTGTTTTTATAATCTATTGCCTGCACTTTGAAATAAAATCCTCGCTTTAGTATTCGTAAATTTACTGAATCACGATAAACCGTATCCATACTTACCATGCCATTTTCTATACTATAAGGCCCCTCTTTGCGATTACTAAAAGCAACACGATAGCCTCTAACATCATTGCTTTCACTACGAACCCAACGAACTAATACTTTACCTAAACTATCCACGGATCCTGTTGCCACCTTAACCAAATCTGGAGCAATTGTATCCAATGTGATTACTTTCTTAGGTAAATGTTTGCCTTCATTTCCTGCGGTATCCACCAATGAAACCACATAATAATTTTCTTGAATATTATCGGCGGAATCATGGGTAAACGAGGTTGAATTGGGTTTTAATACTTTCAATACTTTCCACGGCCCCGAGGTTCCGTAACCATAGTAAACCTTAATTTTATCTACCTCTGGATTTGAAATTGGTGGCCAAAACAATCGAACATTTCGCTCAGACTTACTAACCGAACCAATGGTATCAAAGGGAGTTGGAGGGGTAGCGTCTACACTGTAGGACGAAAATACCAAACTACATTCTTCGCGTTCCCCGAACAAATCATACCCCACTAACTTATAATAATATATCTTATAATTCTTTTCGGTAGAATCCAAATACATAATCATCGGGGTAGCTCTCAAGGAATCAGAACTTAAGCCATTGGAAAAGGGCAAACTATTTCGCTTAACAAAAGGTCCATTTTTCTTGTCTGACCTAAGGATATCGTAGGAAATATAATGAGATTCCTCCATCCATTTCAACTCAATTCTTCGATCTTGTTTATTGGCTAACAAAGATAATTTACCTACAGAATTTGGATTATGTTCTCGTTTATTGCTATAAAAAATATCCAATTCTTGGTTCCTAATTACAGTAGAAGATCTCAATAAGGAGACCGTAATAATATACATAGAGTCCTTCGATAAAGGTAGTTCAAAACCACTTAGGGACATTTTTGCTGCATCCCAAGAATAACTACATGCTAATAGAGACAAAGCATAAATATTATTTTGATATTTGTAAACATCGCTTAAGAACCCTAATTCACTAGAATCAGACATGGGTGCCTTACCATATTTTAACTGAGCAATTGTTGCAATATGTTGATTTG
>CAZKOM010000132.1:0-3824 GCA_964554385.1 uncultured Flavobacteriaceae bacterium | reverse complement strand
ACTTGAGCAACGGAGTTTACTTGGTAGAAGTAAGCAATGGCAAGCAAGTAGTAACGAAGAAAATTACTGTGCAGAAGTAATTTGTAAAACTTGTGTTATAGAAAGGGGTCTACCTAGCGGTAGGCCCCTTTTTTTATGAATAAATTCCATCATGGAAAATACACATTGAAATCATTGTAGGCGTAGTTAGTTATTCATTTAGTATTGCGATTGCTAAAATATGCAATAGTAATATTATTGAAATTTTTAGTATTTGTTAAAAAACTAATTGAAAACTAACTAATTGCTTATGAATAAACACTACAAACAAACAACAAAATCAAGGCTCACGCATTTAATGGTATTTATAATGCTGTTTTTTTCGGGCTTAAATTTGGGTTGGTCACAGATGAGTGGTAATTACACCATCAATTCAACCAATGCGGCTTCAGGTACAAATTTTCAAACCTGGGCTGCATTTGCTTCTGCGCTTTCTACCAACGGAGTTAACGGTCCTGTTTCTGTTCGGGTAGAATCAAGTTTAACAGTGACCACTGCAGTAACATTTAATGCAATCAGTGGTGTTTCCAGTACCAATCGAATTACTATCGAAGGAAACAATCAAACATTAACCAGTTCTGGTTCCAATGAAGCGATTTTATTTAACGGAGCCGATTGGATTACAATTAAATCTTTAACGATTTCATTAAGTTCTACGGTTACAAGTGCTATCGGAATTCGTTTTACAAATCAGTCTGATGATAATACTATCGATGGTGTTACTATTCAGTATACAGCTAGGACGGCAACATCCACTTCGGCGGGCGCATACATTGCCTTTGCTTCGTCAAATACTTCGTTGACGACTACTTCTACCACCAATAATGGTATTAGAAACACGGTCACTGCCTGTACGATGAGAACAACGAATTCTGGTAACCCTGGTCCTGCTTATGCTATTGTAAATCAGCAGAGTACAAGTGCGTATATTTCTACTGCAACGAATAACACATTTACGAATAACGTTATTAGTAACTTTTTCTTTACGGCGGTATACAATCGTTATACCAATGGTGATCAATATATTAGTAATGATATTAGTAGAACAAATGCGGGAAGTTCCACCCCTTGTAATTTAACCATGGTGGGTATTAATTCTTGGTACACCTACAGTACCAATCGATCCACAACCTATCGCAATAATAATTTTCATTCTTTACCTTACTCCGGTGCCAGCGCTTCTTCTACAACCAACTATTTAAATATTTGGAATGGTTTCTCTGCGTATTACAACTATGGTAATTCCAACAATCCTTTTGTAATTGATGGGAATAAATTTAGAAACATTCGTTGCTATACTTCTACGCGTAGTGATTTATACTACAACGATATGGTAAACTTTGTTAATAATGAGTTCGAAAATATAGAAACGTCAATAACCGGAGCGAGTTATTTAATTTATATTTTTTATGGTAGAGATTATCATATAATAAATAACAAGGTTGTTAATTGCACATTTAATTCTCAACAGGGAGCAGGAAACAACTGGATGTACTACATATATTATGTTGGAAATTCATTACGCAACAGGAACGTATTCGAACGTAATATCATAGACAATAATAAAGGTGGTAATACCTTTTATGCTACTCAGTTTTGGTTTTATGGTGCTTGGACGATTAGTAGAAACCGGATCACTAGAAACGTAACAGGATACAATACTCGAGGGTCGTTTTTTGGATTGTATACGTATTACTTATACAATACAGATATATATTCAAATATCGTAGCAGATAATTCTGGATATTTTGCCGTTTACAATTTATATTCTTACAATTTCTTAACGAATTATGAGATGAATATCAGACAAAATACTATTCGCTCAAGAAATTCAGGGTATCAATTCCATTTTACGTATGGTTGTTATTTGTACGAAGCACGGTCTTTTGTGCGATTCGATGGAAATATCATAGATTTAGAGGATAACTACTATGCTTATCCAATCTATTTGCTTAATCAATCTAATGGTATTCGATCTGTGGATAATAATACATTCAACTTGAAGTTAGTAAATCAGTTATGGTATTTAGGTACATCTACGTACAATACCTATAATGCATTTGTAACTAGCGGTATACCCGGTCCAGGTAATAATATTTCTGATCCGAATTTTGTAGATCCATCCAATTTGGATTACCGTTCAAGGGCTTGGGAAACGCAAAACAATGTGCCTACGGTGACTTGGGCGCCAGTAGATTTCAACGGAAAAACGAGAAATGCTGGATTTAGCGACCGCGGTGCGGTGGAAGATTCCATGGACGTGGCTGTGGTGAAGGTTGATTACACCCTCGCTAATCAAGTTTGCGCAGGCCATGAATCGAATGCCAGTATTTGGGTGAAGAATACGTATATCGATACAATTAGACGTTTCAATGTTGCTTTTTCAGTAAATGGTGGTTCGCCCGTTAGGCAATTTGTTAGTAATTCAATTTTGCCGGGTGATTCATTAAAAATTGATATCAGTTCAAAGATCATTTTCCCTGTTGCTGGAAATGCAGATGTAAATATATATTTGGATGTTACGGACGATCACCTAAAAAACAATGGTACACAATATTTCACTTTTGTAAAACCTGCACCTGGTGGTGGAAGATTTGTTTTCTCGAATAAAGTAACTTCACCCAACACGGCATTTTATCAATTGGGCAGACCCTTCGATGTTACGGTAATCAATACCCCAGTAATTTATACTGTAGCTGCTCCTCGGGTTTACAATAATTCTACCTATGGGTCTGCTTCACCAGCAAATTGGTATGCATCGGCACAGGCCTACACGGCTAGTGGTAAGCCAGTTTCAGGGGCGTCGGTTACTGCACCTTCGGGAGTTAATAATTTAGAAGTTGAATTTCAAACTTCAGATGCAAGTTTAGAAGACTCGTTGCTTACAGTAGTACTGAAAGTGAGTGATTTAAATAATGGTTGTGATACATTTATTAGAAGAAATGTATTGATTTTCCCATCGGCAAATCCCGATTTTAAATTTCCAAGCAAAATCTGCGATGGAAGTGACGTGCTGTTTGAAAACCTATCCGATATCAAACCAAGTGCTGCTTTAGAATATTTCTGGAACTTCGGAACGGGTGTGGCTGCGGATACCTCGAACGCTCCCGAACCGGTTTTTGTATTCCCTCGTGCTGGTAAGTTCGCTGTAAAAATGACGGCAAAGACCATGCCTTATGGTTTCGTTTTTACAAAAACGAAGGACGTGGAAGTGTTTGATGTGCCATCGGTAGAATTTACTAAATCCAATGCTTGTTTAGGAAAAGATATTGCTTTTGAAAGTAAGACAACACCGGCCAACGCAGTATTGGAATGGAATTTTGGTAATAATGTAAAGAAAACAGGGACCAAAGTGACGTACCAATATCCAAAAGCAGGTGTTTATCAGGTTACGTTAACGGCAGATTTGAATGGTTGTAAGTCTGAACAAGTGCAACGTGTTTATCAGTTTGGAACACCAGTAGCGGGTTTTGCGCTTAATAAAGGGCTATGTGACAATGATGAATTTCGATTTGTTAATACTTCAGTATATAGTGGGGGGGTGATGGGCTTCAGTTGGGATTTCTCCGATAATGGAAGTGTTAGCACGGATACGGATCCTCGCTATAGATTTTCAAGTCCTGGTAAAAAGTTGGTTACATTAACTTCAATCACAGAATTTGGCTGCTCAGATACCCAAACGAGAATTGTTGAAGTTCGCGAGAGTCCGAGAGCAAGTTTCACCAATACCCCAGCATGTTCTATCACACCTACTGAGTTTGTAAACACCACCAACGACGTATCTG
>CAZKOM010000131.1:0-4007 GCA_964554385.1 uncultured Flavobacteriaceae bacterium | reverse complement strand
CGTGAAGATATCAGAGATGATAGGTTTCAAGGAGGACCTAGGGACAAACGCGAGGATATAAGAGATAAAAGAGAAGACATCAGAGACAGGCGAGAGGATGTTAGAGACAGACGCAAAAATCGACGTGACCGAAGACGTAGATAATAATAAGTCTAGGATTTATTTTCTTCTGTATCCTATTTTTGCTGTAAATTTTTTTTATGAATTCAAAAAACAAATCACGGTATCACCTTTTATTTACCCTAAGCTTTTTTTGCTTGTCACTCAATACCGCTTTCGGTATGCAGATTTTCATAAAAATAATTGCAACGGGAAAGACTATCGCATTGGAAGTTGAAAACTCGGATGCAATTGAAAATGTAAAAGCAAAAATTCAAGACAAAGAAAAAATAGACCCGGCCGCCCAATCTCTATTTTTCGCCGGAAAACTATTACAAGATGGCCGTACATTAGCCGATTACAATATCCAAAAAGAGGCTACTATCCAGTTATATTTTCAATTTACAAAATCCCCTTTTATTGCTGTCATTCCTGACCAAAAATTAACAAAAGGCGATTCAACAAAAATTTCATTTTCTGGACTATTTTTCGACACAACATTTCAAAAAGGCATGCGTGCTTACCGGTTAAACACCACTGCGGCTGCAAGTAATTTGGAAATTGTGGGTGATTCTTTCTTGAAAATATCGGGGAACCAGGCAGGTATAGACACATGGGTATTGGAACTAAACCCTACCGGATGGACAGTGATTGATGAGAATCAAAACGTCGATACCTCCAAAACCTTATTACGAGATACATTTTTTGTAGAAGTAGAGGCCCCAGAACAAAACTCAACCGTAACCAGCATTTTTACAACACCTTATTACTACCCTAATCCTTGCAGTTTAAACCTCATCGTGGAAGCGATAAACAAACGGGGCACTTACACGATTTCTTCTGCAACCGGGAAGGCACTCACCCAGCCCAAATCATTCACAAATACATTTCAGATTAATTTCTCTTCATTTTCTTCTGGTGTGTATATTATTAATTTGGCCGATGATTCAGGAGGAAAAAGTTCATTTAAAGTTATTAAGGAATAATTCTTACGAATCTCTATATCAGTCGGAGTTATCAAGTGCAAGTTGATAATTGAATCATCAACTATCATATTGCAACTTACAAAGTGGCGTTTAGTTCAATTGGTATTTAACTGCCTATTACGTATATTTGCAGCCCGTTTAGAGAGGTGTCCGAGCGGTCGAAGGAGCACGCCTGGAAAGTGTGTATATGCCAAAAGCGTATCGAGGGTTCGAATCCCTTCCTCTCTGCAAAATAGACTATTGTTTTACCCTTAAAACCCCGTAAGCCCAGTGTTTTCGGGGTTTTTTATTTTTGGTATTTGCTAAAATAACCCTAAAAACGCGTAAGTTCTGCGTACAATAGTGGGATTTTAAAATTCGAACCAAAACCGTCCCTCTTTTACCCATAATTAAATATTAATCAATGGATTATACAATGAAAAACCATATATTTCTCCTATAAAAATCGAGTTCAAAGATTTCAAATCTTTATTACAATATTATATACACACTATGGCATATCGATTTTACAATAATTGAGGAAATAGGCTAAGTACTCGGGCAATTTTGTACCCAAATAATACGGCAAATTCATTAACCAAAATGCTTTACCCTGGGGTGTAATTGCTTCCTCAATGTTGAAAGCCCCGGCATACATTCTCACCGCAAATGAATGTTCAGATTTGTTCACAAACTCATGCAATGATCGAAGACTTCCAGTTTTACCAGATTTAATTTCTATCGGAATTAAATAATTACGGAATGGATAAACCAAATCTACTTCAGCATTACTATCCTTTGATTCTTTAACCCAAAAATGCGGCATTACAGAGTACTCACTAAGTGATAAAACTTCTTGAACAATCAAATGTTGAATAATTTTACCTCGTTGAAAATCACTCATATCATTCAATCCTATCATTTCCCCCTGAATATTGAGCACATGATTTAGTAATCCGGTATCTAAAAATTGCAATCTCGGACTTTTGTTTAAATTAGGTAAAATAGGCAAATTTATATTCGTGGTTGGATAAACCAATCGAATGATTTTTGCCATATCTAAAGTATGCAATGCCTCCGATACTTCCCTTGAACGATAGTTGCTTCCACCAAAGTTTGCAAATTTGATTCGATCCAACTCGAAAGGTGCCTTGTCAATAACAAAACGAGTTATATTTTTCGCCGTTTTATTTTTGCCATAGCGTTCAACGTCGTCCTTATATGTTTGCCATATATTTAGATAATAAGTTCTCAAACTAGCTACTGACCTATTATTTTTAAAGTCAACAACTACTTCAGGCATACCACCAACGACAGCATACTGGTGAAACAATTTCAATAAAATTTCATGAAAATCAGGCTTCAACGGAATTTCATCCAATTTCTCTTTGGCAACTTCATGATCTATCCCCACTAAAAACTCCTTAAAATTTAATGGATATAAGTTCAGGTATTCAACCCTACCTACTGGAAAACTGGGAACTTCATTTAAAGCAAATTCGAGCAATGATCCTGCAGCAACAACATGCATATCCGGTCTTTCCTCATAGAAATAACGAAGTAATTGGATGGCCTTGGGGTTCTCCTGAATTTCATCGATAAACAACAATGTGGAATTAGGCACAAACGTTTTACCAAACATAAGCAACACCGCATCCAAAATGCCATTCACATCATCTAACTGAAATAGTTTATTGTGATCTGCCCTCTCCAAATTCAACTCTAAATAACAATTGAATTGTTTAGCAAATTGCCTAATCAATGTAGTCTTCCCAACTTGCCTTGCTCCTCTCAGTAAAACAGGCTTGTGCTTGGGGTTTTCTTTCCAAGTCAAAAGCCTACTAAACGCATCTCTATAAATAACATCCATAACAAATAGAAAATCAATTAATTATACAAATATACGGATTTTATTTGTAACAAAGCGAACCCAATTTACTTACATTTTTGTTGCAAAGAGCACCCAATTTTTGTTGATTTTTGTTGTAAAGCGAACCCAATTTAAAAAATCGGTAATCCAATGACTTCCTTGAGATAGTAAATTATAATATTCCTCCATGTTGGAAAACCCAGTTATTGAGACTCAGTGGGGATGGGTTAATCCTATTCTTCTAAAACAATTCTGATATTGTATAATGGCAGAAACTGCAACAAATTAACGACATTGGATTTATTATTGTGGTAGAAAATAACCGCCTCAATTTTAAATTACCCCCAATGAAATTTCTTTACAATTTTATATTAGCTACGGCTGTCTTGTTATTGCTAAGTTTTGCACCTCAAACCAATCCTGTATTTACGGTAGAAATTCTGCAAGACAACAAAATAATACCGATAGAAAACCATGTTGCCACGTTAGAAAAAAAGCAATTTCAGTTGAGAATTACCCTAAATAATCACGATGGGATCTATTTCCATTCGTCGTTTAATCCTAAATATTTCAATCTAAAAGACAATCAAGAAATTACAAGCCTTCAAACCATTAGTAACTTCACCAGGGTAGAAGAGAATTTTAACACGGATAGAGACATGGAAATAGACGATGAATCTATTTCCTATTTATTTTACGATAGAACAATAAATTGGCATCGTTTTGACAAAGATGTACAAGTTAATGGCAATACCGTTGTAGGAACAAAAACCATTGAAAAAATTTACATTGAACGCAATAAAAAAACAATCCCTCTCAGTAATATAAATCGAAGTGTTTATTTATTTTTCATTGCTACCAATAATCAATCCGGTGGCAATACAGCGACCAAAGAGCTGGGTCGTTATAAGATTGAACTCCGATGGAAATAAATGGATACAATCGATTTCCTTAACACTTAAAACAACATTTAGCTATTATCAATCGTCTTAAAACAGATTATTATCATTAAGTTATCAAATCATCCATGAACATCCTTAAAAACCTTTGTTATTTGAGTCGTAAATCAACAT
>CAZKOM010000130.1:0-4211 GCA_964554385.1 uncultured Flavobacteriaceae bacterium | reverse complement strand
CCGATATTCCCCGTTTCATAGTGCTAGTTTTTCCGATATCGGCGAATATACAACCCAACATTCCTACAATCCATGATCAAATTCTTTTTGAGAAGGACCTAATTAATTTGCATACAATCTCAATGAGCAGTGTCTATTAAATTGGTGTGTTGCATGTGTGATTTGGGTGGTTTTAAATCTGTTTAAAACGATAGAAACAATTAAATGTTGATTCAATCTGTTAAATACGATGTTTTTGTATGCGCAAAATATTCCATAAAAAAGGAATAAATATTGTTGATTTCGTGTGGAAAACCTTGGATATAAACGAGGAATCGCGTAATTTTGACTCCCTCAAAAAAAAATATCCAATCTAAGATGAGTAACGAAGTGTTTATCAAAGTGGTTCTCGACAAACGTCGGGAAAAACGCAATGGTAAATTCCCTGTGAAGCTTCGTGTATACACCGGTCAGCCGAGAATACAAAAACTCTACCCGTTGGATATGGAATTTGCAGCAGAGGAGTTTGAAAAAATTCTACAGTCTAAAGCGGGAGATACTCTCAATGCCCAACGACTTAATCTGCAACTATTGGAATGGACAGCAAAGAAAATAGCCAAGGATTTAGAGCCCTTCGATTTTGATCGATTTGAAGCCAAGTTTTTTCAAAATACCCACACTGCTCCGGATATCATTGCTTATTATTCAGATTCAGTGATTGAAATGAATGCGGAGCAACGACAAAATAGTGCATCCAATTATCGAAACTCCCTACAATCAATTTTAGATTTCATTGAATATAGTACCGGTACAAAACCTAATAAAATACCTTTTGCTTTAATTACGGAAGAATGGTTGCAGGACTATGAAAAATATTGTCTTAATGTAAAATCATTTTCTCCAGCTACGGTAGGTATTTATTTAAGACCTTTACGGGCCATATTCAATAAAGCTTTAGATAAAAAAGATATCGAATCGGAGCAATACCCCTTTGGAAGAAGAAAATATAGAATTCCATCAGCGGAGAAAATTGTTCGATGGGCTTCCAAGGCCGATTATTTAAGAACCCTCGCAGCTCATCCTCAAAATTCAGATCAGGAACGAGCGAGAGACTTTTTAATTATGTCGATTTTGTGCAACGATTTAACCCCGGCCGATTTGGCTTGGTTACGGTACGAAAACCTCGCAGGAGATATTTTAGTAATTTCTCAAACAACAGAAGAAGGTAAACGAACCAATTTCAGTAAGTCCATTGTCTGCGTTATTTCAGAGGAAGTCAGAGCAATAATTGCCAAACATGGAAATGTTGAATTGGATTCTAAATCGTTTGTTTTCCCGTTGCTTAATGATAGTATGGTGCCTAGTCAGCAACATCAGAAAATAGAGCAATTTACCAAGTATCTTACCCATCACATAAAAGCCATGGCAGCCCTGCCTTTGTCACTGGGTCAAAAAAAGAAATATTGATCAATAATGGGTAAGTTGTCAAAGTTGATTCAAGTACTAAAGGCAGTAATAAACAGGCCGTATTTGTTAAATACAGTAATTCAAGCAGATGATTATTGGCAATCAAAAATCAAGGATGACTTTTCTGGATTTTCTGATGGATTACCCCAAATAGCGCTCAATGATTTGTTAACGGAACGAGGGAGAGCGTTGGCTCCCATTTCGTTTTTAGGAGGTGGTTCAATGGTAACCGATATTGCCTTATTGAAATCGCTGGCCGATACCATTCCTAATTGCAGTTATTTTGAAATTGGTACTTGGAGAGGCGAAAGTGTAGCCAATGTTGCCTCGGTAGCCCATCATTGCACTACCCTGAATTTGAGTGTGGAAGAAATGAATAATTTAGGTTGGCCAAAAGAATACGCCGACTTACACGGGTATTTTTCAAAGGAATTAACCAATGTTACTCATGTTTTCGGTGATTCTAAAATATTTAATTTTAACGGATTGCAGAGTAAATACGATTTGATTTTTATCGATGGTGATCACAGCCACGAATATGTAATTAATGACACTCGAAAAATTTGGGAGAATGTAATTAAGCCGGAGCAAACAGTGATTGTTTGGCACGATTACGCCCATTCCCCAGAACAATTAAGACCCGAAGTGCTTCACGGAATATTGACAGCAGTTCCATTCAATTACCACCATCGCTTATTTCATGTTTCAAATACGTTATGTGCTGTTTACCTGCCGCAGACATGGGGTACAAATTCAACCAAACCCACACAGAATTTGGTAAAGCCGAAGGTGCATTACACCGTAACTATTCAATAACATAGCTTCGGTTAATTACCCTGAATCGTTGAGTTTTGTAGGTTTAATGTCAATTTAATCGCGAGGTATTGATAAAATTAATTTTATTATCTATTTACGATTTAATTTTACTGCGCTATTATGAGAATTTACCTGTCTTTAGTCGGTTTGCTACTGGCTACTTTTACTTTTACCGCTTGTTCTACTAATTCCAAAGCTGAGAACAGCGATTCGGCCAAATTGCATACCGATCCCAGATTCGCGGGGAACGTTCGTATGGTTCACGTATTGGATAGTTTGGCCGCTTCGGCAGACCCCGATATTAATTATTTCCTTTCAGGTAAACGTGCTGCAAACATGATGACAAACATGCCCAAAATGGACAATCCAGCCGAAATAATACGTTGGGAAACAAAATATTGTTTTGAATTACTCAACGCTGGAAATGCTGACCTGTGTATTCAAACCCTGGGACAAATGATTGATAAATTTCCAGGAGGTAGATCGCAAGCATTAAAAGAGCCAGAATTTAAGCGTGTTTTTGATTTGTTAGCGGTTGCTCATTTACGTAGAGGTGAAGATGATAATTGTGTTGCTAATCACAATAATGCATCCTGTATTGTGCCATTAAAACCGGAGGCATACCATAAAGCTACAGATGGTTCCACCATGGCTATCAAGGTTTTCAAAGAAATTTTATCGCAATACCCAAAAGATTATCAATCCAAATGGTTGTTAAATATTGCCTACATGACCTTAGGTAAATATCCAGCCGAAGTTCCCAAAGAACATTACATTGATATTTCTGCAATGGATAATGAAAATCAATTATTGAATCCTTTTGCCAATGTGGCTACCGATTTAGGCGTGGACGTAAACGGATTAAGTGGTGGCGCTATTATTGAAGACTTCAACAATGATGGATTTCAAGATATTTTTTGCTCATCCTATGGATTATTTGATCAGTGTAAATTGTTTTTGTCCGATGGAAAAGGAGGCTTTGATGATAAGACTTCATCGGCCATGCTTACCGGATTGAAAGGCGGGTTAAATACCAAACAAGCTGATTTTAATAATGATGGATTTGTAGACATACTTATTCTACGTGGTGCCTGGTTAGATAAAGGTGGGGAATGGCCTAATAGTTTGCTGAAAAATAATGGCGATGGTACGTTCAGTGATATCACATTCGCTTCCGGGATGGTGAGTTTCCGTCCAACAGAAACCGCTACTTGGGGAGATGTTAATGGAGATGGATTATTGGATGTGTTTATTGCCAATGAAAACAATGCCGAAAATATGTACCCCTGCGAATTGTTTATTAATAACGGCAACGAAACTTTTACAGATAAATCCAAAGACTGGAAAGTAGACGGTAATTTTGGATATGCGAAAGCGGCTTTGTTTTGTGATATGAACAAAGACGGTAACTTGGATCTTTATATATCGTCCATTCGTGGTAAAAATCACCTGTTCATGCATCGCGGGTTCAAGCCTAATACCAAAGATGTGGTGTTTGAGGATATTGCAGAAAAAGTTGGAATTGAGAAGCCATTTATGAGTTTCCCTGCAATGATTTTTGATTACGACAATGATGGCTGGGACGATATTTTAGTTACCTCATTCCCCTTGGATCACCTAAGTAACGTTGGGGGTGAAGTAGGTGCTGAAATGTTGGGAATAAATACGGGACTTGAAAAAGCTAAGTTGTATAAAAATTTAGGAAATGAGCAATTCAAAGATGTCACCAAAGAAATGGGATTGGACAAGATGATCTTTGCCATGGGCTTCAATTTTGGCGATTTTAATAATGATGGATACTTGGATGTTTATGCTGGTACCGGAGCGTTTGAATTTAATAGTTTAGTCCCCAACAGAGCATTTTTAAACCAACAAGGTAAATACTTTGCCGAAGTTACCAGTCAATCAGGATTGGGTCATTTACAAAAAGGACACGGAATTAGTTTTGG
>CAZKOM010000129.1:0-4320 GCA_964554385.1 uncultured Flavobacteriaceae bacterium | reverse complement strand
TACTACGTAGATACTGTTATTTATACCGAAATCGCGGTACTTTAGATCTGCTGTTCCGATATCCTGCGTAATATAAACGGAGGTACCATCGGACCGAAGTACTAGTTTTTCGTCGAGTCCTTCGCTGCTAAGATCTATCCAAACGGAGTTGTCTGGTTTTTTATAAAATACACCGGATTTTAGGCCTTCTTCTACAATGTCTTTACCCAACGTATAGGTGTTACTTTCGTAATAATACTTATTGAAGTTTACTCCTAATTTGTGGTAAGTTGTATCGAACCCTGTATACACCCAGCCGTTCATGGTAGACCATAGCTGAATTACATCTGGATTGCCTGCTTCCCATTGACGTAACATTTCAGCCGTGGCTTGCATGATTTCCGATTGATTCCTTACTAGGTCTTTGATATCGTCGGATATTTTATTGATTTGCTTTTCTTCTTTGGCCGATTGTAATGCTTCCCAAAGCTTGTTGTAGCGTTCTTGTATGGTTGTGTTCTCGGGTTGCCATTCACCTTTTTTTGCTAATTCAATTGTCTCGCGGGTTTGTTCTACTAAGGCGTTTTCGAAGGCTACGTAATATTTTCCCACCAAGTGATCTCCTTTTATGCCCGAAGTTTCAGGAGTTTCTCCATGACCAAATCGTTGCCAAGCGATCATGCTCTTACAAATGTGTATCCCTCGATCGTTCACCAAATTGGCTTTGATGGTTTCAAATCCATTGGCCGATAATATGTTGGCTACGCTGTATCCTAAAAGAATATTTCGGATATGCCCTAGATGTAGAGGTTTGTTGGTATTGGGCGATGAATACTCAACCATTACTTTTTTCCCAGTACCTACGGAAGTAGAAAGAAACTCTGGATTATTCCATTGATTTTCTAGGAAATCCAAGTAAACACTGGTATTGATAACCATATTGAGGAATCCTTTCACCACATTGAATTCTGCAATGAGTGAGTTTCTGCTTATTTCTTTTCCAATGGCCTCTGCGGTGAGTTCGGGAGTAGTTTTGGAAAATCTAAGCAATGGGAAAACAACAAATGTATAATCACCACGGAAATCCGAATTGGTAGATTCGAGTTTTATTTGGACAGGCGTTTCCCCGTACAAATTATTAATTGCTTGATCTAATAACTGGATTAATTGGGCTTGTATGTTCATTGTTGTACTGCAAAAATAGTTGAAATTATAAGGATGATAAAACTATAGTATAATTTAAGAATTACCCTAAAAGATTGCTACATCGGCACTATTGTGGCGTTAAAATTATTATTGGTGATGGTAGCCAGTCCCTTTAATGATATTGAAGGATCGATAAATTTGCTCCACCAGGACCAATCGGGCAATTTGATGGGGGAAAACCCAATCGCTCATTTTCAGTTTGGGAAACTTTAGTTTGGCTTCCGCTGTAAATCCATATGCGCCGCCAATGCAGAATATTATTTTGCCTCTGGATTGATTTAGGGATTGGGTTATTAGATTGGAGAATTCCAGGCTGTTAGTTTGCTTTCCGGTTTCATCCAAGAGAAACAGGGTGTCGCCAGGTTTTGCCAATTTCAATAGAGCTTCTGTCTCCTTTATCTGTTGCTGTTCTGATGAATTTACTCTAGCAGAGGGCAGTAGACTAAGGGAAACAGCGTGCAGAGGTTGCAGACGCTTTAAATACTCAGCGATTAGCGCATCGATTTCTGGATTTTTATGATTCTCGATGGCGGCAATCAAGATCATGATTAGTTAGTATTCAAAATTTGCAAGATCTTGTCGAGTTGAGGGGTAAGGATAATTTCGGTTCTGCGATTTTTAGCTCTTCCCTCGGGGGTTTCATTGGATGCAATGGGTTGGGTATCGCCTCTTCCAACAGCTTGTATTCGCTTTGGGCTCATTTTTGCATCGTCTATGAGAATTCTAGCAATGGAAGTAGCGCGCAATACACTTAAATCCCAGTTGTCTTTGATGGATTCGCTACCTTTCATTGGTATATTGTCTGTATGACCTTCAATAGCCATTTGAACGGTGGGTTGTTTGTTGAGGGCTTTTCCGATTTCCACCAAAGCCTCACGTCCCTTGGGGTCTACATTAATGCTTCCGGAAGCAAATAATAACTTTTCCGGTAAAATTACATAGACTTTACCATTGCGGTATTCAACGCGAATATCTAGTTTTTCAAATCCTGCGAGCGCTTTAGCTATGGCTTCTTTTAATAGAATAACTGCGCTGTCTTTTCTAGCCAATTCTGCTTCTAATTCTCTAACCCTGCCCACTGTATTTTCTAGTTCTTTTCTTAAAGCGGTAAGTCTTGCGCGCTCTTCTTCAGCTTTCGCTAACGCCGCGTTAAGTTCAAGTTCCTTGGCTTGTAAAACTCTGTTTTTTTCCGTGAGTTCGTTGGCTAAATTCTTCTTCTGAGCATCCAAATTTTCTCCCAAATTACGGATGTAATTGAGATTTTCTTGTAATTCTGAATGACAAGTCTCTATGGTGTCTTTCAGAGAGGAAATAGTTTTCTCTAATTTGCCGCGCTGACCTTCTAAATCAGCTATACTTCGTAGCAAAGCAGCGTTTTTTTCGTTGCAGTCTACAATTCTATTTTGGTTCAACGCTTCGGCGTCTGCCTTGCTTTTTTCCAGCGCTTGGTATTCTTTTTTACTAACACAAGATCCAAACAACAGTACTACAGATAATAACAATGCAAACGGTCTATTCATAACACGCGAATTTAATTAGCACGCGAGTTGTGTGATTTTTACATTATACACATGTGTGTTAGAATAGACAGTTCGTATTAAAAGTCGATTTTGTAATAGAATAGTGGTAAGAATCCTAATTGGTAGGTTTCTCTGTAATAGGGTGCAGCATCAATAAAACTATACTTCAATACGTTCTTTCTATTAGTGACATTCACCAAATCGAAGGCTATTTCATGGGATGTTTTTTTCGCATTAATTCTGTAAGCTATTCGCACATCAAAACGAACATAGGGTTTGCCAAATCGCATAGTATTTTTTTGTGCATCGAGCTCCACGTATTCGCGCTGATTTATGGTTGCCAATGTATCCATGGGTGAATATCGTCTAGCCCCAGCAGTGGTGAATTTCACTCCATAGTTCAAAGAATTCTTATTTTTAAATACTTTTTCTTTGGCAAATAAGGCATTGGCTGCATAATTTGTGTTAAAATCGCTAGAACGCCATTGTTTGTCTGATCCTTGGTATTGTGCATCAAACACGGAGCCAGATAATAAATAATAAAAACCTTTAGAAAAGAATCGTTCCAATGTGAATTCGATACCATAGTTATAACCTTTTCCTGCATTGGTTAAAGTGTCTGGGAAAAATCTAGAAAACCCAGAACCCGTGTTCGCTAAAGAAAAACTGGACGGTCTAATTTCAACAGGCAAATTACTGAGTTGTTGATAGTAGGTTTCAATTTTAAATCGCGAACTTTTATTGATGGAATGATCCCATCCTAATATGGCGTGATTGCTGTAAGATAATCCCATATTCAAGTTATGTGGTGTACTATTACCTGGTTTTTGATAGAAATAAATATATGCACTTTGATTTTGAGAATGCATACCTAAACCTAAGTTCAATGCGTCTTTTTTCGTAATCTGATATCTAGCACCAAAACGGAATAGAGGACCGGCGACGCTAGTGTTCGATATTTTTTCGGTTGCTGTTGATTTATAAGCAGAATATGGAACATTATTTGGATCATAGGTGACGGTGAAAGATTGCATTTGGACGCCACTGCTTATGGTAAGTAGTGAAGACACTTTGTATTTCCATTGCACATACGGAATCGCCATAAAACCAGTTCCGTTAGCATTCCATCGAACTGAAAATTTATTGAATAAAGTTGGATCCGACTTGTCAAAATTCAAATTAGAGTCTTGAAATGTGTAAAAATATTGGGTCAGTTGAAGTCCTGCCCTCAAACTGCTTTTAGCAGAAAACTTGCGGTTATAAAATAAATGGCCTCCTAATGAATTGGTGCTGAATGTATAATCTAGATTGGGTTTGATACTATCAATTACAAAGGGAAATTTACCTTCATTGTTAGGTTTTGTAGAGTCTAAATGCCTAAATATCAATACGTGATTTGCAAAAACGTCTTGTTTTGTATAAGCGATTGTTGCTTTCAAATAACTTTTACTATTTAAATTCAATTGGGTTGAACTGCCCCAAACATGCATGTTTGATCTAAAATATTGATCTCGATCGTTATCGCCATATAGTTCCGTACTACCATATTTTTGGTTACTAATAAGAATATCAATTTTAGATCCCCCACCTATGCCGAAAAAAGAGATGTTTCCTT
>CAZKOM010000128.1:0-4404 GCA_964554385.1 uncultured Flavobacteriaceae bacterium | reverse complement strand
AAGTTATCGGTATAATCCGTATAGCTAGACTCGCCCACCGCAGAGGTGTTTTCCAACAAACTCACGCTGTCTTGCAACAATTCCACTTTTGAAATCGCTACGTCACTGGACAACATGTCCGTTGTAGGTACACAATATTTTACTGCAATTACGTACTTCGTCTTGATTACTTTTTTCTCCGTAGCCGCTCTGCCTCCCGCTGCGTTCCATGCACGCAAGGTGAAGGTATAAGCACCTCCCGCATTGAATATCAATTGGGGGTTACGACTGCCTGAATTGGAAGTTCCTGCATACGAGAACGTGGCAGGGAATATGCTCCACTCAAACCGGGATGCATAGTCTGTATTAGTAGTTAAGGTAATAGACTCCCCTACTTTGGGTCGCAAGTTGCTTGCAGTAAAGTCTAGTTCCTTCGGTTCGGTAGGCGTAATTACGGTGATGTTTTTACACGCTGTATCGTTACCGTTACATACCTCCGCAATCAAACATACTTCAAAGGTTCCGTCTGTTCCGAAGGTATGCGTATACGCTGCTTCGCCTTGGCCATACCCATCGGTACCATCGATCATCCAGTTATAATTTACAATCCCTTGGGCTTCTTTTACCGCTTCGGTGAATATCACGTCCGCTCCGTTACCCACAACCAAATAAGGTGTAGTGAAATCCGATTTGGGTTGTTTGGTTGGGAACAATTCTGAGTCCCAAATAGCTATGAATCCGCTGTCGTTGTTTGCACTGTTGGATTCAAAGGTGATATACATCGATCCGCTGAATGCTTTAAATACTGAGTTGCGCAATACCGATTGGTTTACGCCTGTAATACCCCCCGCTGGGGTAAGTTCTTTACCGCTCTCGTCGGGTCCGTCATAAATACGCAAACGATCACCGCCATCGCCCAACGATAACTTCAATTGGGTAAACGTTAATCGAATCTCTTTTGCTCCGCAAGGCAATATTTTAAAGTAGTCGATGCTGGTTTTACGGTTGTTTCCGTAGTTTACATCCCTGCCTCCGTTATCGTACAATATACCCCCTTGGTTAGTGGCTAAGTGGTTAGGACCTAACAAGAATTCTCCGGGAGGTACTACCTCTATATACCGTGCTTTACATACTTTGCTGCTTGGGCCTACGTCGTTAGAGGAGGTAAGACATACTTCCCACCAACCCTCTTCGTCAAAGGAAAAGAATGGGTTTTGTTGGGTAGAGGTATACACAATTGCGCCCGATGGAGAGGTAGCTGTCCAATCCCATTTATAGGCTCCGTTAGTACTTAAATCAAATAATTGGGCTTGGTAAAACACTTCCACCTGGTTGGTTCCTGCGATGAAATCCGCCACCGGTGCCATGGTTGGCTTCTCGATTTTTACCGATTTTACAATCGAATCTTTTAATCCGCAGAACTCCTGGTTCAATTGAACGTTGTAAAATCCAATATTAGACCAGCTCGCTCTGCCCTTAGGACCCACAGACGTTACCGGAGTAGCGCTGCTGAACTTCCATGTCTGAGTGTAAGCACTGGTAGTAGATGTGGAGTTAAACGTAATCGGAGTCTTGATGTAGTTAGGTCCTACAGGAACCGTAAAATCCGCTTGAGGTGGGTTTACCGCCTTTACGTTGATTTCAAAGTCCATGATGTTACCCTCATTGGATACACTACCACATCCCTGGCTGGGTAAAAACGACAAATACATACAACGAATACGCAAAATCCGCTTACCCGCTGGGAAATTTCCGCAGGGGATTTGTAATTGCGCTGTTTTTGTTGTGTTTGATGCAACCTGACCGATTGGACCATTCGCTTTACCAATACACTCGGCCGCCGAGAAACTGTTATCCCCGTCCATATCGATCCAAACACCCGCATATTCTGCATAGTTACAAGTGTTCTCGATTGTGATGGTAATTAACTCCCCGGGAGTAACATCCATGATGGCTCCATTGGTCATCAGCTTGTTTGTTGGACCGGTGTTGTTACAGTTTAAGCCACTGTAACTAGCAGTAGTCCCTGCCGCATTTTTGATGATAACACCGGAAAACCAATCCAGCGAACATCCCGTAGTGTTCGATGCACTGCATATTTGTGCTTCAGACTGGCCAAACCAAAGTCCGAAACTACAAGCTAACAGTGCAGCTCGAATTTTCGTAAAAGTAATTTTCATACGTATAAATTGGGTTAATTTTTTTATAAAAAACATTGCAAAATAGAGGTAGAAATGCACCCAAAAAAGAACCTCAAACCTGTGGGACAACCAAGAAATACAGGCAATTACAAACTACTAAAAAAAATATTCGTATCGTTTTTCGATCTACAAATAGAACAACTATCGAAACACCCTCTCAGTTATGAAAAAAATCTATAATTAGTTATTGAAAAATATAATAACTACTTCAAAAACCAACAATTGAAAATTTCTACTTAATTAAAAATCGACAGGTTCACTAAAAAAAAATAGCACCTGAAAAAAGTGCTATTTTTTACAATATAATGACAATTATTTTAATCCATCAAGCCATCATCCTTGGGACCATCTAGCCGATAATTCTACCAAAACATCAGAACTTTTCTTCATGTCCTGAACGCTAACAAATTCGTGTTTCCCGTGGTAGGCCATTTCACCCGTGAAGAGGTTAGGGCAAGGCAAGCCCATAAAGCTAAGTCTGCTACCATCGGTACCACCGCGAGCTCTTGTTAATTTAGGTTCTATGCCAACGGCTTTAATGGCTTCAATAGCATATTGAGAAATACGAGGGTCCTTATCCACTACCTCCTTCATATTTCTATATTGTTCAACAATTTCAATTTCAGCGGTTGCACCTGGCCAACGAGAAATACAATCGTTCATCAAACGAGTTAATTGAGCTTCGTGTTCTGCCAACTTCGACGTCTTAAAGTCTCGTACTATAAACTGTACCCATGCATGTTCTGCTACGCCACCCATGGTCACTGGGTGAACAAACCCTTCGGTACCTTCGGTTGTTTCAGGACTCCAAGAATCCTTAGGCAATGAATCCATAAAATCAGCCGCTACTTTCAAGGCATTCACCAATTTGCCTTTGGCGTATCCAGGGTGAGCACTAATGCCATAAAAATGAACCTTTGCCGCATTGGCACTGAAAGTTTCATCTTCATAACAACCCCGTTCACTGGCATCCAAGGTGTATCCGATATCGGCCCCTAACTTATTCATATCCAATTTATCTACACCTCTTCCAATTTCTTCATCCGGGGTAAATAATACACGAATATCTCCGTGCGGTAAGGACGGGTTCTCTACCATCCGCTGAACAAAATCCATGATTACGGCGATACCCGCTTTATCATCGGCTCCCAATAAGGTGGTACCGCTGGCGGTAATAATATCATCGCCAATTCGCTCCAACAGATACGGATGATCTTTGGGTGAAATCACCTGACTTGAATCATCAGGCAATACTATATCGCCTCCCTGATAGTTTTTGTGAATGATTGGCTTTACACCTGTGCCGGAGCAGTCTGGAGAGGTATCCATGTGTGCACAAAAACACAACACGGGTTTACCAGCGCCTGTATTGGATGGCAGGGTAGCAAACACATAACCAAATTCGTCCATGTACGCATCAGACAAACCCAAATCCAACAATTCTTGAACCAATACTCTACCTAAGTCCTTTTGTTTTTCAGTACTGGGGAACGAAGTGCTATTGGGATCGCTTTGCGTATCGATTTTTGCATATTCGCAAAAACGCTGTTCGATGGTTTTACTATTCATTTGAATTACAATAAATCAACTACAAATAATCGATTAAACTAAATCGGTTAAACTCATTTCCAAGGCTTTTGCACTTAGACCGGTACTCTTAGGATTAAATTGATGCAAACGCATAATGCTGGAACGAATAATTCCACTTACATCCTTAAAAATTGCAGTATCGGTAACTTCTGCGTCTTGCTTCATTAAATATCCAAAGACACGAGCCATTCCACAGTTAGCGATGAAATCAGGAACCACAGCAAATTGAGAGTCCGCCAATTGAGAAATAGGCCCCATAAAAATCTCTTTATCAGCAAACGGTACGTTTGCACCGCAACTCACTACCTCAATGCCTGCTTTAGCCATACGCATAACTTGGTCCTCCGTAACCAATCTACTGGCTGCGCCTGGAATGAAAATCTCTGCGGGTAAATCCCAAATTTTGGCATTTACTTCCTCAAAACTCATCATACCCTCGCACTTTAACGCATTGCCATCTCTGTTTAAAAACAACTCAACCACTTCCTCATATCCCAATCCTTTAGGATTAATTATTCCTCCATTTCTATCCCTTTTTATAAGAATCTTTGCCAAACACTGAATATAATCATCATTTGTTTTTTGTTCTACCGTGTGAAAATCATCTATCGCTAAGAGAAAATAATTATCACCA
>CAZKOM010000127.1:0-4490 GCA_964554385.1 uncultured Flavobacteriaceae bacterium | reverse complement strand
CTCTAACCGACTGAGCTACCTCGCCATTTGGGGCTGCAAAAATAACAAATACCCGCTAAAAACCAAAGATTTTTGCAATTTTTGCAAATACTGATAATTTTTACTCCGGGTAATTCTTCTAGACACCATAACTTAGGGTGCAGGCAGTAAGTAGCAGACAATAGCAGAAAAGTGCAAGCAATTACAGTCAATAACAGGTATAGCAGATAATCGCAGGAAACAGCAAGCAATAACAGTTAATAAAAGTCAATAAAAGGAAATCGCAGTCAATAGATTATAATCGCAGGTAAGAGCATAAGAGCAAGTATTAACAGTCAATTTTAGGAAATAGCAGACAATAGGCGAGCAATAACAATCAATACCAGGAAATAACAGACGATAGGCAAGGAATAGCAGACAATACCAGGAAATACATGAACTAACAGGAAATAGCAAGCAAAATCATGCTATTGTCTTACAGGGAGGAAGAATCAATAAGCAGTTTAGCCCAGATTACTTATTTAAAACCGATTCAATTTCGGCAAAAACAGTATCCGTAGTAAGGGTCTCCATACAACTGCCTCCATCTACACAACTGCCTCGATAAAAACATTTACATGCTTTTGGCGGCTGTACAATGCTTCCCTTGCCAAATAAATCAAATTCGTGCGGATTGAAAATGTTATTCATCAAGACAATTTTTTTACCCAATCCCAAGGTTAAATGCATACCCATCGTAACTTGGGTCACCACTAAATCGCAATGATCAATTAAATTTATGAATTGATTTAATGGATAATAGCCCAAATAGGTAGCTCCGCTTCCTGCTTGAATATCTTTATTTCGTTGATCTTCTTGTGCACCCCCTAGCAATAATGGGTAATATCCTGCATCCGAAATCTTCTTTGCCAATTCTACCCACTTTTCGATACTCCAAAGTCGGGTAGTCCAACGATCGCCACATCCTGTATTTAATCCAATGATTTTTTTATCGGCTGGAAGATTCCAAACAAATCCCTTATCGGCGTGGTTGTCCAATAAATAAGGTTCCCCTTGGTAGGTTAATCCGCAGATTTCGAAAATTTCCGTGCAATAATTTTTGGTGTTCGCCTTGCTAACGTCGTCGAATAACCCGGTATCAAATTTATGTTGAGCTAACTCATTCACGGGCTGAGTGGCACCGTCTTTCAAGATGAAGCCATACTTCTCCGTTGCCGAAACCATGGATAGCAATCCGGAAGCCTCTTTTTCTTTGTCCAAGTTGATCGCTATATCCCAATGGGTATTGGTGACATACAGGCTGGCTTCAATTCCTAATTTGTAAATTTCATGGATCTGTCCCTTGGGAAGTATGTCTGGAAATAAGGTAATCCAAGTGAATTTCGCGTTTGGATACAACTCTTTATATCGCGTAATCAAAGGGGTTGTGCGGATTACATCGCCCATGGCTCCTAACTTTATAATTAGGATTTTCTTTTCGATGGGAGTGTATGCCTGACAGTTTTCACAGTGATAACCATGCTCCTTATGGGGTTTGCAGGGAATGTGTCCGAGAAAATGAAGGCAATCCGCATTAAATTTCATAGGGCGAAAATAATTTATTTTTCGTCCGAAATAACCGCTCGCACAACCAAACACACGGAAAAGTTGTCTAACTTTGAGAAACAATTTAAAAATTGAATGCGTAAATGGCGATTTTTACTGGGTTTACTTGTCTTTTTTCTGGGACAACAACAGGTAATGGCCTCGCATTTGGTGGGTGGTTTTTTAACCTATGAATATCTTCCCCCCACAGCCGCTGGTTTTAATTATCGCGTAACGATTTTCGCATACCGCGATTGTTCGGGTTCCGTACAGTTTGATGATGCTATCGGCTTATGTATTTACAACAACAATAAATCGTTTTACAAACAAGTAGATATTAAAATTTTATCGAAAAAAAAGGTGGATCCTGTGGGCAATACCGCATGTCCCGAATTAGCAAAGGCCTGTCTGGAACAAGGGATATATCAAACCACCATTACTGTACCCGCATCGAGCACCGGGTATCACTTGAAATGGGAACGCTGTTGCAGGAATACGCAGACCAATTTGGCCGATCAAGGTGGCGTGGCTTATCAGGGTCAGACCTATTATGGCTTTATTCCACCCACCAGTATTAAGAATAGTTCCCCCTACTTTTTGGATGTACCAGTACCTTTTATCTGTGCTGGAGATACTACAACAATCCGAAACCGGGCTTTGGATATCGATGGTGATTCACTAAGTTATAAATTGGTTACGCCTTGGCAAGGTGCTACTGCGGGTTTGCCAGAAATATTGGCTTGCAACGATCCCATGACTCCGTTTTATACAGTGGATTATAATGCTGGTTTTAGTGCAACTACGCCTTTTGGGAATTCTGGGATGGCCAGTGTAGACGCCTTTAACGGATTAACTACCTATTTGTCGCCAAATACGGGGAGATACGCCGTATGTGTTGAAGTAACCGAATGGAGAAACGGTATTGCAATTTCTACCGTTCGATTAGACTTACAAATTCTGGTTATTACCTGTGGTAAAAACGAGAAACCCCGATTGAAATACGAAGGCACAACGCAAATATGGAATGTAGAGGTGGGCGAAACAATTTGCAGGGATGTAACTGGGTTTGACAGCAAGGATACAAGTCAAGTAGTAACATTGCGTGCCTACGGCGATATTCTCACTGGAACCAATGGATACACTGGTAAAAAGGCAACGATGACGCCTTCAGTAAATGCCAATATCAAAACCGTAACCAGTGAGTTTTGTTGGACTCCCAACTGCGATATCAATACTACCAATCCATATCGGGTAACGTTTGAGGCATTTGACAATGGTTGTCCCTCTAAATTTGTGAACGAAAACGTTCTTATATATGTAAAGCCTGTAAAAGTTACCGAGAAAATCGGAGGCCCTTTGTTGTTATGTGCAAACACCTTAGGTGCACAGTACGATATGAGTTTTTCAGTGGCCGATCATAAATACAAATGGGAGGTTACCAATGGTACCATTGTGGGTTCGGATACGGGTAAATCGTTGATTGTGAATTGGGGTCCAGATACAGTGGGGTTGGTTCGATTACGTGTTTTCAATCGTTTTGGTTGCGAAGGCAAACCCGTTGAACTACCTATTAAATTGTTAAAAGCTCCCACTGTGCCCGCACTTACTGGGCCCGATACCGTATGTCTTCAGCAGAATTTTTCAAAACAGTTACTCTTGCCTTCGGGGCATTCTGTTCAATACACTTGGAATACTTCACAATTACAAAAAATTGGAGATAATACATCGGGGAACTCGTTTGCGATGACATTCAAGCCAACCGCTGGAGGTAATGGGGCTTGGATAAGTGTTCGATTGGCTAAAAATGTAATGAGTGGCGGGAGTCCAGTTACTTGTTATAGCCCATGGGATACCAGCAAGGTGTTTGTGAGTACGCCGGTTTCAAGTGGGGTACTTGGTCCGCAATCGGTGTGTCCCAATAACAAAGGATTAATTTATAACTTGGATAAAAAATATCCCGGGGCTAAATATACGTGGACTGCCACAGGACAGACGGGCAACAAGGTGGTGAACGATACGCAATTTGTTGTTGATTGGGGAGGAGTTGGAACAGGAACCATTAAGGTGGTGGTTACCGATCGTTTTGGGTGCAGAGATTCGTCGTTTATTTCGGTGGTAAAAAATCACTCGCTAGCTAAACCGAAGGTATTTGGCGATACAAACTTATGTGCATTAACTACCAACGAGCCATATTGGGTGAAGGGGGTACAAAAGGAAAGCTACACATGGCAAGTTGTGGGAGGGGCATTTGCCGGCGGCAACACCGGATCTGCTATAAAAATTAATTGGGGTGTTGCCGCCGCCGCCAGCATTGGCGTGCAGGCATCAGCCTACGATTCCGTATCAAAATTACCCTGTCTATCCCCATGGAGCACTGTAAAAGTAATCCTTCAGCCTGCACCAAATGCCCCACCCGTAATTACCATCAATCAGTGCCAAACACGCAATTGGATCAGCTTTTGGAAGCCGCAAGCTGCCATTGCTGGTGAAAAAATATACCCTCAAATTACTGCCGCAGGTTTAACATTCAAAATGCTACCATCTGCAGATTCATCTTCATGGGATGTACAATTCTACGGAGATACTTTTGGTGTATTTACGGTTCAATATAGACTAACATCCCAATGGTACTGTCCGGGTCCATTTACATCGGCGAATATTACTTTAAAACCTCGTCCTAAGACTTCCGCAATTTCAGGACCTACCGATGTTTGCTTCCCCAATTTAAATAATATCAACTACCAAGTTTCGGGAGAAGTGGCTTCTACCATGGAGTGGTGGTTAACCCAAGGGGGATTTACAAATCCACCACTAAGTACTGATAAACAGATAAATGTAACGTGGTCATTAGCAGCGATTCCAGGAACCATCAAGGCTGTTGAAACGTCTACAGATGGTTGTATTGGTGATACCCAGCAGTTGCAGGT
>CAZKOM010000126.1:0-4591 GCA_964554385.1 uncultured Flavobacteriaceae bacterium | reverse complement strand
GTGCTACCAAAGTAACGAAGGAAATTATTGAAAACAGTAATTTAAAGTTAATAGCAAGGGCAGGTGTAGGATTAGATAACATAGATATAAAAGCTGCGGGTGAAAAGAATATTCCTGTAGTTAACACACCCAATGCGTCGAGTCGGTCCGTGGCCGAATTGGTTTTCGCACATATGTTTTCTTTGGCTAGATTTCTTCATTTATCAAACCGAGAAATGCCTCAAAATGGAATTGTCAATTTCAAAGACTTAAAAAAACACTATTCCGAAGGTTTTGAACTAACAGGTAAAAAATTGGGAATCATTGGATTTGGTAGAATAGGTCAAGAGGTTGCTAAGATGGCAATTGGTTTAGGTATGGAAGTGCTAGTATACGACTACAAACAACGGGAATTTGATTTAACCATTGCTTTAGCACGTCCTTACCAAAACCAGAACTTTCAAATTACATTGAAAGGATTGGGTTTGGATGAAATTTTAAGCACTGCAGATTTTATTTCAGTACATACACCGGGTAGTACGGAGGTTATTGGCAAAACAGAAATTGAGAAAATGAAAAAAGGCGCAATTTTAATTAATTGTGCAAGGGGTGGGGTGGTAAACGAAAATGCAGTTTTAGACGCTATAAATAATAAGCATTTATCGGCAATTGGCTTTGATGTGTTTCAGGAAGAGCCACCAATAAACACCACGATTTTAGGCATACAAAATGCTTCACTAACTCCTCACATTGGTGCTTCTACTGCGGAGGCACAGGAACGTGTTGGACTAGAATTAGCAGAAAAAATCATTTCATTTTTTAAATAGCATATTGTGTTAAAGTCATTGCCGTTAAGGTCTTTGATTGCAGCTGCTGGATTCGAGGATTCAGTTTCTACCTATGGCTCAGGGAAATTACCTGAAAAAGAATTACGAGAGTTGGCAAATAATAACCCAAATTCGTTTATTCGAGTGGTAAAACCTCAGTTTTTGGATGAATCAATTTTACCTGGTACGGTTGATTTTTTGGAAGCAAGCAGCAATAACTTAATGACATTGATACAAAATAATGTATTAAAGTCATTACCTAAAGGTGTGTTTCTATATTCACAATTTCAACCTCAAACACAACAATTGTTAATGGGTTGGATAGTAGGTGTTACAGCCGATAGTTACTTCAGTGGATTCATTAAAAAACATGAAAATACACTAGAAGGAAAAGAAAATAGATTGGTTGATCACCTTGAGGCGCTTGATTCAATGGCTGAACCTGTATTATTGGCTAATAAATTTAACTCCGACTTAATTGGGCTGATGTCTTCTAAGTATCAGGAAGAACCGATTATTTCAGTGACGGATAATTATGGGTTTATTCATCAACTACGTGGAGAATTTGATGAGAATAATTACGTAGAGATTTTAAAACTTATAGATGAATTGGGTTCATTGTATATTGCCGATGGACATCATCGATTTGCTGCCGCATCGAAGTATCTCAAAAAGCATAATTGGATTCATTCAAAAGGTGTGATGTCGTTGGTAATGAACCAGGAGGATTTATCCATAAAATCTTTTTATCGAATAATGAAATTTGATGAATCCATTGATTTTGAAATGGAAATTTCAAAACTAGGAATACATTATTCAAAATGTGAACTAACTAATAATGAAGATTGTGATTTGCATACAGGAGAAATAATAGCAATTACAAAACGAGGTGATTTTAAATTAAATCTAGTTCATTCGTTATCTTCAAATCATAATGCTGTAGATGAACTGGAAGTTACTCAACTTGAAAAACAAATCTTAGGTCCGTTATTTAATTTATACGATAGTAAGACGGATAATCGGATTTCATTTTTACGAGGGGATACGGCGATTCATACAATTAAAGATAAAATTAAGAATGGTGAGGCTGATTTCATATTTGTTCTTCCAGCCAATACATTTACCCAAGTAATGCATGTGGCCGATCAGCAATTAACCATGCCACCGAAAAGCACTTGGATCGAACCTAAGTTAATGACTGGTTTTATTATACAGCAATTTTAAATCGCCGCTTCAATACGTTTCTCTTATTATCCGAATTTAATTAACTCACTTTTGGGCTTTCTCACTTTTTTTGCCTTGGCAAGAAAGTCTTTTTCAGAGTCGCGATACCCAACTGCCAGTATTACAGAACATGATAATTTATCATTCGATGAATTTATAATTTCATCAACTGCTTTTCGATTAAAACCTTCCATAGGAGTGGTATCAATCTTTAATGTTGCCGCGGTTGTCATTGCGATACCAAGAGCAATATAGGTTTGCATGCATGACCACGAAAATAGTTGTTGTTCAGACATACCACCGGTGAACTTAATAATATTTGATTTGAAACCATCGAGATTTTCTATAGGAGTGCCTCGAGTTTCAGAAATTCGATTCATGTATTTATAAATATCTTCTTCTGTTACGGATTTCCAAGCATTAAAGATAATTAGGTGGCTGGCTTCTGTGACTTGGGGTTGATTACTACAAGCTGGCAATAATGACTTTCTTAACGAATTTTCTTTATCCAATACTAATGCTTCAAAGGCCTGCAGCCCTAAAGATGTAGGAGATAATACAATGCTCTCCAAAATTGTAGATAACGCTACTTCATTTACACAATCGCCGTTATATCGTTTGGTTGCATAACGCCATTTTAAATCTTCAATAATTTCCATAATCAAGGAATAAACCTTGCTAGGTGTAAAAAAGTTTGCCTAAAACAGAGATAACTGTTTCTTTTCTTTAGACTCTATAATCAAGCCAAATAATTCAGCAATATCATTATGTGTTTTTTGAAGTTGTTTTACATCAAAAGCATATATACTACTGGTCTTGTGGCTTTTCATAGAAATTAATCCACCTTCTTTTAATTTTTGAAGATGCCCAGAAACCGTGCTCTGACTGTAGGGTAAATGATCAACAATTTGCTGGCAAGTACTTGGTCCTTCAGACATTAAATATTTAAGAATGGTAATTCTTGCAGGATGTCCCATTGCTTTTGTTACTTCAGAAATTTCTTCTAATGCAGAGTTGAATTGTGCTCTTTTAACCATTACTATATTTATTGCGCATTGCAAATATACGATAATACATGAAAATACAATATTTATCGTATTAATAAAATAGAGATTAGTACTAAATAGTTTTATTGCGATGATATCCAATATTTTCTTCAATAATCAAACATGATAAATATCATCCATTGCCACAATCTATGTCATAGAAATTGAATTGCGCATCAAATAATTTGCAGTGGTATTTATTGCATGTTTATAAGGAAGAATTTGACATTAGAGCAGGCTGTGGTTCAACTGGAGACCATCTTCTACCCACAATTAGAATCGGCCATTCGTCATTTGAGTGTAGATGCAATGGTATTGGCGGCAGGTGATGATCGAGAATTGCTATTCTTGGATATAATAAGCGAGTTACAATCAGAACTAATAATGCTTCAAAAAATGGATCTAAATGTTTTTTTGCCTAAGCTAAAATCATCAAGTTTACATAAAGAGATGACGGAGGATGAAAATAAACAATTACTGATTTCATTCGATAGAGTATCTGCTAAAAGAAGGAAGGTTATAAATCAAACATTGGAATTAAAATATTTGTGTAATAATTTCATGTCTAATTCAAACTGGACAGAATCAAAGTTAAACAGTTGTAAGTCATTATTTCTGTTCTATAAATATCTTATCGAATTCAATAATTTCCAAGAACTGACACTCGTTCCATTGATTTTCAATCAATTGGGCAATTCAATCTTAATAAAATACTGAAATCATGATTGTTGAAAATCAAAATAAATCAATCATTGAAACTTGTTTTCATTGCGGTGTAAAGACACGTAATGCAATTGTTGAGGATGGACATCAATTTTGTTGTAATGGCTGCAAAAACGTGTATCAGTTGCTGAATACAAACAACCTATGCAAGTATTATGATTTAAATAATCAACCAGGCAATAGTGTTCAGGGGAACGCTGAAAATTATGCTAAATTCAATTTTTTGGAAGATGAACAATTATTGCAACCTTTGCTATCGTTCGATGGTCCAGATTTAAGAAAATTAGTATTTTATTTGCCACAGATACATTGTAGTTCATGCTTGTATTTACTGGAAAACCTATATAAATTAAATCCAAATATTTCTGTTGCGCAACTTAATTTCACCAAGAAAGAACTTACCGTATCCTATTATAAATCTAATATTTCGGCAAAAGAAATTGCAGTACTTTTAAGTACCTTGGGTTATGAACCGTATTTTAGTTTAAGTGATATTAATAATTCGGAATCCAAGCAATCTGTAATTGGAAATAAACGGTTGTACAGACTTGGAGTTGCCGGATTCGCCTTCAGCAATATCATGTTGATGAGTTTCCCCGAGTATTTCGATTGGGGTAAAGATGTTGACGGCTTGGGAATATATTTTCAATGGTTTAGTTTCATTCTATCAATTCCAGTATTTTTTTATTCAGCCCAAGAGTTTTATTCTATTGCATGGGGCGGCATCAAAAAGAAATACTTAACTACTGATCTACCTATTGTTTTAGCCCTAATCATTACTTTTTCGAGGAG
>CAZKOM010000125.1:0-4602 GCA_964554385.1 uncultured Flavobacteriaceae bacterium | reverse complement strand
TTGCACCGATTATTCGGGCGCTGGATTCTACGATAGCTGCGGGCGAGGGATTGGGGTACAGCTTGGTTCATACGGGTCAGCATTACGATAAGGCGATGTCGGGCAACTTTTTTGAACAGTTGGGCATCCCGGAACCATCGGCGAACTTGGAATGTGGTGGTGGGAGTCAGGCTGAGCAGACGGCAGCTATCATGGTGGCCTTTGAGCGTTACCTAATGCAGCATCCCACGGATTGGGTGGTGGTGGTGGGTGATGTAACCTCTACCATGGCTTGCAGTATAGTGGCGAAGAAGTTGGGTGTGAAGGTGGCTCATGTGGAGGGAGGGATTCGCAGTTGGGATATGGGTATGCCGGAGGAGATCAATCGATTGGTTACGGATTCCATAACGGATGTGTTTTTTACTACATCGGAAGTAGCGAATACAAATTTGCGAAACGCTGGAGTATCGGAAGAGAAGATTGTATTTGTGGGTAATACCATGATTGATACCTTGATGCACCATCGCAAGGATTTCCGGGCACCGGAGGTTTGGGAGCAAGCGGGTTTAGTGAGGGGAGAATATTTGGTCATGACTTTGCATCGGCCTTCCAACGTAGACAACAAAGAGCAGTTGGTGGGGATTTTTAATGCGGTGGATGAGGTTTTGGGGGATCGCAAGGTAGTTTTTCCGGTTCATCCGAGAACTCGAAAAAACATGGAACAATTTGGGATTTATCCCAGGACCGTGGTAATGGTGGATCCGTTGGGGTATTTTGAGTTTAATTATTTGGTGGAGAATGCCAAAGGGGTGATTACGGATTCTGGGGGGATAACGGAGGAGACCACGGTGATGGGGGTTCCTTGTATTACGATGCGGAACAGCACGGAGCGACCTGAGACCGTGGATATCGGTACAAACGAATTAATAGGTACCGATCCTGTGAGATTGAAAGTTGCCTTGCAGCAATTGTTGGCCGGAGACTGGAAACAAGGTTCAATACCACCGATGTGGGATGGAATGACGGCTCAACGAATTGTTAAGTGGTTTATTCACTAATCCTTGTGGCTTTTTAGTAATTATTACACAGGGAGGGTGTGGGGTGTGGGAAATAATGCTTCATTTTTGTAGTGAATTCGTGCTTTGGTACGATAATTGACAATAACATAGAGCTATTGAAACCATGCCGTTTTGGGCCGAAATATGGGTAATCCGTTTCTTGCAAAAGAAATACCTTCCAACTTGGTTAATCTTGGTGTTGGATTTGATTTTGGTTATAAACGCGTATTTCTTTTCGTTATTATTACTTACTAACTTTAGTTTTCAAATCACCCTCTCGAGCCAATCCATTTCGGAGTTGCTCCTAATTGGAAGTTGCTATTCCTTGGCGTTTGTGGTGAATCGGACCTATATCGGAGCGTTTCGACATACCGGAGTGAAGGATTTGCTTCGGTTGGCCTATGCTACTGTACTCGCTGCAGTATTGGTATTTTTCTCTTTCCATTTGTTGGTGAACATGTCGGTGTTGGAGCGTAAAACCCTCACCATTGCCATGATATTCTTGCATGCCGCTACCTTTTTTATGTCGGTATCGGGTATGCGCTTGTTCGTGAAGTTGATGTATTCGCGGTATGTTTTGGGTAAGACCCGCCGCAATGTGAGTGGAATTATCATCTACGGAGCTGGTGCTACCGGTATCGCGGTGAATAATGCCATGAAGCAAGACCGCAGTTCTTATAAAGAAGTGGTGGCGTACATTGATGATAACGATAAAATGCAGGGTAAATCGATTGATGGTGTTCCTGTGGTGTCGTTTGAGAAGGGGTTTAGTGACGAGTTTATTAAAAGTCGTAAAGTGGATGGGATTGTTTGGTCGATTCAGCGTATTGACAGCAACCGATTTTCAGAAGTAGCGGATAAGTGCATTGATTTGGGCTTGGATTTCCAACGGGTTCCCAAGATTCAAGAGTGGATTGATGGAAACATTTCGGGGTCGCAGTTGCGGAAAGTGAAGATTGAGGAGTTGCTAAATAGGGCAGAGATTAGTTTGGATAACGATTGGTTGAAGCAGTTTATTGGTGGGAAAAATATCATGGTGACGGGTGCTGCGGGGAGTATAGGATCGGAATTGTGTAGACAGATATTGTATTACCGTCCTCGGTTGTTGATCATGATGGACAACGGTGAGACGGCGATGCACGATATGGTGTTGGAGTTGAGTAAGTCTAAGTACTACGAAAACAACGTTGTCTTTGTGGTGGGGGATGTGACGCGCGCGAATCGAGTGGAGGAAGTGTTCCAGTTGTATCAGCCCAATGCGGTGTTTCATGCGGCGGCCTACAAGCATGTGCCGATGATGGAGGCCAACGCGAAGGAAGCGGTGCGAGTGAATGTGGAAGGAACGCGGGTAGTAGCGGAGATGGCGGTGAAGTATCAGGCGGAGAAGTTTGTATTTATTTCCACGGACAAAGCAGTGAACCCTACCAACGTGATGGGTGCTACTAAGCGCGCGGCGGAGATGTTGGTGCAGTTGGTTTCTACCAAGGGCAAGACGCAGTTTATCACCACGCGTTTTGGTAATGTGTTGGGGTCGAATGGATCGGTGATTCCGTTGTTTAGAAAGCAGTTAGAAAATCGTCAGAATTTAACCGTTACCCATCGGGATGTGGTACGGTATTTTATGACCATTCCGGAGGCATGTCAATTGGTGTTTCAAGCGGCTACGCTGGGCAATGGGGGTGAGATTTTTGTTTTTGATATGGGTGAACCGGTAAAAATTTATGATTTGGCGGTGAAGATGATCAAGTTGAGCGGGTTAACCCCGGGCAGGGATATTGATATTGTGGAGACGGGTTTGCGTCCAGGAGAGAAGTTGTTTGAGGAGTTGTTATCGGATAAGGAGAATACTTTGCCTACGCCGCATCCTAAAATCATGGTGGCGAAGGTGCAGCAGTGGAAGGAGAAGGACATTCGCGAGCAGTTGGATACCTTGTGTTATCAGGCGAGCAATGGGGCTTCGGATATGGAGCTGGTGGGTACCTTGAAAGGTTTGGTGCCTGAGTTTAAGAGTCAGAACAGTGTTTATTCCCAGTTGGATTAATCCAATTCCTGGGTAATGTAGATTCGCAGGGGATCGGATATATCCCGATTGATTCTTTTTACTGCGAAAAATTCAATGGATTGTAATTGTTGGGGTGTGAGGTGGCTAAGTTGTTTGCAATGCTGAGCCCATGCGGGTTTATCGTTATTACGAATGGCCGTGATTTCTTCTTGGGTAATATTGAGTCCATTGGCCCAGTTAACGTAGCAGTACGGGAAAGTACGGGGTTGTTGAATTTTATCGGCAGCGAAGGTGGGGAAAAAGACCTCTTCCAAGGGATTGGGGTGAATAACCGTGATGTTGAGGTTTCGGAGTACTTTTTCAATGAAAGAAAAGAGCTTGTAACGGTTACTGTTTTTAGAGTGGTATCCTATGGAAAATAGGTAGGGGAAATCGTAAGTGTTTTTGGGGTTAAGTCGGTTACAAAGGATTTCTACGATATCTCTGCGGTAGAAGGTTCCTTCTACTTGGCTGGGGATGACGGTTTTTAGTTTATTTTTTTTCATCAATCGACGAAAGAAAAAGTGTTTTTCGAGATTGATTTTTTGTTGGGCAACTGGGTTATATTCTAGGGGTGTGATTGCATCGAAACCTGCATCGTGATTCTGGATGTATTGCTGTAGTCCGTGTTGGATGAATAGGTCGTTAGAAGCGTGCAGAGCGATGTATTGGAAAGGAATTTGCTGGTTGAGGGCGTATTGGAAGTTGGAGAGGTGAATTTTAAATTGGCAACCATCGGCCCAACCGGTATAGAGTTGTATTGGGTTAATAAAGAGTTGCGGGTAGGTGCGGGTAAGTTGTTTAACTTGGACAACTTCCTCGGGGGGCATTTGTTTGGAGATATGCAGGAGGATGGAGGCGCCGGGGTTGTATTTAAGAAAGTTTTGTATTTGGTTTTCAACCACTTCGGGTTTTTCGTGTACCGGAATGCTGAAGAGTATCATGGGTAAGAGTTAGGACTGCGGGGGCTGAAATTGCAATAATTCTTCGGGGGTACCGAGGATAAAGTTTTGTTCTATGGGGTGGAGAATAAATTGTTTACCTTGTTGGATAAGGTAATTGTACATGGGAGCGATGTAGTATTCGTTGTTGTATCGTAGGTTATTTTTCTGATGGTAGGTGAAGGTATCAATAAAATCGGCGGTATGGGTAAAGTGGTACAGGCCATTGAGGGCTTGGTTGGATATTACGATTTTTTCGGCGGTTTGGGTAACGAAACCTTGGGGATTGGTTTGGGCGTAGCTGTACTTAGGGGAATCGGCGGTGAAGGTAGCGAGGATACCGTCTGAGGAATGGGTTTTTAGGGTTTCGGTTAGGGACGGGGAGATAAATGCGGTATCGGCGTTAAAAATAAGTAATTCTTGGCTATGATCCCAGAGGTGCTGGGACAGAAAAACGGTTTCTGCTTGTCCGTTGGTGGTTTGATTGAGTTGCAGTATTTTGGGTTGGAGGCTGTGGTATTTTTCCTCGATGAATTCGATGAGGGGAAAGCGTTGGCAATGTTCCTGCAGTGCGATGATAATC
>CAZKOM010000124.1:0-4695 GCA_964554385.1 uncultured Flavobacteriaceae bacterium | reverse complement strand
CTAGAAAGTGGAGCAAGAGTGTGGGTGCGAATGCAAATATTGAACAAGGTCAAACCCTGTTGTTGGATGGAGGTAGTTTATGGGTAGGGGGTATTTCTCAGGGCGCTCCTAATCGGGCATTGTTGGTACAATTGGATACTAACGGGAATACGTTAACTACTAAGTTTTTTAACTACAACAATGCAAATTATTCTATAATGGCTAATTCTAGGTTCATGTCCAAGATTGCGTCAGGGGGCTTGACCTTAACAGGTTTGGATGCGGTTACCGGTCCACATATCAATTTTAGTTTTTCTAATCCCTGTGAAAATCTTTGTGGGATTTCGAACCAAACGGTGAATAATACAAACGCCAACTGGACATGGGATACAACCACTTACACATTATATCAGCCTGGAGATTTTATTTCAATTTCCATGGATACAGTTTCTGTAGCTTTTGCGCGAACGGTATTATGCCAATCGGCATGTCCGCTGCCAATAAAGACGTTGAAGACGGATTACCTTTTATGCACAAGCTCTCCTTCTGTTACCGTGGATGCTACCCAAGTGCTGGGTCAGTCGTATTCATGGAGTGATGGCAGTACCACTGCGAGTAAAGTCTTTACTACAGCGGCAACGGGTGTAATTGTAACTACTACAAATGCTTGTGGAAATCGAAAGGATACAATCAATGTAGTTTCTACATCTACGCCATCAAAGCCCAAAATTAAGGATACTACTTTTTGTGGATTACCAATCAATTACACCATAAATGCTTCGGTACCTTATGCCACGAATGTTTGGGATAATGGTAGTACCTTATCCACAAGAACATTTACCAATAAAGGGACTTATTGGGTTGAAACTAAAAACTCATGCGGTTTTAGGGTAGATACAGTAAAATTATTGTTGATCATCCCTCCGGTATCCACCAAATTGCCCGATACTGCGTTTTGTGTGGGCGGATCAGTTTCTGTGAACTTCAACAAGGTTCAGCCCAATAAATATATTTGGCCTGACGGAGACACTACGGTTCCGAAACAGTTTTTCTCACAACAACAGGTGGTTTTAGAGATATTAAATCAATGTGGAGTGGCGTATGATACGTTCGATGTTATTATGCGTATGCCACCAACTAAGGCACCGTTGAAGGATACTACATTCTGTGCCAGACCATTTAATTGGAGTGTTGATGCAACGCAACCTGGAGCCAACACGTATTTGTGGAGTGACGGCTTTACTACAGCTCAAAGGAACTTTATGTTTGCTTTCAAATACTACTTGTACACATCCAATAAATGTGGAAGTAGATTGGATTCCGTAACGATTAAATTTGATACACTGCCTGTTCCAGTATTTGTAGACACGCAATTTTGGTTTTGCCGAGGTGATAGATACGTAATTAAGGGTGGGCAGCCATTTGGTAATTTTAAGTACGAATGGAATACCGGGGCTAAAACCCCTGAAATAACAGTAGGAACTTCTGGTACTTTTACCCTTAGAACTTATAATGTTTGTGGTGAGCGCATCGATAAACTGAGAGCGTATGCGGAGGTGGGTGGTTGGTGTAATTGTAATTGGTACATGCCAAATGCATTTACACCCTATGGTTCTAGAGGACGGAATGATGTAATAAAGCCAATGATTTATTGCGGTGTGAAAGAAGGATATTGGAGCGTTTACGATCGGTGGGGTACCTGTTTATTTGAAAATAGGCCATTAAATGAAGCCTGGGATGGTAATTACATGGGGGAGTTAGTGCCAGAGGGAATGTATATCTATTCCATTCATGCCATTTTCGATGAAACTGTTCAAGGATATCGAAACTTGGATACTCATGGGACATTCTTATTGATCAGCGGAAAAAAAGATTAAACTTAGCTATATGAAAAATAAACTACTACTTATTATTCTCTTAACAGGAATGTTTGGGTCGGAAACCCAAGCACAGGTTACAACAGGAGAAGGATTTGAAACGGCTGTGCCACCTGCGGGTTGGATTACAGTAGGTGGAGGAGGTTTTGGCGGGGCAACATGGTCTAGAAGAACGAATGCAACTACCGGAGGTACAGCGGCAGGAACAACGCCTGTAGTTACCACATTTGCCGGCAGCGGTATGGCTCGTTTTACTTGCCGAAATATTACAGCGGGTTCTACTCAATCTTTGTGTTCTCCTGTAATTGATTTAAGCAAACGAGGATCTCAAAATTCGTATGTGACCTTACATATGTATCGTGATACTATTTACAATACTGCCGATAGCGTTACAGTTTGGATTAATACATCTCGGAATTTAACAGGTGCAAAGCGATTGGGAGGAATTGCTCGTTACGCTAAAAACACGTACCCAGATTCCGTTGCTCAAGGTTGGCATCGATATTCATTTGCCATTCCTTCGTCCTATACCGGAACTACCAATTATTTTCTAATTCAAGGTACAGCCCGCGGTGCTGCCAACGCTGGAAATATTTTCATAGATAGTGTGATTTGGGACGCTTTCCCAACGTATTGTGAAGGGAAACCTAATCCCGGTACAATAACTGCCAGTCAGTATAAGATATGCGGTAATTCAGCCAATGTTCAATTACGTTTAAATGGTCAAACCACCGCAACGGGTAGTTCGTTTCAATGGCAATTATCTACTGATTCAACTACTTTTAATACAAACGCAGCATGGAACAACAATGCAAATCCTAACGGTAACTTTTCTAGAACGGTTGGTTTGAATCGTTGGATTCGAGTTATTGTAAACTGTTCCAATTCAGGTGAATCGGACACATCGGATTTAATTAAAATATATTTTGTGGATGGAACTGCACCAGTATTAACAGTTAGTCCTAATCCATCCGTAGTTTGTGCTGGTGGTTCAACTCCTGCGAAAATTGTAGTTCGCGGAGCAGAAACCTACACTTGGTCACCATCAACTGGATTGAACACGGTAACGGGTGATACTGTTTATGCTTTGCCAACGGCAACTTCTTTTTATACTGTAACGGGTGTGGATTCATTAGGTTGTACGGGACAAGCATTTGCTCAGGTTCAAGTTCAACAAGGTCCCAATGTTACGTTAACAGCTGCGGATACCTTGGTTTGCCAGGGAGATTCAACGTTATTAACAGCAGCGGTTACAGGCGGTCCCCCAAATGCTACTTATACGTATAGTTGGTCTAACGGTGGTACCACTAGAACTACGATGGGTACTGCAGTAGGATCAATCAACAGTTTTACGGTTAGCGTTAAAAACGTTGCCGGATGTGAAACCATCAAATCGGTAAATATTGCCTCTGCATTAAAGCCTGCTGCAGCCATGAGTTACACTGTAGTTAGCGGCAGAACAGTTCAATTTAAATTTGCGGGCAATAACGCAGCAGATGTTTATTGGAATTACTCTGACGGTAATGAGAGTTTTCAAAAAGAACCCATATATACTTTTAGTTCTGATGGTACTTTTAAAGTAATGGTGGTTGCAAATAATCCTCCATGTAAGTCTGATACTGTTTATTTCGACGTAACTGTTGCAGCCTCTAATTCAGTTAAAACTGTAGCATTAAATCAATTTGTATTGATGCCTAATCCATCTCAAGGTAGCGCGATGGTTCGATTTGTGGGTGAAGAGAAACAATTAGCGGTGAATGTAATTGATGCAACAGGCAAAATTGTATACACCCAGAATTTCCAACAAGTTAAAGGTGAGAAAGGAGTGGAATTATCGTTAAACCACTTAACTCCAGGCTTGTATCATGTGATAATCAAATCTTCCAAAGGCGAAACTCGATCTAACTTGCAGATTATTCGATAATACAAGGTTCCTGTTGACAGCGGTTGTTTGAATTTAATAACCATGCCAAAGTAACCAATAAAATGCAAATCCTGAAAAAGGTCGTTTCATTATGAGACGACCTTTTTTTGTATTGGAATAAAGTAGTTATGTGAAGGATACAGCGTTTTTGCCCTATCTTCTTGGAATTAGAAGCTTTTGACCTGGTTTGATCGCCTTTGGATTTCTCAAATGGTTTTTCTTTACAATCGCATCCACTGTGACATTATACCGTAAAGCGATTCTATACAAACTTTCACCGGATTTTACCGTATGCACTACATCTTTATAGTACGTTGGCTTTGGATTTACACCTTTAGGTGTTGGTTTGTTTGGTTGGTGGGTGGTGGACGTTTTGGGTTTGTCTGGTGTTGAACTCGTGTCAATCCAATTCGGCGAGTTGATTTCAGAAGGATAAGTTCCGTCTTTAATAGGGAATTTTAATCGTAATAATGTTGCGAAAGAATCAATTTCGTTGTCTAAAGCGTCGATATCAATGGGTAGCGGCGTTGACTGATTGTATTCTTCCAATAAAGCTGAAGCTATTATTTTGCCTTGTAATGCGTAGCCTGCACTCGTGAAGTGCACTCGATCTTTTAATGTTAACCCCAACTGCTGCCAACGATAAATAGAATTCCAACCACCCATAGCGGAATTTAAATCATAGTAGGCAAAGCCACGTTGATTGGCTAACTCGCGTAACACGTAATTAACTTCTTTTTGTTTTGGTGGGATTTTTCCATTGCTACGAGTATCTTGACAATTAGCAAGAACTATAGCAGTATTAGGCAATGCAAGTTGGAGCGAGTCTAAGAATTTTTGTACAGTGACGTAATATTCAGCGGCAATTAAATTCCCATTGTAGGCCTCATTGGTGCCAAAACTGAAAATGATAAT
>CAZKOM010000123.1:0-4706 GCA_964554385.1 uncultured Flavobacteriaceae bacterium | reverse complement strand
GTGGTCCCGCCGCGAATCGAACGCGGATCTAAAGTTCCGGAGACTTTCGTAGTATCCATTCTACTACGGGACCATCGCCAAAGGCCTGCAAAGATAGGGTCTCGGCGGTAATATTCGATTACTTACGCCAGAATTTGGCGTACAAAGCACCGATTATAGCATAGGGTGCTATGGCGTCTAAGAAATAGGACCAGATGCCGGGTTGCTGATACCAAATGTAATGGGTGTAGGGCTCATAAAAGAATCCAATAATTCCGATGGTGCAGGCGTATAAAGCACCTTGCAGGATGGAAATTGCAGGAATTAAATCCAATAAGCCAAACAATAAGAAAACAAGAAGTAAATCTACCAATAAACCGCGAATCATGTTCAACGACATATCGTTGCGATTGTTTTTGTGGTAGATTAATTGAGCCCAAGGTTTTCCTTCGTTTTCATTAGCAAACTTTTCGTACTCTTCGGGGGTGCTTCCGGGTTTGGGCATCGGCATAAAATAGCCTCCTTCTTCCAAGTTCATGCTATTTAAAAACTGCATGATTGTGTCTTGTTTGGGCGTGTGAGACTGAGAAGATTGGTGCAGCGGGGATACCGCCCAACTAATGAATTGCCAGACAAATACTACAATGCCAGACAATAGGGTTCTAACGATGATTTTTTTGTTCATAACCCAACAATATTACGAACTGAAAATTAAGGATACAAAATTTCTCTTCCTGCTGCATCAATCCACAGCGTAGTTTCGCCTTTTAAGGCAAACCAATATCCAGGGAATTCGCCATCACTAATTGCATCGTATTGAATGGGAATTATTTCGTTATTAAAGGAATTTACAACTCCCCATTTGTTGTTTTTCTGAACGATGTATAGATTAGGATATTCGCTATTGATTACATCTTGATATAATGGTGGAAGGCTCCATTCCATCGAAGGAATGCACAAAAGTCCTGTGCCGGTTGATTTGGTGGCCAACCATTCGTGATTATTTAACGGTGAGATGTTGGATAGGGTATCTTTGATTAACGGCCTTCCGTTAATATGAGTAATAAATCCGTTATTTCCGAAATATTCGAAAAGTAGGGTGTCGGTTAATTGCTTGTGTTTGGGGGTTGAAATTTTACGGATTGTCCGTGTACCTGCATGATACATCAACCAAGTTTTCTTTTGTTTAGCAAATACAATTCCATCACCATGTAATCGAAAATCGTCTATATTTCCTTTGATAGGCAAGGTGAATTCACCTTTTGAGTAATAGAATATCCATTTTTTGTTTTTTAGTAATGCAATTGTTGCATCTACCAACAGTGCTTTTTCGTAAATGGGGGGTAGGATAACTTTTCCGATTGTATCAATGATTCCCCACAGATTGTTTTGTTGAATTAACGTATAGGGTTTACCAAAATCCACGGTTTCGGAGTATTCGGTGGTGCAATTGGCACTGTCTCTCCAAACGCAGTAACCCGCATTAATTTTACCAAGAAATCTACCATGTGGTAAAGTGCTCATGGATTCATAGGCGAAGGGAGTTAACGCATTTCCTGCGGTATCTATTAGACCCCACTGACCATTCACTGCCGCTGCACATTTTCCTTTAAACCATAAATTGGGACTGGATTCGTTTGGGCTGTTTTCTGTATTTTGAAATCCAAAATGCGAATATTTGGGTGCACTAATTAGTTTTCCGTTTTCATTAAATAAAGCCCAAGTTTTTCCCATTTGCAGTGCACCTCGTTTTTGAGCTGTATCAAAACGTAAATTTTCAAATTTGCATGGGATAAGTTCTTTTCCTTGAGCATTGAGAATTCCCCAACGGCCACCGCGCTGAACAAATGCCAGGGTTGGAGAAAATTGATGGATTAATTCGTAGTTGTTTTTTGTGAATGGCTTGCCATCTTTGGTGATATAGGTAAATTCTATAAGTCCAAAGGTGTCTTCCAACATTACCAAGGCGCATCCTGGAATCAACGTGGCCCCGTTTTCTTGGATTTTATTGGGGTTGTTAAATCGATGTAGTGGATAGGCTAATTTATATTCATACTCTAGCCAAGGTTGGAAATTGGCGGAATCTACAAAGCCAAATTTTCCATTTGCTTTTCTGGCAGGAACAGGAATCACCGTGAGGGCTCGTTTTAACAACAATGCCCTTTCGCGGAATTGACTTTTTGGGTATTGTTGTAAGAAGTTATCGTAGGACTCTACGGTATTTAATTGTTGAGCTGTATTAAATCGAATGGCTTCTGATTTTTGGGCAATCCAGGTTCTTTGAAACTCGGATGCATTGGGGTAGTTCTTTAAGAATTTAGCAAAAGCTTCCAACGTTTCTTCGGCCTGCATTTCTTCAAATTCCCACTGCATAAGGGTGTCCTGGGCCATTTTGAGTAAGGCCTTGGTTTTTTCAGTTATAGCATAAGTTGGAAGATTTGCAAGCTGATCTCGTCTATTTTTTAGTGCGGTAATATTTCGGGAATTAAGGATGGAATCGAATTCTAATTTATCAATATACTCTTCTTGCACATCCAATAATTTCAAATGTGTTTTTACCGATACGGAACTCCAGTTTTCGATGGGACCAATGATTAATTTTTGAAATTCTACCAACAAGGAGGTGTTTTCTTCGAGGATTTTTAACAGGGATCGGGCTGAGGATAGGTCGAAATTAGGTTGATGTGCAATCCAATCTACAGTAGCGATTTGTAACAAAGAATCCGTGTTAAGAGCAGTGATTTTGTACTTTTTTTCAATTTTTTTAATACGATCTGGATCTTTTACCACACCCCAGCAACGCACGCTGTACAAGTAGGTTTCATAAGCAGTGGGTTTGCTTACTTCGTTGTCTAAACACAGTGCTATGGCATGCCAAAAAACGGGATTACTGCTGTCTTTGGTAAGCTGTCGCAATAATAATTTTTGAAGTGCTACCTCTTTTTGGTTATTTCTTATGGCTTTAAGTGCCTTTTTAATAGGATCGGCTTGCAGACAAGGTGCAGTAAAAAAAGAAAAAATAAGTAGGAATATACTGGCAATTGTGTAGTTTAAACGCAGGGTTTTGTTTGCAAAGGCCTTGTCCATGAAATGACCAATCACTAAAGACATATCAACGCGTAGTGCGTTGATTCTAGTTACTTGAACGGGATTGTATCTTGACAACTGCTTCAAAAGATCGACAAAAATAAAGGTTTCTATTAATAGGGTAAGAGGGTATCGAATTTAATAGGGAGGGTGTTGAGGTCGGTTATTCAATATGGTTTCAATTTGTTCCATAACATCGGCTGTAAGTAAAGGAACAACTTCAGTTGCTAGCAATGTTTCTTCTAATTGCTGCGGTTTGGTTGCCCCCAGTATTACGGTTGAGACATTTGGGTTTTTTAAGCACCATGCAACACCTAATTTTGGTAAACTGATTCCAAGATCTGCGGCAAGGGAAGACAAATTATCCACGATAGTATGGTTTTGTTCTTGCAATAATCGTTCGGCCAACCATCCTAATTCTCCTCTATTTAAACGGGCATTTGGATCGGTATTGTTTTTATATTTACCTGTTAAAAAGCCGCTGGCAAGTGGACTCCAAATGGTGGTGCCTAAACCTGTAGTTTTGTATATTTGGCTATATTCAACTTCAACCTTGTCTCTCACTAACATATTGTATTGAGGTTGTTCAACTACAGGGCCGATTAAATTATATCGTTGAGCTACGGCATGAGCCTCCATGATTTCCTGAGCGCTCCATTCGGAGGTGCCCCAGTATAGTATTTTACCTTGAAGAATCAACTGGTGCATGGTCCAAACGGTTTCTTCGATGGGAGTTTCCTTATCGGGTCTATGGCAAAAATAAAGATCTAAATACTCGGTTTTTAGTCGTGTTAAGGCTTGATTACAGGCTTCCACAATATGTTTTCTGTGTAAGCCTTTTTGGGTGGGAACTTTGGCGCCAGCACCAAAGAACACCTTGGAACTTAGGATATAGGAATCACGCGACCAAGTTCTTTTGGATAATATATCACCCATTACCCGTTCACTTTCACCGGCTGCATACACTTCGGCATTATCGAAAAAATTCACTCCTGCATCGTAAGCCATGTCCATGAGTAATTCCGATAATTTGTAATCAATTTGATTACCGAAAGTTATCCAAGATCCGAAACTAAGCTCGCTTATCGGCAAGCCTGTTTTCCCCATTCTTCTGTATTCCATGGTTTGACTTTAGAAATTCAAAAAGGTTTTGTGGTAATAGTTCTTGCGTGCTGGTGAACATGCTTTTTTTTGAGATCCACAGGAGGAGGCAACAACGATTACGGCTAATGCAAACAATATCTTTTTCATTTGATTTACTTTTATCAGGTACAAAAATTAGGCAATTCGAATTTCTACAAAGTTAGAACGCAAGAAGTGAGCCATTTCTTGTGTTTGTTGACAAAGTAAAAAGTGTAAACTTGGGAGTACAATAAAGTACTAATTACTTGGAGTGATTTGCAAGAGTGAATACAAATTTTCTGAAAGGAGTCTAAAATGGATGGACATTGAGTTGGACGCTTGACTGTCCGATTACATCAATTAATTATTGTTGTTTTTTTGTTTACTTCTGCTGATGCCATAAGCAATTGCGCCTGCAACTACGAAGGTTATTCCACCATCAACGGGCACTGCCACGTCTTGAACATCATCATCAAAACCTGCCTGAGCAAATAAGGATGAAGAAATTGTAACTAATC
>CAZKOM010000122.1:0-4865 GCA_964554385.1 uncultured Flavobacteriaceae bacterium | reverse complement strand
TTCTCGCCTTGCCTTTTATAATAACTCCCGGATGTAAGTGTCCGCAAATAGTAAGTTTATCATTGTAAACATAGACATCTGGTGGCTCATGAATGAAATAGAGATCGTTTACCTCATAGTAGGGTACGCAAAGAGCCTCAATTTCTGCATAATCTTGAGGTGATAAGATATCATGATTACCGATAGTAAGTACAATGTCAAAGTCAAATTCTTCTCGTAACGAGATAATCATATTTACAAACAAGGACCATTCTGAATTTAATCTGCTGTGAAACAAATCGCCAAGGAAGACAATTTTTTTTGGTTTTCGTTTTAAAACAGCAATTTTAAACAGTTCGAGGTTTTTATTCGCTGCTTCCAATGGTATGGGAATTCCATGTTTTCTAAAATGTTGTGTTTTGCCAATGTGTAAATCAGAAATAATCAGAATTTCATGATTTGGTAACCAAATTGTGCGATCAGCACCCAATAACAGAGCGGTATTTTTGTTGGTTGTAAGTAAAAAATCGGCGTTCACAGGGTGCAAAAGTCTTAATTATACCCAATATTTTATGATTTTTATTAATGGAAAGCAATTGGAAGAGTTGAATCCAGTGTTTCAAGCCGTTAGTTTTCAATGATTTAATTAGACATCGCATTGGAGTGTATAGTTGTTTGAGCAGAGGTTAATTATATTGTGATAAATTCTGAAAATTCTAATTGAAACATCGGAAAATTCATTGTTTTTTTGAGGGACAAAATTAGACCAATGGACAAACCTAAAGTTGCAATCGATTACAGCAAGCTGTCACCAGAATTGTTAGACTTATTTGACGAGACTTATCCCAACGGAGTTGCCGGACATACTATTCGTTTCCCAAATTCAAAAGGTGAAATTGTCACTTCCGTTCGATTGGAAACTGAGGATAGAATTTATCTTGTGAAATTATCAGCAAGACCTAAAGAAATTCTAACAGAAGAGGATTTGGATGCATTGGTTAGACCTTCGGCCAAAGACAGTGAAATGGAGGAAGAAGAAGAATCATCCAATGAAGAAGAAGAGGATGATAATCCGAGAAAACGTCGTAGTGATGATGAGGATGACGACTAAACAATATCGAATAAAATTTGTTTAATCGTTGTGTCAGCTGAAACTACCAACAATATTTTAGTAAGTGTTATTTCCGAATTTCATTCTATTGAGAAGGTGACCTCGCTGGATCAATATATTTTCCATTATCATATTGAGATTGAAAATAAAGGAAATTTCACCGTTCAGTTGTTGTCACGGAAATGGATTATAATTGACGCTCATGGAACTCAACGGATTGTTGAAGGCAGAGGGGTGGTAGGGGAACAACCTGTTTTAGAACCTGGAGAAAAACATAGGTACTCAAGTAGTTGTTTGTTGCCTTCCCCGTTTGGTAAAATGTCTGGATTTTACATATTTGAAAGACGATTGGATGGGGAACAATTTTCCGTAAAAATACCGGAGTTCAGATTAGAGGTGCCTTATCTTTTAAGTTAAATGTATACTGCATTAATTACAGGTAGTTCTAGAGGCATAGGGAAGGCCATCGCAATCAAATTTGCGAGTAATGGGTTCAATGTGGTTCTTCATGGCAGAAATGAAGAATCACTAAAAGAAGTACAGCAAAAATTACAAGTGGAATACCCTGTAATTCGAGTTGTTTACATTGTTGCAGATTTATCAACTACAAAGGGAATTGAACAATTTATAAAATGTTTTTCTGAGCTAGATTTGGGTTTGGATGTATTGGTAAATAATGCAGGGTTGTTTTTACCAGGCCCAATGATGGAAGAATTCAGTGGTCAGTTTGAATATTTATGGCAGGTAAACATGAGTTCAGCATACCATGTTACTCGAGCAATGTGGAAGTTGTTATCCAAGTCATCGAGAGCTCATGTAATAAACATTTGTAGTATAGCCAGTATTACAGCGTATGAAGCAGGTGGAACTTATTCCTTGGTTAAGCATGCGTTATTAGGATTTAGCAAATCCCTTAGAAAGGAAGGGATTTCTAAAGGAATACGCGTTACTTCGGTGATGCCTGGTGCCACCTTAACGGATTCTTGGGCGGGCGTTGATTTGCCTCCCGACCGATTCATGACACCGGAATCTGTTGCTAATGTTTGTTATACAGCTTTTGATATAAATCAGGATACGGTCATGGAGGAGGTAATAATTAGACCAATTTTGGGAGATTTATAACCAAAAAATGGCACAATTGTTTGAATTTTCCAATATCTCTATTTTAAGAAAATCTCTATATTTGCAATAAATCAAAATTATATGAAGAAATTTACTACGTTTTTGGTTGCTGGGTTTGCTACTATTTCGGCATTTGCCCAAATGTCAGCCCCTGCAATTCCAGCCGTGGAGAAAAATCCAGGCTTGAAGGCTACCGAATTATCTAAGTTTAACAAAAAAGCCAATCGCCGCACAGATTATGGCTCTTGGTATAGTTACACGGATGCCTACAAAGAAGGTGTATTGTTAGGTCAAGAATACACAACTTTTGTTCGCTGGGTAATGCCAGATACCAATGCTGGTTTTGTATACACAGATGGTAAATATGGTAGCATTGGAATTCACGTCCTAGGTTCTATGTTCGATCCCAAAGATTCTTTGTTTCAAAGCACAGGTCAAGAGGTTCTTACCAAGTTTAATCCATATACAGTAGATACAATTGCTTGGACTGAATACTATGTTCGCAATTTGGATTCTATCGATATAGGTGGTGTTATGACAGAAGTTATTGATACAGTTGTAGTTGAATATTTTGATTTCACAGGAATCCAGTTCCGCGGATTTACCTTCAACAACATGAATCACATAAACGGAAGTCCAAAAACATCTACTTATCAGAAAGGTTCACTTCGTAATACATCAGCAATCAAGACTGACTATATCTTGTTGGGTTCAAAAGATAGAGATAGTATCGATTTAGCTAACGGTAGATTGTATGGATCCGTAGGTTACGTTGTTCCTGGAATTAAATCTATGTCAACTTCAGCGGGTACGGATGTTAGAATTAATACCACTTGTTTCTCATTGGCGTTTAAGCCTATGGTTAGAGCTAATTTAGGAGACACCATTATCAACTGGAATAATGTTGCTACAACGAAAAAAATCAATTCATATGGTGTTCGTATGGCCTACATCGAAAATAATTTTTGGGAAATTACCAGCCCATTCCGTGTAAACAATGCGTTCTGGACCAATGCTCAATTATTATTTGGTGCTACTGTAAACGGATGGAGTTCTTACTTGCCAACTACTGCCTACAATACTGGTTTCTTTTTACCTTATGACATTCATATTTCTACACAAAATTTGAAAACTGCTGACATTCAACCAATTCAAAATTTGGCTGTATATCCAAACCCCGCTAACATGGGTAGTAATTTTCACGTTTCTTTTAATAGTGCAAATATTACCTCAGGTAATGTTGAAATTATGGACTTAAACGGTAAAGTAGTTGCTGCAGGTGATGTAAGAAACTTTGCTGCAGGTGTAAATACAGTTTCATTGAATGCAAGTTTAACTGCTGGTATTTACATGGTTGCTGTAAAAACAGCAAATGGAACTCAGTCCACTAAGTTGATAGTTCAATAAAAATCATTCATTTTCAACTACAACGTAGTAGATAAGAATTTAAATCGTATATAGGGTGTCGATATAAAATAGATTGACACTATAAAAAAGCCGGCGATTACGTCGGCTTTTTTTTCTCCTTTTTTCTAATAATCGATTAATACCAAACAAGACCATTGTATTATATTCCTATGCTTTATATTACCTTTGAATAGCTATGAAGACCCTTTCTTTTTCAAAGTTTTTATCTGTATTTGCAGTTTTACTAATATGTTTTGAAACTCAAGAAGTATCCGCACAAGGATTGTATGGTTTACAAAATAGTAGCTTTTCTGGGATTCATAATGCATATTCCAATCCAGCTCATTTAACTACATTAGCTTATCGAAGGCATTCCAATTTGAGTACGTTTGCTTTAAGCGTGGATAACAACTACTATAGTATTGAAACTCCCTTTCCACTATTTAAGTTGGCGACAGGAAATGTACCCGATCAATATAAAAATGATAAAGGGAAAGTGGCATGGAATCCATCTTATTTGAATGCTAATAGCGAAGTGAGTAGTGCTTGGGGAAATATCAATATGGAATGGAGGGGACCTTCCTATGCAAAACGATTGGGCAGAAGAGTCGTTTTTGGCTATGGAATAAGAACACGTGCCAACATGGCAATAAAAGATGTGAACCCTGCGATGGCCCAGTGGGTAAATAGTTTATCTGATTCAGCGAATATAAAAAATGTTTTAGGCGGGACGAATTACCCGTTGAATTTTCAGGCAAATGCGTATCAAGAAATATCCGGTAGCTTATCCGTAAATATTATTAATATCGGAGGATTTAGAATGGCAGTTGGGGGTACTGCAAAATACCTCATGGGATTGGGGCATATGTCAATGATAAATACGGGTACGGATATACAGACTTTCGGAAAAGATTCAATAAGAATTAATCAATCAAATATACAAATTGCATATTCTGATCCACGTTTTATGGATCGATTTACCAGTGGAATTTTAAGTGGTTCTTTACCTTCCTTAGCTTCGATTTTAGGAGGAGGATTTGGTTTTGATATCGGAATTTTATTGGAGGGTGGAAATAAAAATAAAGTGGATGGAATTATCGAAAAATGGATAATTCCCGATGTGAATATAAGAGATTACGCTTGGAAAATAGCGGCCTCCGTAACAGATATCGGAACCATGAATTATGGTCAAGAAATTAGTAGATTCACGGCTTCAAATACTACTCCTGTAACACTACCTTTAGAT
>CAZKOM010000121.1:0-4882 GCA_964554385.1 uncultured Flavobacteriaceae bacterium | reverse complement strand
CTTGGCCGGCATTGCGGCATAAACCGATTTGATTAAGTCCAGATCAAAAGCCATAATTTATGTATAATATTGAAATTTTTACAAATTTCGTGAATTTTCCCCGATTATACCACCAATTTAGCATCTTTGTGTGGTGGAGAAAAAACGGGTGATTTTAGGGATAGATCCGGGGACCAATTTACTGGGTTATGGATTGATTACCATTGAATTAAATGGTCCTAAGTTATTGGGGATGGGGGTGGTGAAATTGGGTAAAATCACCGATGCTGGAATGAAATTGCATCATATCTACGAAAAGATTAGCGGTTTAATTGACGGGTACGACGTTACCGAGGTGGCAATTGAGGCACCATTTTTTGGTAAAAATGTTCAGAGTATGCTTAAGCTGGGCAGGGCACAAGGAGTGGCCATCGCTGCTGCGATTTCTAGAGGACTCCCAGTTTTTGAATATGTACCCCGGACAATTAAGCAAAGGATAGTAGGAAGTGGAGCAGCTTCCAAAGAGCAAGTATACGGCATGTTGCATGCGCAGTTTAATTTTCAAGAACTTCCCGAAACCTTGGATGCTACCGATGGATTAGCCGCCGCAGTCTGTCATTATTATCAGTTCCAACCCCGAGAATTTGGGAAAAATAAAAAATCAAATTCGGGTTATAATCTAACCGGTACTGGATCATTAATAGACAATAGCGGAGGCGACGGTATAAATGAAGGAGGAATGGGTGGTTCTAAATTATTAAAAACTGTTGATGGGGAAATTATTCAACTGAATTCATCTTCAAAAACCTCTAATTCTTCCAAGAAAAAACCGGGGTCCTCGGGGAAAACAGGTGGTCGTAGTGATGGGTCTACATTTGTGGATGAAAATCCAAACCGGTTAAAATAGTGCTAAAATCTTTGTAAATCGGTTATAGACAAGAAGAATTATTAGATAATCTTATGCAAATTTGTTGTCTATTTTTGAAGTAGGAAAAGTATTTTTGTCTTCAATTTATTATCCAAAAAGTGAACGAAATTTTATCATTAGGACAACGATTTTCTAAGTTGGTTTTTTTGACAATTGTGGGTGGTCTAGGTGCATTGGCACATCCATTGATGGGTCAAACGGCAGGCGAAATAAAACTTTTAAAAGCGGAAAAAATACCTTTGCCGAAAGGGTATGATGTTTACACGGTCTTTTCATTGGGTCAGGCAGGCTTGGTTATGCATACAACAAAATTGAGCCCGAAGGTGAGCGATTACAAAGAGTTTTACACTGTTTACGATACCAATTTGGTAAAGATTGCAAATTTTGAAGAGACGATGATTTCCGGGTTTTTCACCGAAAGTAATCCGGAGTGGTTTGAATCGGATGCCGATGGTGCTTACCATCACATGTATATCGAAAAATCGGGTGTCTTTGCCTTAAGAAACATTTACTCTTCCGGTAAGAGCGTGAAGATTTCCAATATTCGCGGGCAGTTTGATTTAGCAGGAAAGAAAATTAGAAGATTTAGGAAATTCTATGCTTTTGGAAGTTATGTTTACATGGAATTAACCACGGAATCAGCGGATATCGTGTTGCTACGGTTGAATTGGAGAAATGGTCAGGCAAAAGCGATCACTTTAAATATCGCGGGAATTGAAAATAAACTGTACTCAGAGCTGGTAACCGTTGCTCCCATAGCTGGTTCGGATGATTTTCTAGCGGTAGTTCGTGGAGAAATGCAGGTACCTAAAACCATCGACGATAAAAAACATCGACCTAAAAAATATTTCTTGTACCGCGTAAATAAGGATGGCGGAATTATTCAGGTTATTAATTTTGATAAGCAATATGCGGGTAATTTGTCGTTCTTAACCATGAAAGTCCATGCGATGGGCTTGGACAAATATGCAGTTATGGGAACGTATACCATGGGTGAAGAACTCAAGCAATATGGTATGTACATTGGAGTTTGCGATCGAAATGGAATGCAGGTTTCTAGTTTTATGGATTTTAGAGAACTAAAAGGATTTTATCAGTATACACCACCCGGAGATAAAAAACATTTGGGAGATTTTAAACCTGGCAAGAATCAGCGAGGTGAGAAATTTCCTATAGAATACGAGTTTTCGCCTCAGGCATTGGTGCCAATTCAAGGGGGATATTGGTTGCAATTGGAAATGTTCTATAAGATGACGCACGAAAATCCAGGAAATAAAATTGATGTAATTACCGATGAGGGGCATCAGTACACGCATTTATTTCAATTAAAGTTGGATGAGAATTGCCAAAGAGAAACCTATCAAACGTTACCCATGCAATATTTTACTACGTCTAACGATAAATATCAGCAAGTTCAAGTAAAAACGATTTGGGATTCGGTAATTATTAATGAGGTTAAGGTTGCTATGCCAGCGGCTTGGAAACTTAGATATAAGCACAATTTCACTGTAGTAAATGGAACGTTTTTAGATGCCACCAATACTTGGACCCAACAGGATGTTTTCAATATTAATCCAACAGGTGAGAACGCTGAATTAATCAAGTCTGTCTATGAATCCATGCAATATTGGTATGGGAATTCCTACCACAACAACGGTTTTACCAATGGTAAAAAAGAAGCGGTGGTTCTGGTAAAATTAGGATTGGAGAAAAAGTAGCGGTTAGGGTGTAATGCACAGCAATTGCTGATGTAATCTTCGATTATTTTCATGGATAGAGATGTAATAAGTACCGGGCGATAACGAGGGAAGTTGAATGGTTATCTCTTGAAAGACTTCTTTATTAGCTTCTCCATTAGAAACATTACTAGCTATCCTTGAAGCTTCTTTACCAGTTTTGCTATGAGATTCGCCATTGATTTCGTTAGCAATATTGCTATTCGTATCTTTATTGGTTTCTCTATTGTTAGTATTTGAGAACTCGTTGAAAAGCACTCTTCCTTGATTATCGGCAATTTGAATAGTTAATTGGGAATTGTTGTTTGCAACAACTGCTGCCGAAGATAAAGAAATTGTAAGTAGTTGATTGTTGGAAATTGGATTGGGATGTACTGAAATCAAGGGTTTGTTTTCATTTTCGATTGCTCGAATTGTATTAGAATTGCACAATAACAATTTGATGTATTTCCAAATGTCATCATTCAAGGCTACGGAAATAGCGCCAGCGGGATTGTTATCTGGAGCATTTCCCATTCGGATGAATACCAAATTACTGCTGGGAACAACATTTATAATTTGTCCATTTTTGCCTAACGCTGCATACATATCATTCGGTGCATTAGTACAAATACTACCCGGGAATTGATATTGTAAGGAAGGCAACATAAACGATTGTTTGCCATTGAGCCATGTTAGATATCCATAACTCTTGTTCAATAGTTGACTTGTATTCGTTTGTTGATTAAAATACTGGGTGTCATCTAATATTTTCGTTCCGTTCCACGAACCTTTCGATAGTAATAAAAGACCAAAGCGAGCCATACTTCTTGGAGTAGAGAAAAAGACATTGTTATATTCTAACTTTAGAAACAAGCCTTTTATTCCTGTTTTTGCCGATATGTTTTGGGCGATAAACGTATTGAGTGTTTTGCCTGTACTGTTTTCAATAACCTTATCTAAAAGAGTATAGGGAGCGTTGTGATAAGACCAACGTGTTCCTGGTTTTGCTTTGTATAGAAGGCAACTTGGATCGGTACAATCAAGGTTGGAAACTGCGTCATCCAGACCGGTTGTCATGGTGAGATGATTCCAAATTTTGATAGAATCTTCTTGGGGTTTACTAAGAGAAGACCAGCCATTTCCCAAATATTTATTGGATGGTTCGTTGATATTTAAGTTGCCTTGTTTTTGAGCAATGCCAACGGTAAATGCAGTTAATGTTTTGCCTGCGCTAGCCCAATACCAAGAAGAATCTTGACGAAAGCTACCAAAGTATTTTTCTAAAACTATTTTACCATCCTTTAAAAGGATAAAGGCTTTTGTGTTTTTGTTTTCAAGATAATTATAGAGAGAATCGATACGCGATTGACACCATCCTAATTGACTTGGACTGATCGTATCCCATGTATTCCCTGTGATAGGAGGGTAATACAGGGATTGTGATTTACCTGGTACGCAGAAAAATAATGCAATGCACAACATAACCCCGCGTGCAATGGAAACGTAGGGGAACTTGATATGATTTCGGGGTGATTTTGTGTCTAAACAAGAGTTTTTCATGCTTCAGTTGTTTGGTAGACGCAAAATAATCCCAAAGGTTTAACGGCAGTGGGTTACATTCGTTCAACTACATCAATGCCCAACAAGGAGAGCGAGTGTTTTAGCGTATTTGCTGTGAAGCTTGCAATTTTCAATCGATTAATTTTGGCAGCTTCATTGGGTTCATTTAGAATACTTACTTCATTGTACAGTCGGTTGAATGCTTTTGCCAAATCTAAACTATAGCTGCATATATCGGCGGGGGAATAAGCATTGCAGGCTTCAGCTAATACTTCTGGATAGCGATATAAAGTTTGAATGGTTTCTAATTCTACCGGAAGTAATGAAGAGGAATTTTGGGTTGTTGAGGCCGGTGTAGACCATTGATCCATGGCGGGTGCTTTACGGAGAATGGATTTGATTCTCGCGTAAGTATATTGGACGAAGGGTCCGGTATCACCTTGAAAATCAATACTTTCTTGCGGATTAAAGAGCATTCGTTTTTTAGGATCTACTTTCAGTATGTAGAATTTAAGTGCGCTCAGACCCAATGCGTGATACAATTGCTGTAATTCTGTTTCAGCTAAGCCGTCTGTTTTTCCGAGTTCTTCGGTTTTTGTTTTGGCTTCATTGATCATTTCTTGAATAAGATCATCGGCATCCACAACTGTACCTTCTCTGCTTTTCATTTTCCCCGATGGTAAATCAACCATCCCAT
>CAZKOM010000120.1:0-5007 GCA_964554385.1 uncultured Flavobacteriaceae bacterium | reverse complement strand
GCTTGTTTGTCGATTTTTTTTCCTAGGCCGATGGCTTTCAACGACTTAATTTCCGATCCGAAATAAAAAACTCCCCCTTGTTCTCCGTAGTACAAGGGCTTCTCTCCAAATCGATCCCGAGCAATCACCAATATACCATTGGAAGCATCGTACAGGGCAAACGCAAACATGCCTTCCAACTTCTGTAACAACAGATCTATTCCCCACTGCCGATACCCCAATAACAAAACCTCCGTATCAGACGCGGTGCCAAAGCGCACCCCCACCTCTTCCAGCTCTCGCCGAACAGACAGAAAATTATAAATCTCTCCGTTAAACACTACTACCAAGTCGCCCGAAACCATGGGTTGCTGACCGGTAGATAAATCCAAAATACTCAATCGTCTATGGGCCAAACCTACGCGTTCATCGTTCCAAAAACCCTCCGCATCCGGTCCGCGTTGTATCATGGCGTTGGCCATTGCCGACAATAACGCTGGCTTATCCACCTGAATTTCCACCGCTTTATCCACCAGCATATCGGCCACATTATCCAACGTCTTATCCAAAGCAGTGTCCGGCACTATGTCCGACGATTTATCAAGTGCTATGTCCGGCACAATCACACCTGTTTGCCGTTCATTTTTTAATATCGAGTAGCCCGCTATTCCGCACATATCCTTTACGGCTGTATTCCTAATCGCATCTTCAACAAATACAACCCATTGCGCCATTTTCGTTTGCCACGGCGCTTGGCATATTTCCAAAATCCTTCGCTAAAATCCTTAAAATCCTGCAACCTGGGAACCCGATGAGATTCCCAACGTTGAAATCCTGAAGGAAAAATTCCAAAACAACGTAGGGTTGGAAATTCCAAAACACCTAACGACGTATTGTCCAATAAATCCTCAGAAATCGGCATAATACGCTCCTTCAAATGCACATACATTACCGATTCACTAAGTATTTCATTTCCATTCACCCAATACCGGGTTAATCCAGAAGTTTCATTCCAAACCAATAAATTATTCTCTATTTCAACACGACCGCCCTGTTTGGTTTTATCCCAAAACGATCGGTTAAAATGATCTGAACTGGAATATAAATCCGCAATAACTCCGGGATCTTCATAGATCCCAAGTCCTTTTTCTTCAAACAACGTGTTAATATTCACCGTGCCGTACCACTCGTCAAACAAAGTAGTCCTTGGATTCTGCAACACATTAGTTCTCACTGCCTCAATTTCTGCAGCACCGCGAATTACATCCAACACCCGCTCCGTATTCGGCATCAAACAAAAATGACCTAACCCAAAAAGTTTATCATGACTTTCAAGAATATCATTAGTTAAAAACGACGCCAACTTGCCAAAAATCACGTCAACATCACAATACCCCCAATACGGATAATCAACAAGTAAGTCATTGAATATCAATCCATAAAAAACCTTATAATCGCATAGTTTATGGGGTACAGGAACCACAACATCGCTACCCAGTACCTCTTGAATTCTACGTACCACGGATGCAAAATCTCGAGAAACAAGACGGACATTTACTGGAAATGTGTAATCCGATTCAATATCCGTTACCAGTAACCAATCTATTTCAGGATTAATAGCACAACTGCGTAACCACAACCCAAAATACGACGGAAACTTTCCAAAATACGGAACGATAATCGCCGTTTTTGGAAAAGTAGTGGCACGGATTTCGTCCTGCATTCCACCCAAAGCATCACTATTCAATTCGTCCAAACTGCCCGCCTCCAATCCTTCTGCTTTCAATCCAACTACTTCCAACCTTTCTGCATCCGCCCCAGTATCGTTATTATTCACCCCTATCTCTTCCTCGAACTCCATGTTCAAATTTCAAAATCCCTTTCTATCATAGAAAGTGGCATTTTCTCACCCCAATATAAATCCCAAGAAAACGGCAAGAATTGATCATAGCCTCCACCCTGACATTGAGTAATTTCACCCAAATACAGCCTTCCATCCACATCGTAAAAGTCTACCCGAACATACGGGAACAGCTGCGCAACCCGCTTCGATATTTCCAACATCCTTCCCAATGTTGAAGGCGCATCCACTTCTTCCCCCCGAAAATTAACATGATCCTTATAGTATTTACCCCACGTGAATGACAGTGGATTCCATTGCGCATCGTAAATATTGCGCTTGTTTTTACCTTCTCGATCCACCGCCACATACACAAAGCCCACTTCGCCACCCACACAGTTTATCTTGTAATCATTGGGTATACTACCATCGCTACAAACCAGCAATTCCTCCACCAAAATCTCCGGCACGATTCCCTTATACTGCCACTCCCGCTCACTCCAGTAATAATTCCAAGCCATTCCAAATCGAAATTTCCTCCTCACGGCCTCCCAATCCACCGTACTTTTATCCCGAACAATTACGAAACTGCCCGAATCGTGATTCAACTTGATAATAAACGGTTTATCAGGTAAATTCTCAGGAACCAATTGCCGATAATCCGTTGTGCGAAACAACAATGGAACCAACAAATCAGATCCCAAATGTTTCTCGATATAGTTTCTAACTCCAATTTTATCGGCCAAAACCTGTTGAAAAGGCCTACGATCGTGCAGTTTAATCCACTGCAATTTTTCGTTCAAGGTTTTTGGGTTGTCCAAATCCAAAGCATAACCCTGGTACTTTCGAAACTGCCTGCGCAATAACGTCTTATCACTCCACAATTGATTGACAAAAAAGTATTTAAACTTTCGTAACCCTAAATCTATCCTAAAAATTAAATCGTTATTAATCAATCCCAATTACACCAGAACTACTTCACAACCATTGGATTCGCCCCAATTGTACCTATTTCCATGAATTACAGCAACTTTTCGTTTACACAAATTCAACATCGGCATATCCGATTCGCTATCGCTATATGCAATTGAATTTTGTAATCCATCGAGTTGCTCACAACTAGCACCAAAATATTGACAAATTCTTCGAACTTTTTCTTGTCCATAACAATCGCTACCCACCCATTTTCCCGTACAAATACCATTGTCGAACTCCAATTCTGTAGCTATCACAGGCACTCCGTACAAGCCACCCAAAAATTGAAGATACACATCGTAACCCGCAGACACCAAGATAACCTCATACCCCTCCAACATCAATTGCTGCATTGCATTTACCACCAATTTAATCTCCGTGTACCGCAAAATATCTTCCACATAATGCTGCCCCATAGTGAGTAAATACACTTCTTTCAATCCTTCCAATTGCCACAATTTCATCCGTTTTTCAAGTTTTAAACCCGGTAAAAACTTGTCACAAACTCGAACAACTTGGATTCTTTTCAATACATCCAACCAACGCTCTCTACGCAGCATTCTGCCCCGAACCACATCGTCATCCGTATTATCACGAATATAATCAACGAATGCATCCGCCGTTTGAAAGGAAATCAGCGTCTCACAAACGTCGAAAAATGCAATTTTGGTTTTATTCATTAAATACAGTTAATCCCAAAGAGCGGTAAATGCCTCCATCACTCGCTGCATTTGATCCCGTGTTCCAATAGAAATTCGCAAGCAATTATCCAACTTCTTGCTGTGGGTTAGATTTCGGACAAAAATCCCTTGCTGACTTAAATGCGTCAAAACCGATTCTTTGATTTCGGCCGATTGAAAACGCATCAATACAAAATTTCCAGTGCTGGAAAACGGTACAACTTTTTCCGGATACCCCATTAAAAATTGTTGAAATACCTTCCTTGCCGAAGTTACCTCTCCCACGTAATTCCGCATGTATTCAATATCCTCCAATGCCATACACGCCGCCGCTTGCGCAAAAACAGTAATGCTTTTAGAGTTCCGAATCTTAGATATACCTGCCACCAAATCCGCATCCCCCATCAAATAGCCGATTCGAAAACCAGCCAGACAAAACGCCTTTGAAAACGTTCTACTTACCAATAAATTAGAAAGTCGAGTAACATACTTCGAAACAGTAACCCCGCCAAATTCAAAATACGCCTCATCGATAAAAAATAAAACTTCAGGGTACGATTCAATCAGTCCAAGCAAGGCATTTTCCGACATACCGCTACCCGTTGGGTTATTGGGGTTGCATAAATAAACCATTTTTAACCCCTCAGATTCTTCCCTTAAACTCGCTATCCTATGTGTAATTTCAACCGAGTTAAAATCAAATGGAGCATCCATTTCCAAAAATGTCAAATTCGCTCCTTGCGCCTCCGCACTTAACCGAAAATTATCATACGTTGGACCCACAACCAAAACTCGATCTCCTTGATACAAAACCGCCCGACTTACATACTCTTGCAAACTGTCAGAACTTCCAAAATACTGAATGTTTGCTTCGGGCAATTCAGTATAATCACTCAACAATTGCATCAAACGCTCACTGTAGGTAGGGGGATACAATCGATACAACGATTCATCCGAAACCAATCGTACCAATTCTTCCTTCACCTTGGGTGAGGGTGCAATACTACCCTCATTCCAATCCAATTTTAATAAATCGTTTCGCTCACTATCACTTACTTCCCAAACTTTATGACTAGCAACCTGATAGGGTTTTAATTGCTCAATAAACGGGTTTAAAAATTTCATTAAATTCTATTTTTGGATTCGATACCTAGGTCAAAAAATGGATTCTTTGGTCTGCGGAACCAGTGGGTTACATATCAAGCGCAAACAGTGGGCATCATGGTTAATGCAATCCACGGGTACCTTAGTTAGCACAAATAATTGGGCCTATGGTTATCATAAAAGGTGGGCACTGTATTAAACACAAATATTTGGACAGATATTTATCACAGATAATTCACAAATTCTTTCGTTCCTATAAACCGGGCTTCCGGCCATTGCTTTCGAATGGAAGCAATTAATCGGGTTAACTCAGTTAACCCATGGGCTCGATGATCTACATCGATACCTCCCATGTAATTGAATCGATGGGTGTTGATGAGAACCGGAACTCGCCAGAAGATTAGTGTCTTCATTCGCTGTAAACACTCC
>CAZKOM010000119.1:0-5123 GCA_964554385.1 uncultured Flavobacteriaceae bacterium | reverse complement strand
TTCCGGATACGGTAGAGAAGGGCGCCGATGGTAATAATCCAGTAGACACGGATGGAGATAAGACTCCTGACTACTTAGATTTGGATTCGGATAATGACGGTATTCCGGATACGGTAGAGAAGGGCGCCGATGGTAATAATCCAGTAGATACGGATGGCGATAAAACTCCTGACTACTTAGATCTAGACTCCGATAACGATGGCATTCCTGATACGGTTGAGAAGGGTGCAGACGGCAACAATCCAGTAGACACGGATGGAGATAAGACTCCTGACTACTTAGATTTGGATTCGGATAATGACGGTATTCCGGATACGGTAGAGAAGGGCGCCGATGGTAATAATCCAGTAGACACGGATGGAGATAAGACTCCTGACTACTTAGATTTGGATTCGGATAATGACGGTATTCCGGATACGGTAGAGAAGGGCGCCGATGGTAATAATCCAGTAGACACGGATGGCGATAAAACTCCTGACTACTTAGATCTAGACTCCGATAACGACGGCATTCCAGATTCAGTGGAAAAGGGCGCCGATGGCAATAACCCCGTTGACACAGATGGCGATAAGACGCCGGATTACTTAGATCTAGACTCGGATAACGATGGTATTCCAGATACGGTAGAAAAGGGCGCCGATGGCAATAACCCCGTTGACACGGATGGCGATAAGACGCCTGATTACTTAGATCTAGACTCCGATAACGACGGCATTCCAGATTCGGTGGAGAAGGGCATCGACGGCAATAACCCTGTAGATACGGACGGTGATAAGACGCCTGACTACTTAGATCTAGACTCCGATAACGACGGCATTCCAGATTCAGTGGAAAAGGGCGCCGATGGTAATAATCCCGTAGATACAGATGGCGATAAGACGCCGGATTACTTAGATTTAGATTCGGATAACGACGGCATTCCGGATTCAGTTGAAAAAGGTGCAGACGGTAGCAATCCTGTAGATACGGATGGAGATAAGATCCCTGACTACCTAGATCTAGACTCCGACAATGACGGTATTCCAGATTCGGTTGAAAAAGGACCGGATGGGTCAAATCCTTTGGATTCCGATAACGATGGCATTCCCGATTTCCAAGAAATAGATTCAGACAATGACGGTATTCCCGATGCTGTTGAAAAAGGGAATGACCCCAACAATCCTGTTGATACCGATGGTGATGGAACTCCCGATTACCGTGATACAGACTCCGATAACGATGGAATCCCTGATGCACAAGAAAAGGGATCGGATCCCAATAATCCGTTAGATACAGATAAAGATGGTATCCCTGATTATCGAGATTTGGATTCCGATAACGATGGCATTTTGGATTCTGAAGAACGGGGACCAATTGGATCTAATCCCTTGGATACAGATGGAGATGGTACCCCCGATTACAGAGATTTGGACTCGGATAACGACGGTATTTTTGATGCGGAAGAACGCGGTGCCAATCCAAATAAACCGCTGGACACGGACGGTGATGGAACTCCTGATTATCGAGATACAGATTCGGACAATGACGGTATAAATGACAACGACGAAGTAGGTACTGACCCTACCAATCCCTTGGACACGGATGGAGATGGAACCCCCGATTACAGGGATTTGGATTCGGATAATGACGGAATTACCGATGGAGAAGAACGTGGCACCGGAACCGATCCATTGGATTCTGATAACGATGGCACACCAGATTACAGAGATCTGGACTCAGATAATGACGGTAAGCCGGATAATTTTGAACAATTTGAAGATTGTGATGACGATGGTATTCCTAATTATCGAGATACCGATCCGTGCACTCTAAGAATTCCAGACGGTTTCTCACCTAACGGTGACGGGCTGAATGATTTCTTTGTAATTCCAGGGATTCAGTACTACAAAAACAATCGATTAACTATACTGAATCGGTGGGGAAATATTGTCTATCAGGCGGATAATTACACCAATAACTGGGATGGAATGGTTTCTTCGGATGTATTCACTGTTCCAATTGATGGCAGAGTGCCAGATGGAACTTACTACTATGTGCTTGATTTAGGCAACGGCGCTAAACCACTTTCTGGAAATATTTATATTAATCGTATTACTCAATAAACAATGAAAAAAGCTCTAATCGCAATAATAAGCGTTTGCATAATACGTAGTGCTATGGCTCAAATAGAACCCATGTATGGTATGTATCGATTTAATGCTTTGGCTTTAAATCCTGCACAAGCTGGGACTACTGTATCGCCTCAGATTTCTGGTTTGAGTCGATGGCAGTGGAGTGGAATAGAAGGGGCTCCGAATACCAATACCCTTAGTTTTAATACACCCTATAAACAAAATGTGGGATTCGGTGCTACTGTGATTTCCGATAAATTAGGACCGGTTTCGGATTTTTATTTGGGTTTGGATTATGGATATCACGTACGAATTTCAAACAAACTAAAACTTTCCTCTGGACTTAGATTGGGTATCATTAATCATCGGGTTGATTTAACAAATAGACAAATTGTAGATCAAAACGATCCAGCATTTAAAACCAATTTGAACACAGGATTTCGGATCAATCCCGGTCTAGGATTTTTATTATCGGGTGAGAATTTCTTTGCCGGAATTTCAATGCCTAGGTTGCTAAGATATTCTTTTGGAAGTATTCAGAATGTTTCTGCCTTTAAAGATGTAAATCACACCTTTTTATATGGCGGCTGGAATAAGCGGATAAACGAAGAAGTTACATTTCGACCATCGGTAAATATCAATTTTTCACCGGATGCACCGGTAAGTTTGGATGTAAACGCCATGGTTACTGTAAAGCGAGCACTGGATATGGGATTAATGGTTCGTGGCGGTGATGCAATAGGTCTGATTTTTGGTTATAAAATTAGTCCCAGTTTGTATTTAGGCTATTCCTATGAATATCCTACTTCGGTGATAAAACGCGTCAGTTTTATGTCCAACGAGATAGCCCTTCGTTTTACAACCGGTTCCATCGATAATAAGAGAGTTTTAACGCCAAGATATTTTAATTAGTAATGAGAGTTTTATTTTTTGTTTTATTTACTTTTTTAGCCCAATCTGTTGGAGCACAGTGGAATAAAGATGCCCAACCGTTTAAAGAGAAAATGCGGTATAACAAGGCCATTTCGCAATTTGAAAAAAACACTACACAACTCAGTGAAATCAAGGACTTAGAATATGCAAGAACTTTATTTGCAATGGGTAATTTTCAAAAAGCATTTAATGAATATCAAAAATTTCATCGTTTGATGGAATTGCAAGCGCCCCGAGATATTTATAATTTCATTACATCCACTGCCGTTGTGGCTCCTGAACTGCATGATTCCATTGTGGACTTTTACCTCAATCAGCAGATTGAAAATGGAATTTTAGGCTATAAGGATGAAATATTAGTGGCTTTGGATTCCGTGAAATACAATGCTGCTTGTTTTAATTCTAAGGAGTTTGAAGATTTCTCACCAACCATAATTGGCAATACGTTACTATTCGTATCTTCTCGAACCAACCCTCTCAGTAGAACGGAACAGTACGATTATAATCGGCAACCATTTTACAACGTATATTCGGTTAATGGCTGTGATGTTAAGGATATTGATGAATGGAAATCCGACGAGAAACCCCGTGGAATTAACTCCGATTTGCATGACGGACCCATATTTTTATCTGCTGAAAAAGGATTAGTATTTATAACCCGTAATATCAGTAAGAAAACCAATGTATTCCATTTAGGTATTTTTTGGAGTCAACGAGTGAACGGGAAATGGTCGGCCTTGAAACCGATGGAAATAAACGGAAGTACGTATTCTGTGCAACATCCATATTTCAATAATGAAACCAATGAGCTGTATTTTTCTTCGAATATGGCGGGTCCCAGTCGAGGATTTGATATCTATAAGATCAAGTTCGATAATGGACATTGGTCATCGGCAGAGGCGCTTCCGGGCACAGTGAACACACCCTTGGATGAGGTATTCCCTTACATATATAAAAACAAGTTGTACTTCAGTTCTAACGGATTTGCAGGAATTGGAGGTTTGGATGTTTTTTCGGTACAACAGGATTCAATAATCACTCGTGAAGACGCATTCAACACGATTTTTGATGATTATGGTGTGTTGTGGTTGTCTGATTCTACAGGACTTTTCAGCAGTAACCGGGATGGCGGATTCGGCAAAGACGATATTTATCAGTTTACCCTAGTAAAAGATTCTAAGCGTACCCCTAGGTTGTTAACTCAGACCAAGAAAAATAAGTTGGACGAAAATGAATTTATTGCTAAAAATTCGCCTGAAGCTGGAAAGAAGCCGGTTGTAATTACCCTTTTCGACTCATTAACAAAACAGCCTTTGGCCGATGCGAATGTGTATGTGGCTTTAGATCCAAATTTGGGCAGAGAACAAATGTATAAAACTGACAATTCGGGTAGGATATTAGTTCCAATTGAACCAAGTACTCAAAGACTATCCATCAACGCTAAACCTTGTGGGTATTCGTATCAGGGTAAGGTTTTCATATTGGATTCCTCGAAGTCTAAAGAAAGTTATAAACTAACGTATATTCCATTTAAACTGGGAGATAACCTTACGAAGATTTTTAATTTAGACAATATATATTACGAACGAAATTCATTCCAATTAACGGATGCAAGCAAACTGGAGTTGAATAAAGTGGTAGAAGTTTTGAATAACAATCCAGGACTTACTATTGAATTGGGTTCCCACACCGATTCTCGTGCATCGGCACAATATAATCAAACATTGTCTCAAAACAGGGCAAAAGCGGCTTTTAATTATATGGTTTTGGCGGGAATTTCGCCTGCTCGAATTACCTATAGAGGGTATGGTGAAACTAAATTGTTAAATCGCTGCGCAGACAACGTGGTTTGTGCGGAGGAAGAGCATTTAGTGAATCGACGTACGGAATTTATTATAACATCGTTACCATCCTGCGATTCGGCGTCTAAAGCTCAGTTGGCTAGTAATTTCTTTAATAGAAATACTAGTTTTGCCACAGCCAATGGATCTATTGGTCAAACAAGTAATAATAAAGCCTATGCTAGTAATTCTAGCAAGGACAAAGCATTTAGTTCAGCCAATGGAATGGGGGTAACTA
>CAZKOM010000118.1:0-5200 GCA_964554385.1 uncultured Flavobacteriaceae bacterium | reverse complement strand
TAAACAACAATGAAAAGAAAAATTATCATTTCTGTAGCATGCCTGTTTATGGCGTTTGTGTTTGCGGCATTCAAGCCAATTTCATTATCCAATAGCCAAAAACGAGTTGATGGTAAAATAGTTGCCATCTACGAAGGAGGAGTAAAAGACGCAGTATTTAAAATTGAAAACAGCCAAACCACCTTTTATCTAAATAGGGGTTTTGATCAGTTTTCATTGGCAGAACTCAAAGGATTGATTGGCAAAACTGCTTCCTTTTATTATTCAGAAAATTGGACGCCGTTAGATCCTTTTAATAGCAGAAGTAAAAACATCGAAAAGTTGGAAGTAAATCAATCGGTCATTATTCCGTAGATTCCCATTTCGAAAATCTAAAAAATCAAAAAAACATTGCCAGGTATTCATTGCCGATAGTATATTTGCAGCAGTATCACGAGACCCAAAAAGTCACCAACCGAGCATTAACCCTGCTACGGTGGTAAAATGATGCGGACAACACGTCAAAAACAAAGGGAAATGATTCAATTCATTAACATTCAAAATAGGTTTGTCACTGAATTTCCAGTGCTAGAACTTTCATTTGGGGCTGTTATTATTCTGTTTTTGGTTCGTTTGCTTCATTCACGTCGGAGTCTTCGTGATGTTCATCGAAACATCATAAAAACCAAATACAATGAGCAATTACAGCAATCAAAACACCATCGGGTCAGCAACAGTAGACACCTACAAAACAACAAATCACAACTACCAGTTTACCAGTGAGTCCGTTTCGGCCGGACATCCAGATAAGGTAGCCGATCAAATTTCGGACGCAATTTTAGATGCCTACTTAACCCAAGACCCTGAGTCCAAAGTGGCCTGCGAATGTCTGATTACAACGCAAAAGCTCCTGATTGCTGGAGAGGTAACCTCCTCAGCGAAAGTAGACGCCATCGCAGTTGCACAACAAGTTCTGGAAAAAATCGGCTACAACAACAACTCCGTAGGCTTCAACTGGCACACCGCCCAAATCGAAAATGTAATCCACACTCAAAGCCCAGAAATCCATAACTCCGTTATCGATGGTGGCGCGGGTGATCAAGGGATTATGTTCGGACATGCCTGCAACGATACACCTGATTTTAATCCCTTGGCTATTAGTTTGTCGCATCAAATCGTGCAAAAATTGCATGAGCTTCGTGAACAACAAGTACTTCCTTGGTTGAGACCAGATGCCAAGGCCCAGGTGACCATTACTTACAATCGCTATGGGCCGGTGTCGGTTGATAAAGTGGTGGTCTCTACCCAACACGATGAATCGGTTGATCAGCTAACCCTGCGTGCCGCAGTCATACATTATGTGTTAGAACCTTTACTCCAAGAATGGATTTTGATAAAGCAACCGGAGTACATCATTAATCCTTCCGGGAGTTTTTTAATTGGCGGTCCTCACGGCGATACCGGCCTCACCGGGCGAAAAATAGTGGTGGATACCTACGGTGGGAGTTGCCCACACGGCGGGGGTGCGTTTTCTGGAAAAGATCCAAGTAAAGTAGATAGGAGTGCAGCCTATGCGGCTCGATATATTGCCAAACACTTGGTAGCATCGGGCTTGGTTAGAAAATGCACCGTACAATTATCCTACGCCATTGGTTTAGCGGATCCTACGTCCATTTACATTGATTCATTTGGAACGCATCGATGTGATTTATCCGATTTGCAACAAATCATTTACCAACTATTTCCAGTGAAACCCCAAGCAATCATTGAGGCTTTTGGATTGAAACGACCGATTTATTTTCCTACAGCGTCTTACGGACATTTCAGCAAAAACTCTTACCCATGGGAGGTCCTGGATTCGGTGAAATTGGATGCATTGAGGCAATTAATTTCTACAGAAGCTCTGCAGAATGAAGCTATTTAATTTATCTGTTGGACATTTTCGCAATGGGGAAGAAATTCCCTGTTGCGAGAGTGATGAAGAATGGTTGGATGCCGCTCGACAGCAAAAACCGGCATGGTGCCACAGCAACGGTAATCCAGAGAATGAAAGTAATTACGGACGGCTGTATAACTGGTATGCATTTACTGATCCTAGAGGATTGGTCCCTGAAAATGTTACAATGCTACAAGGCGATGTGTTACTTCAGAAGGTTAGGAATGCGGAGGGCTTGAACTTGCCGGGTTGCCGTCGAGTAGATTTAATTACAGCATCGATACAACATTTTCTTAAAATAGATAGAATTGAATTTTTCCAATTTGATTCCACTGGATATTGGTGGTCGTCTTTTGAATCAACGTCCAACTATTCATTGAAAGGGGATATTGTGTATGGTTCAAAGAAAGTTCCAATCAATTTGAATTCTGGTATTTATTTTATGGAGAAAGGGAACGGTGTATCCGTTTTATGCCATATGTAGTTTCACTTATAATTACCTATCAGTATACGGAAAATTTAGTATTTCATCTCTACAAATGGATTTTTTGTACGTTTAATTTACGTACATTTGCATTTGATGAAGACAACCAAACCAACCAATTACGATCTCAAAGATGCCCGGTTTGATACCCGTTTGTCCAAGGAACAAAAAATCCATTTCGAACGAGCGGCTAACTTGGGTGGATTTAGGAATCTGACCGATTTTGTTGTGTATGCCGTTAATGAAAAAGCAAACGAGATTATTTCAAAACACGAACAAATTCTCCAGAGTAAACAAGATCAGGAATTGTTTTTCAATGCTCTAACCAATCCACCCGCACCCAATGAAGCATTGTTGAAAGCAGTTAGCGATTACAAGGAATTGAATGGGTAACGAGTTTTTTACAGAACTGTTGGGCTCCAATCACAACAAATCAAGTTTTTCATGTGGTAAATATTTACTTGATAATTACTTGCACAAGCAAGCAGGCCAAGACTTGAAACGAAAATTAGCTGTGTGTTATGTACTAAATGAACATTCTATAAACCGAATTCAAGGATACTATACGTTGGCAAATAACAGTATACATGCCGATTGGATTCCATTCGAACTAAGAAAAAAGTTGCCTCCGTCATACAATGCAATCCCAACTACATTGATTGGAAGACTAGCAATAGATTCTGATTTTCAAGGAAAAGGACTGGGGAAACTACTTTTGGTAGATGCATTAAAACGATGTTTCGAACTGTCTGTGCTATTGGGTTCTTTTGCAGTAATTGTGGATCCCATAGATTTAGAAGCAGAATTGTTTTATAGAAAATATGGTTTTATTAAATTACCTCATAGCGGAAAAATGTTCCTTCCCATGCGAACCATTGAACAGTTGTTTTAACTCGCCAATATTTTTAATGTAAATACGTTAACCTTTCAGAATACTTAAACAATGTTCATTCGGAATAAAATTGTACTTCTCGTTTTTTTAGGATGCCCGGGATTATCCTCGAGTGCTTCTAGCCACTCAATTATTGGTAATAATACAACTGGAGATACCGCCAATATATTGAGCTATAGAATTTCGGGGGGAGGATTCATACTATCCCCCAGTTATTTGGACCCCATTCCAGGAGTGGAGGGATATACTTTTGATTTTCTTCAAAATGATACCAGGATGTTTTCGTGGATGCATAATTCGCAAGGATTTATAATTCGAAATCAAATTCGATACAATATCAAAGAAACCGCAATAACCCCATGTATTGATATTTCCTACGGATTGGGAAATTTTAATATGATTCAATACAATGAGATAGGTGAACAAATTAGCCACAGCTGGTTTAGAAAAATAAGTTTGGCAACCATGGGTGCAGGCTTTGATTTCTGTGGAAAATATGTACATGCTGGATTTATGTACAGAGCGGGTTATTGCACTGGAGGACATAATAAGGATCCGCTACCGTATGAACCTCAAATCGTTAAAAACCAAAAACTCAATTTATCTACCAATTTTTATCATGGTTTTGATATTTCTTTAGGTGGACAATACAAGAATTTTAGTTTAACATGGAGACGAGGATTCCCATTGGCCGATCCGATACCCTTAAATATGGGGATTTTCGCTGGTTTGGCGTCCATGAGCATAGAAATAGGATATGAAATCCCGTTAAATTAATTGCTGCGTACATGCGATTAAATTCAAAGGTTCAACGTTGCAAGTCGCCATTTGAGCTGCTAAAAATAGGACTTTATTTGTTGTTTTCATTAAGTGCCTCATGCAGCGTGAAGGCCCAAAATTTTGGTTTAAAAATTTTAACAGTATCGGATTCTTCCCAAATTACATCAGAAGTGCAGATGTTCGATTCACTTTTCTACCAATGCATCCAAGACTATGGGAAAAAGGATATTTCTTCCTTGTTTACTGCCAATGATAGCATTGTTTCTAAAACTCATCCTATTACAGTACTTAATTTTATAACAGGGATTGACATTCCATTGAATTTTGTGTTCCCGTTCAAATTAGTTAAAAATCAATTGTTGAATGATTCAATATCTATTTTCCAGTTAGATTTGGGTTGGATGCAACTGGCTCTGCCACTAAATCGAAATCAAAAAAAGTTAATGCGATTTGAATCCTTAAATAATTTCGGGTTGAGAAAATTTGAATTCAATAATTTGGTGATTTATTCTGCAGAAGAAGTTAAACGCAAAGACGTATCGAATGCCTACAGTAAAATTGTTGTTGCTTCGAAGGAGATGGGAGTGAATTTGGAGAAGTTCTACTCTCAGACTTTTACGATGTATTCTGCCAATTCAATTGCTGAGGCGTATGCACTTGTGGGTGGACTTCAATACGCAACGTTTTTCTATCCCGGTTCTCGGTATGGAGGGATGGGAGACCCATACAATAACGTAATATTATCTGGGATATCCACACCAATTCATGTGCACGAATTGCTACATTTTTTAATTGATTTTCCTTGTAATCTTTTTATTAATGAGGGATTAGCAAGTTATTATGGCGGTATTTCTTCCGGTAATTACGAATTAAATCTTAAGTCAGTTCTTGGTGTCGTGGCAGAAAATAATATACATACTTTTCAAGGTTTACACGATTTACAAATTTCGAATGCAACCTTTAATTCAGTTAGGGGCTTGTACGTGCTATCCGCTTATTTACTGCATCGGGTAAAAAAGGATTTTGGATTAAAAGAGTACCAACAATTTATTCGTAATTGTAAAACAGATCAGGAAATGATAAATTCATTGAAAGCTTTATATAAACTAAATTCCGAACAGGCAGTTTT
>CAZKOM010000117.1:0-5248 GCA_964554385.1 uncultured Flavobacteriaceae bacterium | reverse complement strand
AGGTCGGAAGCGGATTCGAACCGCTGTAAAGGGTTTTGCAGACCCGTGCCTAGCCGCTCGGCCATCCGACCTTAAATTTTCGGACTGCAAATATACCATTTTCGCATTAATTTATGGTTACCCTCTCCAAATATTTTAATTATTTCAATCGGCAATCAACCAACATTCCGAATCTTATTAATTGCTTGTAACTTGCAATCAAATTATTAGCCATGACTACCGCATCAACCAAATATTTAGGCAAATTGCGTTGCAGCAATGTTCATTTACAAAGTGGAACGGAAATTTTAACCGACGCCCCTACCGATAACCAAGGAATGGGATCGGCATACTCACCCACCGACTTATGCGCATTGAGTCTTACAACGTGTATTATCACTACCATGGCTATTTACGCACAAGGTAAAGAGTTTCAAATACTGAATATCGAAGCAGAAACCACCAAGCACATGGCTTCGGATCCACGAAGAATTGCCCGCATAGAATCCCATATTCGTATTGAATTAAACCCCGAAGCCGATGACAGAGCCAGAGAAGGCCTTAAACGCATTGTACCTTTATGTCCTGTTTCTAGAAGTCTTCATCCCGATGTAATAAAAGACGTAACCGTAACGTTTATTTAATAGCATGAAAATCAAAATCTTAAAAACGATAAAAGAGAATTTTGGCAAGGCCTTAAAACTATACCCAGTCTCTTTATCCATAAGTGCAGTTATAACGGCACTGACCTTTGTTAGTATTTATATTACTACGGGGGAATATTTGGATTATGAAAAGCCCAATCATCAATATTGGGAAGATTTGCTTCAACAAGTTGCGCATTGGATAATTGTTTTGAGTTTTGTATATGTATTAAGTATTGGGGTTGCGAATTCCATACGGATTAATCCATCATGGAAACGCTATAGATGGATTGGATATGGTACCGCTTTAACCGTTGGGATTGTGTTGCATTTTTTAATTCCAGTGGGATTCAAAAAGCCAACAGGCGGAGCCGGCACCTTCGATTTTTTACCGTTAGACATTTTCATGTACGGATTATCTGCGCATTTGGTGGCTGCTATATTGCCCTTTATTAGAAGCAAACGCAATAGCAATCAATTGTTATGGCGGTACAATCAAGGATTACTCACCCAATTTATTGTAGCAGGTTTGTATGCAGGAATATTGTATGGCGGTATTGCGCTTTCTATTTTCACCTTCAATTTGCTCATTATTAAAGGTGCCATTCCCGATGAGTTTTTTGCTTACATGGCCGCCTTGGTATTTATCCTCGGACATGCCTTCATTTTCGCTATTAATTGTACCGAAGATGGTGAAAATTGGGTTGAAGAGCAGCATAATTACACCAAAGTACTTAAAAATTTAGTTCGATATATTCTCATACCCATCATCGCCCTATACCTCATCATTTTGTACATGTACATGGCAAAAATCACTTGGTTATGGTCGTTACCCAAGGGTATCGTTTCCCTAATGACCATGGTGTTTTCTGTGGTAGGGTATTTCACGGTATTAATCTCCTACCCTTTTCAATTTGAGGAAGATAATAAATGGCTATCTAATGTTTACCGCCGATTTTCTTGGTTGCTGCTTCCCTTGATGCCATTGTTATTTATTGCTTTGTACGTTAGGATTTCCGAATATGGATTTACCGAATTGCGGGTTGCGTTAACCTATTTGGATGTTTGGTTGCTGTTAATCACCGGCTATTATGCTTTCGTAAAAAAGCCCAATATCTTGGTCTTACCACTTACACTTCTTGTTTTGACTTTAGCTGCTCGATTTTTGCCGAAATACAATTTTCATCGATGGTCGGTGGAAAGCCAAGAATCGCGATTATTGGGTTATTTGTCTACCCTGAAAATGTACAATGAGGGTGATACTGCCATAAAACAATTTGATCGAGTAAGCTACTTCAAAAACTGGACACCTCCTAGCACGCTTCCACCAATTGCTGTGCTGCGCCGAGAGAATGAGATTTACATGCTTGAAACCTCCGTTGAACCATCGATAATGGAGAGCGTTGAAGCACCTGCAGATGCGCCTGTGACCGTAGATACCGCGGCTGTATCCAATTCACCGAAAGCCGTAGAATCGAATCAAACCAAAGGGAATAAAACCGTTGCAGACAATGTTTCTGGGGCTATTTCAACCAATACAAATTCTGAAAAAGGCAATAAAAAGCTGTCTGACCTTGAGTTACAGCAGCGATATTTCATCGATTCAATCAGTTATGAGATCAAGGAGTGCTTGGAGTACTTGTGTGACAATCGCAGTTTATACACGATCGAGTATTCCAGTGCTAAACCTATTAAATTAATTAATAAACCGAATAACGATAATGAGTACATGAGCGAATGGCAAGCGGTTAGAAACTTAATAATACAATGGAAATTACCGGTTATTGCGTATAAAAATCGTTACAGCGAAACAGATGCCACCTTCACGGAGGCCGATCAAGCGGCGGTAAAAAACTACGTTTGGAATAAACCAATAACAAAGGAACAATCCAATTTGTACCAAAATAAAATTGTTATCCCAATTTCTAAAAATATGAATTGGGATGGGAGAACCTTACAAGAATTTCAGTATTCCAAAAATGGGACATTAATTTCGGCTTATTTGGGAAATTCGCAATACAACGAAGAATCGATTGTAATAAAATCCAATAAAAACAGCACGGATAATGAAATAACAATTTACCTGCGCGAGAAACTCAAAGACATGGATATCATGAAGAAATTAAAATCAGAAGAATCCGCGGTTGTTGGCGTTACCACCAATACAATCAACATGGAGTCTATTGATATTCCTATTCGATGGAATGGTTTAACCATAACCTTACACTTCCAAACCCTTGGGATTGAAACAGTAAATAACGAGTTTAACCAAATAAACTACTATTCCGGATTTGCGATAATTGAATAATCTGAGAACGATTTGGACTATTATCATTTAATGCAAAACGATTATAAGCTAATGCAAAACAGATGAACCTTGAATCAACCTTTTATTTCTCCTTCCGAAGATGATTAAAAACGGGTTTGGTATAGTGAAAACAATAAGTATCTTATAAAAACAACTTTTTCTAATTCAAAATTTAACAACAAAGGGCTGCCAATTGGCAGCCCTTTGTTGTTAAGGTGAATCTAAAAATTAGTAATTATTTACTGTCTAGATTTCAAATTTTCAACCCATTATTGAGGCCACAATTCTAATGCATCAAACAAACTTCCCGCTGCTGGAGCGTTTTTATTTGCATTGATTTCATCTTGTGGAACCAAGAATCGTTGTGGAAGTTGAGTTCCACTATACGGGGTAACTCCGATAGCGTTTTTGGTCCTACGAACGTCGCACCATGGCTCAATCTGACCGTAAAGAGAAACATATTTTTCGGTTAATATTTCTTTGATTCCATCCGCAGGACTCGCAAAATCGGTTAGATCGTACGCGTCGTACTGTCCGCCATATGTAGCAGCATTTGAAGAACGCACGTTATTTAAATGTACCAATGCATTCGGAAAATCGCCACCGCGAGCGTAACACTCTGCCAAGATTAACTCATTCTCAATGTAAGAAACAATTGGGAAGTTGTTGGTTGCAGAGAAAATACCACCATCGATGTTAGGATCTAATGGAGTGTAATAATCAACCAAGAAATAGTTGTCATAACGATTCAACTCATCTGTTTTTGCATTGTTGCGGCATTTTGCAGAACCTGTATCCAACAATGCTTCCATATGAGATCCACTAGCAGTCATATAACCAGCGCGGTTCCAATCAAGGAAATCGTAGTACAAATTCCATGCACCTGGCGTTGCTTGGCTATGATCAGCCATTAAGTCGTTACCAGCAGCAATACCATTTTTAGCAGCATCCAAGGCATTGGTGTAATCACCCATACGCAAGTAAGCTCTAGCCTTCAGCGTATTTGCAACTTCTGCCCAATCGTAACTACCTGCATAAGCAGAACCATATGCCTGACCAGCAGCTCCATAAGCTAACGCTGAGTCCAATAGAGCAATTGCATGCTTATGAACATCAGACATTTTATCAAATTTAGGTGCTGTGATAGCATCGTTGCAAGCTTCTGAATCTGGAATATCGCCCCATAATGCAGAAGCAGTTAATAATAAATTTGCTTCGGTAATACAAGCAACCGCATTTAACGATTTATTATTTGCTCTTTCTGCTTTTGCTCGAATAATTCGGCACTGGGCAATTCCTTCGGTGTACAAGTTACCCCATGGGGTATTGAAATCACCTGCGGTCATATTATACTGTGCATAAGATACAAACTGACGATCATAGCCATTATGATGTCCAGAGAAGATACCTGCCAATCGAGCAGCTTCTCCTTCGTTAACTAACACGTTTGCCAATTGGGCCCCGGTAATCATCAACGTTGGATCAGAATCACTGAATTGCCCTGGATTTACTTTATTGATTTCTTTGATGTCTTTGGTACAGGAAGAAACTCCTACCATCAAAGCAACACCAGCAACCAATATGTACGATAATTTTTTCATTTTCTTAATTCCCTTCTAATTATAAGTTAAACTTGATGTTAAACATGAACGATTTAGTACCTGGGTTGTTGAAGTAATCCAAACCACGACCGTTGGTTACACCGGTTAAGTTTGTTTCAGGATCAACACCTGGGAACTTTGTCCAAAGTGCTAAATTTCTTCCAGTGAACCCTACAGTAATTCCACCTGGTACGTGTAATGCATTGGCAACACCTTCAGGTAATGCATAGTTCATAGTTAATTCACGTAAGCGCACCCAAGAAGCATCTTGAATAAATTGCTCAGACACAGAACCAAAACCTCCACCTAAACCGGTGTACCAGTATTGATTCAACCAAACTTTACCATTTCCATAATCTTCGATGTTACCACGGCAAGTAATTGTACCGTCGGCATTGGTCATCACTAAACCATTACCAGAAGCTGGGTTAGCAGCAGCAGCAGCGATAGAAACACCGCGATAGTCAACAATATTTTGAGCTTCATCGGCAGTTACAGTAAATTCATTTGCAGTTTCAGGAGCAATACCGAAGTTTTTCAAGATACCATAGGTACCTGCCCACATTTGATTACCTTGACAAGCTTCTACTAAAACATTGAATGACAAACGCTTGAAGTTACCATTCAAACCAATGCTACCTCTCCAGTCTGGATTAGGATCTCCCAATACACCTTCTTCAGAGGCAGCTTGAGGGAATCCGTTGGCATCCAACAAC
>CAZKOM010000116.1:0-5327 GCA_964554385.1 uncultured Flavobacteriaceae bacterium | reverse complement strand
GAGCTGGAGGGGCGGCGCATTTGCCTGGAATGGTTGCGTCATTTACCCACTTACCAGTAATTGGTGTGCCGGTTCAATCAAAAACCATGAGTGGCTTGGATAGTTTGTACTCCATTGTGCAAATGCCGCCGGGTGTCCCTGTGGCTACTGTAGCAATTAATGGTGCAAAAAATGCGGGATTATTGGCAGCGCAGATTTTGGGTGTTGCGGATCCTTCCATTAAGCATTCCATCGCTGAATACAAGCATTCCATGAAAGTGGAAGTGGAGGAAAAGGCACAGAAACTGGAATCCCAAGGTTGGTCTGAGTATTTGAAATAAAACAAGTATGCTGATTGTAGGCAATGCCTTAGTATCGGAAGATGTTTTAACACGTAAGTTTCGATGCGCCATTGAGTCTTGCAAAGGGGCTTGTTGCGTTCATGGGGATGCAGGTGCCCCCTTGGAATCGGAAGAAATTGAAATAATTCAACAGGAACTTGAAGTGGTGAAGCCGTTTATGTCGGATAGCGGCCTGAAATTACTTTCTGAGCGAGGTTTTTCTGAGACGGATAGTTTTGATGGGGAAGCGGTTACGGTGTGTGAGCCAACCGGCGAATGTGTTTTTGTAGTATATGATTCGGCTGGAATTGCCGGCTGTGCTATCGAAAAGGCGTATCATTCCGGTAAAACTTGGTTTCGCAAGCCATTAAGTTGCCATTTGTATCCAATTCGGGCAAAGAAATATGGGGAATACACGGCTTTGAATTATCATCAATGGAGTATCTGTTCTGATGCGTGTGCTGTGGGAGAAAAAGAACAAATTCCTGTTTATTCTTTTTTACGAGAGGCTTTAACTAGAAAAATGGGTCCTAGTTGGTATGAAGAATTAGAAGCCGTTGCTAAGTTATGGGAGCAGGGTGTTAAATTGGAGTAAAGAGTACTCCAATTATCCCTAAAATCATCAACCATTTTAATTTTAATGATACCTGCTTAAAATCTGCAGTAGAACTGGCTTTGTAGGTAGATATACAAATGCTACACATTCTTGGAGCTAGTATCGCCGCTGTATAAATCAACATAGGCAAAATGCTTGAACCGGAAAGTATCTTACCCCATTCTTTCGTTAAACTACTGATAGGATAGGTGTAAATCGCTTGAAATATAGTATTGAACAATATTCCGACAGCAGAAATACCCAAGGAAAAATATACTAGTAATTTGGTTTTTGAGATTCCATAAGTGATTGGAAAAGTCTGACAATCGGCCTCTTTATCGCCTTCCATATCTTCAATATCTTTGATGAGTTCTCTTGCGAGCGTAATGGTAAAAGCCAATAAAGCAAACTCGGCAATATGGCCTTTGCTCACTTGCCAAACGCCTCTGCTGCTTAAATACACCACGGCTCCAGCCATAAAAGCCACCAAAAGATTCCCAGGCAACCCCATCGCTTTTAAATCGGAAGAGTAGAAGTACAATAGAATTGCTATGGCGATACAGAATATCCCCATGCCCGTTCCGCCTAAAAAACCAGTAATTATACCTAGAGAGGCTAATATTGAATAATAAACGATAGCGGCTTTATGACTTACATATCGTTTTAGAATGCGCTTATTGGGTCTGTTAATGTGGTCTGAGTCTACATCAAAAAGGTCATTAATTACATACCCTGCAGCAGCTGAGAATAAACAGGACAATAGTACCCAAATGGCTACGGGGAAATGAAATGGGCTATGAAACCATCGGAAATTCGACCAATCAATTTCAAACGGTGTAATTCTACTGCTGGCATAGAGAAAAACTCCTTGTGTTAATAGAGTAATTAGGAGATTGACAGGTCGAACCAGGGTCCAGTATGCGCGCATAATCTGGTTAATTGTAATAGCAATCTACCTATTTTTTCGCAAATTTCATGCGATAACCGGCAGATACTTTGCCAGCGGCAATATTGGAGAGTTTAGTTTTTAGCAAGGTGCGCTTCAAAGGATGAATTCTATCGGTAAATAAAATACCTTCGATATGGTCGTATTCGTGTTGTATGATCCTTGCTGCCATTCCTCCGTAGGTTTCTACGTGTTCTTGGAAGTTTTCGTCTTGGTAGCGTATTGTGAGTTTAGAGTGACGATTTACATCGGCCCGAACATTTGGAATACTTAGGCAACCTTCCTCGTAGTCCCATTTGTCGTCAAATTCTTCTTCAATAATCGGATTAATGAATACCTTCTTAAAATCTTTGGGTTCGATGTCTTCAATTTCGGTACCGTCAACAATAAATAACCGGATACTAATTCCAATTTGTGGTGCAGCTAATCCAATGCCGTTGCTGTCATACATGGTTTCAAACATGTTTTCGAGCAATTTGCTAAGATCTGGATAGTTAGCGTCTATTTCGGAAGCTTTTTTTCGTAATACCGGTTGCCCGTAAGCGTAAATAGGAAGAATCATGGATGTAGGAACAGTTGCAAAGATAGTTTATTTGTTTGGGAGTGAGGTTTACTAGGTTGTTAACATGAAACCGTTAGTGTTAATTTCTTTGATATAGTTTGTATCGAAACGTCTGGTAATTAATTTGGTTTATTTCGATGTAATTGCTTTCAAGCCAATTTTTTACGTGGTTGTTCAAGCTTAAAAACCCGTTGTTCACACCGGTAATAATAAAGGCAGGTGGGTTGTGCTCAAGGTAAGACATCTGCTTTTGTGCATTGTTGTAATAGCTTCGTTCTAATCGATGGGTTACTCCTGTATCTTGGCTATTGTGGGGGGCGTAGAAATACACAAAATAAGGACACGGAAATGGAGGTGCCTCTTGGGTGTTAAACAAGGTATACAATCGGCCCGATTGTGGATCGTCTATGTACAGTGACGTGTTTTGTATGGAGTTGAAAACGGCGGGGTCTAGTTGTTCCGACCATTGTTTAATTTCTTCTTTTTCCGTTAAGAATGATGGATAGTTTTGTTGTTTTACCGTTTGGTAATTTTCTTTTGCTTTTGGCAGAATAATGTAAAGTGAAATGAAAATAAATAGGGTGAATATGGGAATAGTTTTTCTAAATACTGTGAATTTAGGCTGATAAATTGTGATGAAATCAATTAGTAAAATCACAGTCATCCAGGTTGAAAGGACAATAGCGAACATCCAGGGTAATTGATAATGAGGGAAAGCGTTTTTGCTGCCAAGTTGAGAGAAATATAAGCTTCCAATTAGTAAAAAAAGTATGCTAATAAGCCCCAAAATTAGATTGCTATTAGATGAATTATTGGAGATTAGAACTTTAAATTTTCTAATTATCGAAGGCAGTGGTTGATTATTGTGTGGGTTGAATCCCGTGGGTCTCCATTCCGATTTATTTAGGTAATACCCTAAGGCCAGAATGATGATTGAAATAGTAAGAAGGACCAGTAAGTTTGAAATTAATAGTTGTGTTACTGGGTAAATCTCTTGGGGTGAGATGGGGTTCAGTTGATGGATGAATGTTTGTATGATGTTTTGAGAGTTGCTATTAATGGATGCATAGTCTGTGGCAAATTGTAAATAGTTGAAATAATTAGACCACGATCCGGTGACAGTACAATAAAGCCCATAAAACAACCATGGTACTAAAAAGCCAATTAACCATTGTATGTTCTGCCTTTTTGGAAGTTGTATTAGGTAGGGTAGCACGGTTGGTATTATTAATACGAAGGGTTCCTTAATCCAGGTTGCAAGTCCGGCAAATAGCCCGCTGGTAATAATAATAGAGGGACTTCCAGGGTCTATTTTATTAAGGTAAATGTGAGAAAATGAAGCAATTATAAAATAGGTGCCAATTTCTTCGGTGAATCCACCCACATACATTGCTGGCCAATAATGGATGATAGAGGATAAACCAAATCCCAAAAGCAAGATATTAATCGCCGTTAATAGAGGCGATTTTTTAATTTTTATTATGGAGATGATTCCAATTGGGAATAAGCAGATGGCTAAGCAGAGTAATTGTAGAAGTTGATTTTGTCCTATAGGAATGCTTTCGCCGAAAACGGATTTGAGGATATTTAAAATTATATTGCTGATGCTGTGCAGGAAGAAAATACCGGGAGCTTTGTTGTCGAAAACATCTTTATACAAAACATCTCCATTCAATAATTGATTTGATATAGCAGAAAAGCAGCCAGCATCACCTTCGGCGGATACATTCTTATAATGTAGAAATGTGCTGATAAAAACCCAACCCAAAACAGCAATAATCGCAAACCGTGCTATTTGATTTTTTGGATTATTTTTCATGATAGAATTTGTGGTAGCTATCTGGTTAATGATTCACAGGGGTGTTATTGTCTGTAGTTGTTTATTGTATGGCTCAATTTTGTTTGGGGGTTCGATAGGAATGAACTTTGATTGCTTTATTGTATTGATTGCAAATGCGTTTGTAAAATTAATGAGGCCGACATTGAGTCTAGTAATTCTTTATTGGCTCGTTTTTCTTTTTTAGCACCTGAGGCAATCAGGGAGTTGAATGCTTCGGAACTTGAAAATCGTTCGTCTATGGTGAAGATTGGAACTTGGGGAAAAGCTTGTTTCAATGCTTCAATAAATTGTTTAACGGGTTGTGTAGCATGGGTGTCTTCTCCATTTAGTCTAGACGGCATACCTACTACAAAACCTTCCAATGTTTCTGTTTTCTGGTAATCTACCAAATACTGGTACAGTTTTTCAGTGGGTATGGTGGCCAATGGCTGGGCGATTATTTTCAATGGGTCAGTAACAGCGATTCCTGTTTTTTTACTTCCGTAATCGATACCCATGATTCTTCCCATATTGGCAAAGATATGTGAGGTGCTAAAATGGATTGACACCACTCATAAATAAAAAAGGCCGCACGTTAGTGCGGCCTTCTACAACTATGGCTGATGAAATTACATCATTCCACCCATTCCGCCCATGTCGGGGCCATGGCTATGTCCTTTTTCTTCTTCTTTGATATCGCTAATTACGCAATCGGTAGTAAGAATCATGCTAGCGATAGAGGCTGCATTTTCCAATGCTACACGTGATACTTTCTTCGGATCGATAACACCTGCAGCAATTAGGTTTTCATACGTCTCGGTGCGAGCATTGAAACCAAAGTCGCCCTTACCTTCCATCACCTTTTGAACTACGATACTACCTTCTCCACCAGCGTTAGCAACGATTTGACGAAGAGGCTCTTCCAACGCTCTACGAACGATTTGGATACCGGTAGTTTCGTCTTCATTTTCGCCTTTTAGGTTTTCTAATCCGCTGATAGCACGAATTAAACTTACTCCACCCCCTGGTACGATACCTTCTTCAACCGCAGCGCGGGTAGCGTGCAATGCATCGTCTACACGGTC
>CAZKOM010000115.1:0-5436 GCA_964554385.1 uncultured Flavobacteriaceae bacterium | reverse complement strand
TAACTTGATTATATACGAAACTAATGCCCTGATCGCGGAATTACAAATTTAATTAAACGTGTTGATTTTATGGGTTTTGCGAAAATTGCAAATTGCGTATTTACAATTGCAAAAAATACACACTACCTTCGTATATTGATTCAATTTTCATGTAAATATGCAGTTCAAATTTGATAATCATCGCAATCAAAAAGTGATCCTCTGTTACTTTCAATACAATCCCAAAACCCTGGAAAATTTCAAAAAATCACACCCCAAAGCAAAATGGAGCCGGATAAAATCTGCTTGGTACTTGCCAGATAACACAATGAATCGCAAACGATTGAACCTTCCTTTGCCCGAAATTGGCGATCAACTACTACCAAAGCTCTATGAAAACAACAAACAAGAATTTCTCAAATTCAGAAATGCCCTGCAACAAAAAGCATTTTCACCCAATACCATCAAATTATATCTCAACGAGTTTGCGCAGTTGTTAATTTTACTTAAACATCACCCCGTTCAAAATCTTAGCTCAGACCGCCTGAATTCTTATTTCTTATACTGCATTAAAACCCTAAAACATTCAGAATCCCATGTTTATTCACGGATGAATGCCATAAAATCCTATTTTTTCTTGGTTCACTCCAAATCAGAAATTTTCAACGCTGTGATCAGACCCAAAGCCACAAAAACACTGCCCAAAGTGTTAAGTTCATCAGAAGTAAAAAGAATTTTTGAAGTAACGCATAATATCAAACATTTACTCATTCTAAAAATTGCGTATGGCATGGGATTGCGTGTGAGTGAAATCATTCAATTGCAAATTGCACACATAGACCTTGATCGAATGCAAGTCCTAATCGCTGAAAGCAAAGGGAAAAAAGATCGATATGTTCATTTCCCTCAATCATTAATTCCCTTGTACCACGATTATTTGAAAGTGTTTCAGCCATCAAAATATCTTTTTGAAGGACAATTCAACGAAAAATACACCACTCGAAGTGCACAATCCGTATTTAAAAATGCTATGAAAAATGCCGGAATTCACAAATCCGTTGGCATTCATGGCCTCAGACACTCATACGCCACACACCTTCTTGAAGCGGGTACAGACATGGTCTTCATACAAAAGTTATTGGGGCATTCCCATATCAAAACAACAGAGATTTATGCAAAGGTTTCAAACAGAATATTATCGCAGGTTAAAAGTCCGCTCGATTCAATCCCTTCAACGTAATGAACAGAAACGAATTCCTTCAGCGTAATGAAAAGAAACTAATCCCTTGGTGAGGATATTCTAAATCCGATGTTGAAATAACCCCTTACAAATTCTGGCAGGCGGCTAAAGCCGAGGGATGGGCTTTGGATTTGATGGCCGATAAAATAATTTCCAAATTTTCATCCGGGGATCCAACGTTTTCAATCACCAAATCACAACGCTCCTGGTGCGGCTGGATGTGATTATTAAATGCAGGCAATACATGATGCTCCCATTGATGCAAACTCCGTTTACGCGGAATACCCCGCTCCCGAACATCCCGCTCGATCCGCCGATTAAAACACAAATCCATGTCGCAATCCACAAAAACCCGGTAATTCAGCAAAGAATCCACCTCTGGAATATCCAAAACAAACAAACCCTCAACCAATAATATCGGCGCGGGATTCACGATTTCCGTCTCCTCCGGTGCATCGTAGTTTTCGAAATGATACTTACGAATTACCACACTCCTATTTTTGATTAATTGCATCAAATCCTCGTAAAATCGATCGCAGTACAATGCCGAAGGCAAATCGTAATTCGCCTCCCCAAAGGAATCAATATGTTGCATCTCCAAGGGTTTGTAGTAATCGTCAAATCCAACTACCGTAACATCAGACCCCAATTTCTCTTTCAACGCTTCCACATAAAACGTTTTCCCCGAACCACTCAATCCGGTTAATCCTATCACAAACGGCTCCATTTGGCTCATTTACTTTTTCTTTTCTACGTCGAAATACTTTTCCTCCACTACTTCTCCGTTTTCGTAGCGATACATCATCAGTTTTCTACCTTTGTTGTCGTAGAACATCCATTTTCCAATCATCTCACCTTCCTCGTTATAGGAGCCTTCTCGTTGTTGAAGATGTGTAGCAAAACCATGCGTCCACTCGCCCACTTTTACCCCGTTTTTATAGGTACCCCGAGTATCCAACTTCAAGAAATTCTTCTTCTCCTTTTCGTCCCATTCTTCTTTAAATACCTCAAATCGACCGTCTAGCACCCCTTCCGAAAAAGTTTCGATTTTCAGCGTATCGCCAAAAGCATTGAACTCGTAAAAAGCACCGTGCTTTTTGCCTTTTTTGTAATACCCCTCGGAAATTACGTCGCAGGTAATGGGGTCAAAAGCGCGAGTAATCGAATCTTGCAGACCCATTTTAAAATACATTTCTTTGCCCGAACAGCCGGTGATATGAAATTCGTAGGCGATTCCGTTGGGAATTCCGTTGATATATTGCTTAATTGATCGAACTTTTCCATCCCGATTATAGCCAATAACCGTTCCATGGGGTTTGTCGTTAACGAAAATGGCCTCCTGCTCCAATTGACCATTATCGAAATACGTTAGCGATTGTCCTTCCCGAGACCCATTATTGTAATTCACTTTATACTTGGGAGTTACACCATCCTTGTGGAACCCTTCAATTAAACCATTCAGCGAATCGTTGAGAAAATAACCGCGAGTTTGATTTTTCTTCAAAGGCCCCATGCCGATGTATTGGAAAGGTCCGTTTTTTCTGCCACCCGACCAGGTTTCCTGGGCCACGATGTTTCCTTTTTCATCGTATTCCTTAAAATAACCGTTCAACAAACCATTCACAATGGGAAATTCTTGGTAAATGCGATCATCTACCCAACGCGTAATGGCGGTTCCAGTGAAAGGAATGCCTTTGTAGGTAAAAGTGATGGGGTGAACCGAAGAATCGATCGTTAACGAGCTTAAATTCACCTTTTTGGGCTTGTTGGTCGGTTGGGAACTGATTGCGTTGGACCCTTGTGAGGTAGCCGAAGCAGCCGTTGGGGATGTTGAGGTTGATGTGGTTACGGATGAGGAAGTTCCGGACGCAGTTGTTGCTGCAGTACCCGCCTTGCTGGTGGCCGATTTTTGGGTAGTTGGCTTGGATTGTGCTATAGCCAAGTTAGACAATCCCAATAATAGCAAGCATAACAGGCTAAAAACCTTGATTGAATTTTGGATAAGCATGGATCGATAATGAACGTATTTCATGATACTCTAACGAAAATAACGAATGACTGTCGGTTTAATTTTCAAAATTACAGATGGTGATTACTTTTGCGGCATCGAATTATACACACATGGAGAATTTCGATTGGGTTAGAGACCTATGTACCTCTCTGCCGATGGTTACGGAGGAGTTTCCGTTTGATGCGGAGACGTTGGTATTTAAGGTGAGTGGTAAAATGTTCTGCTTGGGCGATGTTGGCAGTTTTGAAAGCATCGGACTAAAATGCGATCCCGCATATGCACTCGAACTCCGTGAGCAATATCCTCAAATTACCACCGGCCCCTATTTGGATAAAAAACATTGGAATTATGTGTATTTCGATGGGATGTCGATGGAATTGATAAAGTCGTTAATTTTGCATTCCTACGACCTTGTGGTACAAAAGTTGCCGAAAAAAATTCAATCGGAAATTCAACAATTGCGAGCCTAACAATGTCTAATTAAAAATAATCATGAAAAAAACAATCATAGCGATCGCTTCGTTACTGTTAGCCTACGGAGCTCATGCACAGAGCAAATCGGCTCCGGCGAAAGGGAAATCCAAGAGCAGCACCAGCAAAACGGCGGCTACCAACGGCAAATCGGGAAACAATGCTCCCGCAAAAGCACCTACTTCTTCAAGCAAAAAAATGGAACATACGTTAACAATTAATGGCAACCCGGTAGTAGTTTCCGACGGGATTTATGCTGAAATGAACACCACCAAAGGAACTATTTTATTAGAATTACATTACAAAGAAACGCCCATGACGGTGTGTAATTTTGTGGGTTTGGCCGAAGGGAAAATTGCCAACAACGCAAAACCTGCTGGAACTCCATTCTACGATGGATTGGCTTTCCACCGTGTAATTGCTAATTTTATGATCCAAGGCGGAGACCCTGCTGGAAACGGCAGTGGCGGACCCGGATATAAATTTGCCGATGAATTTGTACCCAGCTTAAAGCATACCGGTCCTGGTATTTTAAGTATGGCCAATGCCGGTCCTGGAACCAACGGTTCTCAGTTCTTTATCACTCACGTTCAAACAGCGTGGTTAGACGGAGCGCACACGGTTTTTGGTAAGGTTGTAACTGGACAAGACATCGTTAATGCCATTGCCCAAGGCGATAAAATTAACACGTTGGTTATTCACCGTTTGGGCAGCGATGCCAAGAAATTTGAAGCGGATGATAAAGCATTCAAAGCCTACCAAGAAGCCAATGTTGCAAAACAGAAGGAAGCTTCTAAAGCAGCGATGGCGGAGTTCGAAACTTGGGTTCGCACTACCTATCCTACGGCGAAGCAAACTCCCAGCGGTTTGTGGTACGTAGTGGAGCAAGAAGGAACTGGTGCACAAGCTACAGCGGGTAAGCAAGTTAGCGTTCACTATGCAGGTAAATTGCAAAATGGCACTGAATTCGATAATTCGTACAAGCGCGGAGAGCCTATTTCTTTCACTTTGGGTGTTGGACAAGTTATCCCGGGTTGGGACGAAGGAATTGCGTTGATGAAAGAAGGTGGAAAATACAAGTTGATTATTCCATCCGAATTGGGATATGGAAAACGCGGTGCGGGTGGAGTAATTCCTCCAAATGCTACCTTGATTTTTGATACAGAATTAGTAAAAGTTCAGTAATACACTGACTTTCAGAGCCTCTATCACTTCAGATATAGTCTAGGTAGGTTTAGAAAATTAACCATTTTCTTGCTTTTATCCTTAGATTCTCGAGGCTCATGGATTACACACATATTTGTTGAAAACTACAGAATTACTTTCCAACCGGTGATGCCGGTTGGATTGTAGTTTTGTATCCCGTAACTATGCTATCGTATTGTTATCGATAGCTTATTTTTTTATGAAAAAAGCCAAATATATTTTCGTTACGGGAGGCGTAACATCTTCGTTAGGTAAAGGCATCGTCGCTGCTTCACTGGCTAAATTATTACAAGCCCGAGGATATCGTGTGACGATTCAGAAATTCGACCCTTACATCAACGTAGATCCAGGTACGTTAAACCCTTACGAACATGGCGAATGTTACGTTACTGAAGACGGTGCTGAAACCGATTTGGACTTGGGTCACTACGAGCGTTTTTTAAATGTACCCACCTCCCAAGCCAACAACGTTACTACCGGACGAGTTTATCTAACCGTGATCGACAATGAGCGCAGGGGCGATTATTTG
>CAZKOM010000114.1:0-5728 GCA_964554385.1 uncultured Flavobacteriaceae bacterium | reverse complement strand
AAATTTGGAAAACTAACAAGTGTTAGTTAGTTTTGAATTTAATGACCCGTAAAGAACAAATATTTACTGAGGCGCTTCGACTTATGCGGCGCAAAGGATATTTGAATACCAGCATGCGGGATATCGCCTCGGCGGTAGAAATTGAAGCGGCCAGTTTATACAACCACCTAAAAAACAAAGAGGAATTGCTAGAATCCACTTGTTTTGGCTTGGCGGCCGATTTAGAATTGGGAATTAAAGAGGTAAACGATATCTATTTCGATGCCATCCAAAAACTCCGAATTGCCGTAAAAAACCACATCGCCGTAATTACTCGAAATTTAGATGCTACCCATTTGTTTGTGCACGAATGGCGACATTTAACCGCCGAGAAACGCACCTTGTTTATTTCTAAACGCGACGCCTACGAAGGGGAATTTAGAAAAATAATGGTATTGGGCAATCGCGAAGGGTTATTCAAGGACGTAGATCCCAAATTTGCTACGCTTACGGTTTTGGCAACCCTAAACTGGGTGGGCGAATGGTATAAGCCCGACGGCGAAATGCAACCTTCAGAGATTGCAGACAACCTAACCAATTTCATTTTATCAGGATTACAAAAAAATTAAACACTTATAACTATGTACGGAAATGCTTACATCGAAAACACAAACAACGGAGCCAATTCGTTGATTGCCGATGAGGATCCCATTAAGTTGGCCGAATTTGAAGCTCGAATCGCCGCAGGTGATAAAATCGAGCCCAAAGATTGGATGCCCAAAGAGTATCGCAAACAATTAATTCGTATGATTGAGCAACACGCTCACTCCGAGGTAATTGGTGCCTTGCCTGAAGGAACTTGGATTACCCGTGCGCCTGGATTTCGTAGGAAATTAGCCTTGATGGCCAAAGTTCAAGACGAAATCGGACACGCACAATTGTTGTATTCTGCCGCGGAAACTTTGGGTAAAAGCAGAGAAGATATGGTAAACGACCTAATTTCGGGTAAAAGCAAATATTCCAACGTATTTAATTATCCAGCAGTTACTTGGGCAGATTCTGCAGTGATTGCATGGTTAATCGATGCCGGTGCAATCGTAAACCAGTTAGCCAATTCAAAAGGTAGTTATGGTCCTTATTGTCGTGCCTTGGAACGGATTTGTGCCGAAGAGAGTTTCCACTTAAAATACGGACACGATAACGTAGTATTCTTAGCAACAGGAACACCAAAACAAAGAGAAATGGTTCAGGATGCCTTGAACCGTTGGTGGGAACCCATCATGCATTTCTTTGGCCCATCGGACAAGGCTTCGCAACACACCGAAATATTGATGCGTTGGAAAGTAAAAATGGATACCAACGACAATATGCGTCAAACCTTTTTGGATATGTATGTTCCCAAAATCTGGGATTTAGGATTAACCCTACCCGACCCTAACTTGCGTAAAAACGAAGAATCAGGCAAGTGGGAATATACAGAACCCAACTGGGACGTGTTTAAACAAGTAATTAATGGAAACGGACCTTGCAATAAGGAGCGTTTGGCGGTACGAAGAATGGCCGAAGAAAAAGGTCGTTGGGTCCGCAAAGCCATTTTACGCAAAGAAGCTCGTTACGTAACCCCATTATCGTAATCTCAATTGCTATGATTGTTAAATCTATTGACCCCCGCATCAATCGTGCCTCTTTGGATGACGAACGTACCGATGGCGTACAACAACCCATGGATCAATTGGAAACCTACGAAGTTTTCCAACAAATCAAACGAGGTACACACCATCAGCACGTAGGAACCGTACATGCATCCAACGAAGAAATGGCCATGATTTTCGCTAAAGAACAGTTTTGCAGACGCGGTAAAGCGGTAAATTTATGGATAGTACGCTCAGAAAATATCTTCGCTACCGATTATGAGGATGCTGATATTTTTGAAACTACCACCAGCAAAACCTATCGCGAACCCGAAGCTTATAAAGTAATGGACCGAATCCAGGCCTACAAAGAAAGGACAAACGCCTAATGGAAATCACCGAAAAACACATCGAAGGGCTAAAAGAAATGCTCTACAAAATGGCTGATGATCAGTTGATTATCGGACATAGAAACAGCGAATGGACCGGATTGGGACCCATGCTTGAGGAAGATATTGCTTTTAGTAGCATGGCTCAAGATAAGGTGGGTCAATCCTTGGCGTTGTATGAATTGCTTCATGAGTTAGGGGAAAGCGAACCCGATATCGTGGCATTTACAAGAAACGACAATCAATTCCATAATTGTCAGTTGGTTGAATTGCCTATTGGTGAGTATGATTTTAGTTTGGTTCGACATTTCTTTTTCGATCATGCTGAGGCTTTGCGATTTGAAATGTTGTCCAACAGCATCTACGAACCGTTGGCTATGGTGGCAAGAAAATATCGCGGCGAAATCAAATACCACACGATGCATGCCGACACCTGGTTAAAGCAATTAGCTAATGGTAATGAGGAAAGTTTCACGCGCATTCAAAATAGCATCAACGAGGTGTTTCCTTATGCGTTAGGAATTTTTGAACCGGGTAATTACGAACAGGAATTGATGGAAGTAGAAATGTTTGCTGGCGAACTAGCTTTGCGCAATGCTTGGTACGAAAAAACTAGCCACATATTAACGGCTATGGGGTATACCGTTCCATCAATAGACTCAGTTGAGCCAGTTTTTGGAGGTAGATTTGGCAAACATACGGCACATCTTCAACCTCTATTGGAAGAAATGTCGGAGGTTTTCCGAATTGACCCTGCGGCTGATTGGTAAAATCCATTTGCAAAGAATACGTCGTTTACGAAACAATGCTATCCGTGAATTTAAACAAAGATCAAATACAAGCTTGGCTTGAGGAGATAATGGATCCCGAGATTCCTACGATTTCTATCGTGGATCTCGGGATTGTTACCGATATTCGGATAGATCAAAATTCAGAAGATCACCCAGTATCCGTTTGGGTAGAATTAACACCCACATTTAGTGGATGTCCAGCGCTAAAAATCATGGAACAGATGGTGAAGGACAAACTCATTGAAAAAGGGATTGAAAACATTGATGTCAGCACCAATTTCAAAACGCAGTGGAACACCAACATGATTAGCGAAAAAGGATTGGCTGCTTTACAACAACATGGTTTAGCACCTCCACCTCGATTTGAAGGGTATTTGGAGTTAGATGTATTAAGCGATACTCCATGTCCTTATTGTGGCAGCAGAAATACCGAAATGAAAACACCTTTCGGCCCCACTCTCTGTAGATCCATGCATTACTGCAAAAACTGCTTAAACGCCTTCGAGGGTTTCAAACCGGTTGGGTAGTTTAATCCAGTATTGAATTAAACACCTACTTTATTTTTGTTTTGCTTTAAAATACTAAGTAATCTTTTTAGTTATCCGTAATAACAATCGGCAGGTAGTAGTTTTCTTGGGTTTGAGAATTGGATAGAGTAATTTGGTAGTACCCGGGAGCTAAAACGGTCTCGGACTTTATTACCATCCACGAATCTTCACCAAAGTTATAATTATCAATTCTAAGATCAGAAACTACATTACCGGCTACATTCAACAGTCTGGCATGCATCCCCGATATTGTCTGTAAATTGGGATTACTGATCCGTATGCCATCCAATATCAGTTTGTCGCTGGCGATTGGATTTGGATACAAAGCCAAGGATTTCGGTTGAATCGTTTTCGTTGAATAGGCGTTATCGTTTGCAGAACACCACTGGTGCATCTTTTCCCATGCCGATAACACTTGCAGATATCCCCCTGAAGTTGACTTCCCCGTTAAGGTAGCATTCTGTTGGGTGGAACTTAATATCCACTTTCGCATCAGCAAAACGGCGCTATCTGGATTGTTTCTCCATAGGTTTAAATACGTATGACAACTTCGGCTATACAACCAAGCAATGGTGGCAGTAACTTGGGGCGATGCAAATGAGGTCCCCGATTCCATTGCGTACGGATAGCTGTGGGTTTGGGTTGGCTTAGCTAAATACATACTCTGCCCGGTTGCATGTATATCCACCGAAACCGCTCCATAACCACTGGAAGCACGATTCTTATTTTCATCGGCACTGGAAACAACAATTAACCCCTTGGATGGACATAAACTGGGGATATCGCCTTTACTTGGATCGTCTACGTCGATATTTAAATTGGTAGTTGATGACGCACACATGATACCTACCGAAACCAAAGAATCGTACATAGAACACCAAATCGGGAATTCAAACGGGAATGCATTGTCGACCCCTACCGACATATTCACTGCTACGATATTCGCCCCTTTCCTACCGCCAGTATTCAAGTATAACTTCTTCTGATTAAACAAATAAATCATGGCATTAACCACACCAACATCCGCTGCTCCTCCGTTGGTTGGATAACAGTGGGTGATCATCAATTTGGTATCCCATAGCAGCCCGGTTATCCCTTTATTGTTATCCCCTTTGGCCATCATGGCCGATGCCACTGCCGTTCCATGTCCGTATCGGGTTGATTCTCGATTAAAAATCAATGGGGAATTATCGCCTCCGTTCCAACCCCAGTAATCGTCAACATACCCATTGGAATCTTCATCAATTCCATTCCATGGTATTTCCTTGTAATTCCTGTACAAATTAGACACTAAATCAATATGGCCTGTATCAACGCCATCATCAATAATGGCAATAACAGCCGTATCACCAGCACGAGTTACGGATGATACTCCGTAATCCCATGCATCGGGCATTTGTATGGATTGCAAATATTTTTGCTGATTGAACTCGGGGTCATTGGGTACTCGTTGTCTTCTTGAAACATCGGCACCGTATTGCACTTTTAATCGCCAATTCTCATTAAATAATATTTCTATTGTATGTAAAAACACTTTCCATTTATCTAAATTGGTACATTGAAAATGCAATAACCCTATATCCAAATCCAAGACAGTAATTCTAGTTTCGATTAAAGTTTCTACTTGTTGTATTGTTTTAGACAACTCGGATATATCGATATTTTGTTTTGTACCCGTTGCAATGGATGGTTGAAGTACAGCCTGCTTATTAACCGTGGTTCCAACCTTATCGCTTAAACTTGGTATTTTTGAAACACTTGTTGCCAGATTAAATACACTATCCCTAAATACACTATCCCGATGATTTAGCCGAAACAACTCGGCAGTTCTTCTTAAAAAATACAATGTTCTTTGGTTGGACTGATACCCTGGCATTTGCTCAAATAATGGAACCGATACCACTTGTACCATAACCCCTTTAGACATTGGATTCACATACGATTGTGCATGCAAGCAAGGAGGCAAAAGCAATGTAAATATTAACAAAAACCTCAACATGGGTTCATTCTATTTTTTCAATTTTAGGGTATTCCTATCAAAAATAACGCCCGATGGTAGAAATCGGGCGTCAAAAGTTCAATATGTGAGAAAAATTACAATCTTATTTTGTAGGCTTTCCACCTGCGGTGGGCGCAGTTGTGGCAGCGCCTGAGGTTGTACCTTTTGATGCAGTAGAAGAGCGTTTCTTTAACTTAGCAACATAATCCTCGTATTTCTGTTTTACTTCAATCACAGCAGCATCATCTGGCTTAATTGCTAACACTTTGCCCCAATACATGATTGCGGTTTCGTAATCTTTCTTTTGCAAAGCGTAGTGGGCTAAATTCTTATATGCATTCACCACATCTACTTTCGTTCTTGGAACGGTTAATGCAGCAGAATCAAGTTT
>CAZKOM010000113.1:0-5731 GCA_964554385.1 uncultured Flavobacteriaceae bacterium | reverse complement strand
CGAATGTTGTTGGAATTAAACCCTATGACAGGCATCATTGAGGCATTTCGCTACAGTTTGTTAGGCAAGGGAGATTTTTCTTGGATGAGTTTAGGGTATTCGGGTGGCGTGACGTTGATCGTCTTTATTTTGGGTATATTGATATTTAATAAAACCGAACGGGTGTTTGTGGATACCGTATAGGGATGAGTAGATTAGCGATTAAAGTTGAACATTTATCTAAGGCCTATCAGCTGGGTCAGATAGGTACGGGAACGATTTCCCGAGATATTGAGCGGTGGTGGACAACAAAAGTTCTTCGCAAGGAAGATCCATTTTTGCAGATTGGTCAAACCAACGATCGAACCATCAAAGGAGATAGTGACATCGTTTGGAGTTTACGTGATTTGAATTTTGAGGTAGAGCAAGGAGAGGTGTTGGGTGTAATTGGTAGGAATGGAGCTGGAAAAAGCACTTTATTAAAATTATTAAGTAGAGTAACAGCGCCTACCGAGGGAAGAATAAAGATTAAAGGTAGGATTGCGTCGTTGTTGGAGGTGGGTACCGGGTTTCATCCTGAGTTGACGGGCCTAGAGAATATTTATTTGAACGGAGCTATCTTGGGAATGCGCAAACAAGAGATTGCCGCCAAGTTTGATGAAATAGTGGCCTTTAGTGGAGTGGAACGGTATATAGACACACCGGTTAAGCGTTACTCTTCAGGCATGTACGTGCGGTTGGCTTTTGCGGTTGCAGCCCATTTGGAAAGTGAAATTTTGATTGTGGATGAGGTGTTAGCTGTGGGCGATGACGAATTTCAGAAAAAATGTCTGGGTAAAATGGGCGAAGTAAGCAAAGGGGAAGGAAAGACGGTTTTATTTGTTAGTCATAATTTGGGTTCTGTAACTGATTTATGTAGCAAAGCCTTAGTTTTAGGAAATGGTACTTTACTATTTCAGGGTAAAACAGCAGAATCAGTGAATTTTTATTCCAGGCAGAACCAGTTCGATATAACAGGTGGTAACCGAAAAATATTTTTTGATGGTATTTTAAAAGACGAATTTATTTTAAAAAAGTTAACCATCAATCAGTTGTCACCCCTATCTAATTGGGTAGCAATAGAACCTTCCCAATCTTTAGTTTTTGAAGTAGAAGTTGAGGCAAAGACGTTGGCTTATTCTGTGATTTTTTCGTTGGTAATTTTTATCAATGGTATTCGTTTGGTCACCATAGATGATACAATAATTTATACCTCAGTAAAAACAAATAATTTGTTACAATTCGAAATTAAACCCGAAGTGTTGAGGCCGGGTGTTTACACAGTAGGTTTCGGCGCCAGAACTGTTGAAGATCATTATTTGTGGTGTAGTGATTATTGTACTTTTGAAGTGTTGGAGGTTTGGAATGATACCTACAAACGGGAGAACTTAGGAATTTTAAATGGCTCGTCTGTTATTAGTTCTGGGAAGAGATTATCATGATACCGAAAATCATACATTATGTTTGGGTTGGAAGTAATGAGATGGGGGGGTTGGAACGACGCTGTTTAGAGAGTTGGAAGAAATTCTTCCCCGATTTTAAAATAAAGTGTTGGAATGAGAGTAACATTCCGACAGGTGTACCTTATTTAGAAAATGCATTTGCTCAAAAAAAATGGGCAAATATTTCCAATTATATGCGCTTACATGCTTTAAAAGAAGAAGGAGGGATATATTTTGATACTGATTTCGAGGTTATCCAAAAATTTGATTTTTTAGAGGATATAGCTTGTTTTATTGGATTTGAATCCCGCATAAATTTATTTGTAAATAATGCAATTATGGGATCCGAAAAGAATCATTCTTATATTGTAGATTGTTTTAATAAGCTGATTTCTACTTTTCCAGGGGACGAAGCCGCAAATTTGTCAAGTCCAGTATTAGCCACAGAAGTATTACAATCATATGGGGAATTGACTTTTTCAACGCGAAAATTAAACAACGTTACCATTTTTTCTCCTGAGTATTTTTCGCCTTACGAATATGGTGATGTTTTAATGTTTACTGATATTAAGCAAAACACTTACGGAATACATCATTGGCAAGCATCATGGGTTCAAGATGATTTGCAAAGCAAGCTTTCAATTATGATTGCCTTTAAGCAAAACATAGAATCGGGCAATATTTCAGGAGTCAATCTATTTAAGTTGTTGACAAAGTTTATACAGAATAAAATTAGAAACCGATTTAAATTTGTCTAATTTGTTAATTAGTGTAATTGTACCTTGTTATAATCAAGGAGTTTTCTTAGATGATTGCCTGTCATCTATCTACAATCAAACGTATTCAAATTGGGAATGTATTGTGGTGGACGATGGTTCTACTGATAATACGGTAGCCGTGGCTAATACATGGGTAAATAAAGATTCTCGGTTTCGTTTGATTTCAAAGAAAAATGGTGGACTTAGTTCAGCAAGAAATGTAGGTTTAGAATATTGTAAGGGAGACTTTATCCAATTGTTAGATAGCGATGATGTAATTGATTTAGAAAAATTTGATATCCAAATCAAAAAAATTGTTCAAGATAAAGTTGATATTGATGTTGCTGATTTTATATTATATGATGCAATAAATTCGAGATATAAGAGTCAATATTTATCACCCTTTCCAGTGTCGAACATGTATTTAGATGAGCTCATTATTTACTGGGAAAACAAGTTGTCTATTCCATGCCATTGTGTTCTATTCAATAAAAAATTGATCACAGATAATTTTTTGAAATTTGACGAAACATTACCCAACCATGAGGATTGGGTGTTCTGGGTGAAATTATTTTACCATGCAAAATCCATAGGTACAACGAGAATCCCTTTAGCCATTTATCGTAATCATGGAAATAACATGAGCTTAGATATTGCCGCAATGAATTCGGGATTTTTGCAAGCGGCACAACAATTGAAAAATTATTTTGGTAGTAAACAAGAAAAAGTATGTAAGAATCTGGTAAAGAAGAAGATTCGATTAATAGAAAAAAAGAGTCAAGGAGATACACTGTTATTCAGAGCGGTCAATCGGGTATTAGGTTGGTTTAATTATAAATTAGTACACCATTTGGAAAGGTAGTTGTTTTTTGAAAATTTCAGTAATCATACCCAATTATAACCATGCTGATTTTTTACAACAGCGTATTGATACGGTATTGAATCAAACTTACCGGGATTTTGAGGTGATTTTGTTGGATGATGCATCTACCGATGGAAGTGCAGCTATATTGAATTCGTATCGGGATCATGAGAAAGTTAGTCATGTAGTTATTAATCAGCAGAATTCGGGAAATACCTTTGTTCAATGGCAGCGGGGTTTGGCGCTTGCAACAGGCGATTATGTTTGGATTGCGGAGAGCGACGATTACTGCAGCCCCGATTTGTTGGAGGAATTGGTATCCTTGGTGGATTCTCAAGAAAATGTATCCGTAGCCTTTTGTAATTCCATAATATTCCGAGATAATGAAGTAGTGACCACGGGTCATTCAGGACAGATGCAGGAAATTGTTGAGGGCAAGACTTTTATTCGGGAGCGAATGTTGTTTGGTAATACCATTTTCAATGCCAGTATGGCGATTTTTCAACGATCTGCCGCCCAACAAGTAGATTTTGTCTTAATTCAAACCTTTAAGTTTTGTGGGGATTGGCTGTTTTGGATTCAACTGGCTCAACAAGGTCAAGTGGGTATTTCCGCGAAAGTATTAAACTATTTCCGCAAGCACAATGCCGATGTGAGCGGTAAAATTTATGCCCAAGGACAATTTCATCAAGAGTTATATCGTTTGGTACAAATTTTACAAAAACAACAATTGGTGGATACCCTACAAAGTAGGTATTTATTTTACAAAGAATGGTTGAGAGTAGATGCGCTTATACAGAATAAAGAAGTTCAACGAACAGTGAAACAAGAATTGCGAAAATTGATGTTTGGTACCGATGATTTGGGTCATCGTATTTCTGTGTATCAGCAATTCCTATTGGCTGGAAAAATGGTTTTTTGGAAATTAAAACGATTGATTCCGCTTGGTTGATTTTAGTATTATCGTCTGTTTTTACAATGCCAAAACCCGTTTGGAAAAGACTTTATGGCATTTGTCGAAATTGGACATCCAACATTTCTCTTGCGAATTGGTATTGGTGGATAACAACTCCAAGGATGGAGGAATGGACTTTGCCCAAGGCTGTTGGAAGGATTTGGGATCTCCGTTTCCGTTGGTTATGGTTACAGAGACTTCTCCCGGATTGTCTTTTGCCCGGAAAGCGGGAGTACAGCAAGCCCAAGGGAATATCGTTGTGTTTTGCGACGATGATAACTGGTTAAATCCAAACTTCATTCAATCCGTGGCTCATGATGTTCATCAATTTCCTACTGCGGCAGTTATTGGTGCAAAAGGATTGCGTGTTGATGGATTGGCGATTCCAAACTGGTTTGAATCCGTGCAAGAATTTTATGCCGTGGGAAGTAAGCAAGGTACAACTGGGTTTGTGGAGGCGGGGTATGGGGGGGGGATTGCAGTGCATAGAAATCTTCTCTTGGATTATTACGCACTGTTTAAAGGCGTGCTCACCGGTAGAACCGGGGCACAATTGAGCTCGGGCGAAGACACAGAAATATGTTTGGCCCTGCAGTGGATGGGTTACCAAATCTATTGCAACCCGAATAATACCTTTCAGCATGCGATCCCCGAGGATCGTTTTACCAAAGACTACGTATTTGGCTTGGTAAAAGCAATGGCAGCCTCCCAACTACGCATAGAAGGCTTACGCAGCATCGTATACGGTGTTCCCTTTCCTTTTGTTAAGCGCGGAATCTGGGATTTTCTCTGGATTTTACAATACAGTTTTTGTCTGTTCTCACCGAAAAAACGGATTTGGTATTCCGTTTGGACCCGTTTTCGGGTACAGTTTTGGATGGAAATGATACGCAACAGAGCCCATTTATCTCACTATTTTCAAGAAAAATACTGGATAAATACCCATTCTGCGGCGTTTACTAAATATTCCCAACGTTCAGAAAAGCCGTTTGCAGGGCTGTAATTAATCCTTAATTTTGTTACTCAATATTGTATCAGTTACAAAACAATCCTGTAACTGAAGTGGCGAAGCTGTGTTAGAAACCCTCGTTCAAGGCAAAATCCGACTCAAATTATTAACCCGATTGTTTCTCAATCCAGAGAGTAGGGTGTATTTGCGTGGCTTAGAAAAAGAATTTGGTGTGAGCAGCAATACCGTACGCTATGAACTTAATAAATTGAGCGATTTGCAGCTCATCGAACCTACGGAAGCCGAGGATAGCCATCAGAAGTTGTATAAAGCTAATGCTAAGCACCCTATGTTTGTATCCTTGCGAAACTTCGTGTTGAAACAAGCGGGCTTGGATTCCTTGATTGAAAAGGTATTTCAGAAACTGGGCCAAGTGGAATCCGTATATCTTACCCACGATTGGGCGGAAGGAAAAGAATCCTTGTTTATTGACTTGGTGGTGGTGGGAGAAGTGGATAGAAACTACATGATGGGATTGATTGACAAGGTAGAACGTTTAATATCCCGAAAGATTCGTGTAGCGGTGTTTGGATCCGAATTTACAGAAGCCACGTTGGGAAACATTCCCCGCGTTCAATTGATATAGCATGAAATTTAACTTAGAAAACACCCACATCTGCGTCATCGGTTTGGGCTATGTTGGACTACCTTTGGCGGTTGCTTTTTCCGAAAAGTACCCCGTGGTAG
>CAZKOM010000112.1:0-5829 GCA_964554385.1 uncultured Flavobacteriaceae bacterium | reverse complement strand
AAGCACTGTACCAGGTTAAGAAAGTAAAAAACAAGACCAATGAACCGGTAAGACTAAGGGTAACCATAAACTTCCAACCAATTAATAGGGCAAATCCCAATACTACTTCCAACGCACAAAAAAATCCACTCAACAACAAAGAATAATCTTTAAGTCCTTTAAAAAAGGATGACAAACTCGTTGGACTCGGATTTCCCACTTCCGCGAATGCTGCCGAGAAAACATCGAAATACTCATCTAATTTCAAGGCAAATCCACTGGGATCATTCAATTTCACTAACCCCGAGAACACAAACAGTGCTCCCATCAATACTCGAATAATAATAAATAATCTTTGCATGGCTTTGAACGAATTACATTCGAATCAAAGCGAAGATAGCATAATTGATAATATCTTGGTAATTCGCATCCACCCCCTCAGAGATTTCAGTGAGTCCAGCATTATCTTCAATTTGTTTAATTCTAGCTATTTTCACCAAAATCATATCGGTAAAACTACTCACTCGCATATCTCTCCATGCTTCTCCGTAATCGGCATTTTTCATCAACATCAAATCGCGTGTTTGGGCTGCAGCCGATTCGTACATAGACAAAATTTCCTCATTGGTTTTGGGTTCAGTAGCACCCGCTTCAACTTGCAACTGAATCAATGCGATTAATCCATAATTAACAATGCCTCTAAACTCACTTTTCAAATCGTCCCCTACTCTGTTGACCCCGGTTTGCTCTATATTCCTGATTCTTAAAGCCTTAATGAGAATTTGATCGGTTAAACTACTGGGGCGAAAGTTTCGCCATGAGGTACCATAATCATTGTTTTTACGAACAAAAATCTCTTTGCATTGATGTAAAACGGCGTTGTATTCCTGTTTTGTCTTTTGCATGTACGGTTACGAAGGTACGATTTTACAAAGTGTTGTTTCAAATTGTGGATGGCAAAAAGTATTTGCGTTGTATGTTCGTAGTTCATGGAATCGTTTGAAAAACTATACCAACAATTAAATGAAGAGCAGCGGATTGCCGTAAATACACTGGAAGGTCCAGTTATGGTAATCGCAGGTCCAGGAACTGGGAAAACCCAAATCTTAGCCGCTCGAATTTTAAACATCCTGCAACAAGCCGATCAGCAGCCCCAAAATATTTTATGCTTAACGTATACAGAAGCGGGAGCTATTGCCATGCAAAAACGATTGCATCGATTTATGGGTTCCGATGCCGGCAAGGTGAATATCCATACCTTCCACGGATTATGCAATAAAATCATTCAAGAAAATCCCGATAAATTCTCTAAAAAAGAATTACGAATCATGGACGATTTGGACAAAATCGAAATCCTTCAAGGGATAATCGAAAAATTGCCAGCCGATTCGTTATTAAAAACCTACCAAGACGATGCACAAAGTACCCGCAGAGAATTAACCCAATTGTGGGAATTTATGCAACTGGAAGGAATCACCGCCGAAGAAATTAAACATTGGGTAGATATTTCTTTGCCCGATGAAAACTTTAAAATTCTATTTCCAGATTTAGTGTATACCCGTAAATACAGGGAATTTCAAGCCGGTGATATCAAACCCAACGAAAAAAAGAAAATGGATGAAGCCTGGAAAAAAGCAATCGAAGCGGCCAATCTTCACCAAACCTATCGACAAATAAAAAAAGAAAAAGGGTTATACGAGTTCTCTGACATGTTGGAGTGGGTAGCCAACGAATTCGATCAAAATGAAGAACTTCTATTGGATATTCAAGAGCGTTATCAGTATATCCTCGTGGATGAATACCAAGATACTTCGGGACTTCAAAATAGGATTTTGATGCACTTAATTTCTTATTGGGGCGACAGTCCAAACTGTTTTGTTGTGGGCGATGACGATCAGAGTATCTATGCTTTCCAAGGGGCAAAAGTGTCAAATATGATGCGTTTTTCGGAGAAATACGCAGAAAACATCAAGCGCGTAGTGTTAACCCAGAATTATCGAAGTTCTCAAGCTATTTTGGATACCGCAAAATCGCTAATTGACAACAACAAATTGCGATTAATACATCAAGTTAAAGGACTGAGTAAAGAACTAATCGCCGCCGGTGAAAACAAACTATTTGATTCAACAGCACCTAGTATTGAATTATTCACCAATGAATTTCATGAAGGAGTTGGGATAGCTGAACGAATAAAGTCACTACTTAACCAAGGTGTACAGGCAAAAGATATAGCTATTATCTATGCCTTGAATAAACATGCAAACAGTGTTACTAAATCTCTTGACGCGTATGACATTCCATTTGTAATACACAGAGCTGCCAATATTTTAGAAGAACCCATGGTTCAACATTTATTGAATTGGTTGGAATATTTGGGATTGGAACTTTCAATCCCCAACGCAGGCGAGCACATGATTTATCGCTTATTGTTAAGTCCAATATACCAGATTAACACTTTCGAAATCAATCAATTATCGGTAGACATTTACCAAAAGAAAAGGAAATCGGAAGAGTCTGGTGGGGGCTATTCTTGGCGACAACATATTTCAGAAATCATCCAACAACCGCAACAAGGCAATTTGTTTGAAAAACCCCTATCGGATGAATTAATTAAACTCTGGAATAACATCGAACATTGGTTACATGAAGCAGCTTACAGAACGGTTCCACAACTAATCTCCTTGATTTACGGCGAAGGTGGTTATCTGGAGCAAGCGCTTAAAGGGCATGAAATGGAATGGGTATTGGAAGTGTTGGAAACCTTTTTAACATTCGCACAAAGACAAAGTGCCAAAACCTCAGATTTATCCCTGTCCGAATTTGTATCTATCGTTAAGCAAATGCAGGCGAATAAGTTAACAATACCTGTAGAAAAACGAATTGGCATGTCGGAAGGAGTGCAATTAATCACGGCTCATAGTAGCAAAGGGTTGGAGTACGATCATGTTTTTATTTTAAGAGCCAATCGCGATGATTGGGAAAAGGGTGATTCGGGAAGAATTCCTTACAAGCTAAAACCATTGGTTCAAGCACATCGAATAAAATTAGAAAACCATGCATCTGAGGAAGAAGAATTTGAAGAAAAACGCAGATTATTTTATGTTGCATTAACAAGAGCGAAGAAATCCGTTCACATCAGTTACAATTTAATAAAAATAACAGAAACCAAAAGTTCGGAACAATTGCCTTCGGTATTTGTGGGAGAATGTGGATTGGTTGAGGTATTGCCCGATAAACCCATAAGTATTCCCGGTGAATACTTGTTATTTGTTAAAAAACAGGAACTTCAACGATCGGAAAAACCTAAAATAAATCCCCATCGCTTGGATTGGATTAAACATAGAATTAGTAATTTCACCTTTTCTCCATCTTCGTTATATGCCATTCATGAATGTGGAATTAAATTCTATTTCAATACCTTGGTTCGGGTTCCAGATGTTCCAGGACCTGCTACTAGTTATGGAACAGCCGTACACAATACATTGAAAGAGTGGTTAGAACAGTGGCAGAAGCATAAATTGTGGATGACTGAATCCGAAGTATTGAATCAGTTTGAATGGGAAATTCGAAAACTGCGTTTTGCCTTTAACGAAAAACAGTTTAAAATTAGAAGACAGCAAGGATTAGACAATCTACCCAAATACTACGAGCAACGCAGCACTATTTTCAAATCCGAAGGTCTTACCCATTTCGAAAAACTGATAACGGCACATATTGAAGGCGTAAAATTATCTGGGAGATTGGATAAAATCATTTTTGAAGGGAAGCAGGTAACAATTGTAGATTATAAAACCGGAAAACCCGAAAATTCACGCAAAAAGCTAATTGCACCCAAAGAGAATTCAGATAAACTTCCCAATTCTTATTGGTTTCAATTAGGCATTTATCAGTTAATGATTAACGCTCAAACCGAGAAACAATGGCAGTGCAATAAAGCGATCATCGACTGTGTAGACAGTAATCCAGAAGGTGATTATCCGCAATTAGAAGTCTACTACACCCGAGAAGACAACGAAATACTTTTGAATTGGATTCGCATGGGTATGGCCAAGCTAAACGGATTAAACTTTTTAGACGGCTGCGGCAAATCGGATTGCTACTGGTGCAATTTTGCCAAAAACACGCCCACGGCCTTGGGAAAAGACCCATTATCGGATGAAATGATATTAGGTGAATCCGACAAGGAAGATTTGCTAAGTAGTGAGATCTAAGCGCCTACAAGCTTTTTCGCAACATAATTCTTCGGCTTTTTTCCTTGAAGCATTTTCCTCTACAAACCATAATTCTCCATCAACACTCATGGAAACTTTATGTAATGCCGATTTCCTAGAAGTATCTACCTCGTATTCAAATGAAATTTGTTTGCGTTGTTGCTGTAACCATTTCATAAATACTGCCTTGTAACTCACCGTTGTATGCATGAGTTTGTCAATATCTAAATATTGAGCAACCATCCGTTTAATTATGAAATTCTTTGCTGTTGAATACCCTTTATCCAAGTAAATCGCTCCAATTAATGCTTCTAAAGCATTACCTGCAATGGTTTTCATGGCGGATTTATTGCCTAACAAATCGAATTTAACTTCCATCAATTCCGCTAATCCCAACTTATGTGCCATATCGCCCATTTGCTCTCGATTTACGATTCTAGTTCTCATTTCTGTAAGAAATCCTTCGTCTTTTTTAGGGAATCGTAAAAAAAGTAATTCGGCAATGACTGCGTCGAGTATAGCATCTCCTAAAAACTCCAAACGTTCATTATCCACTACATTATCGGTATCCTCTCTTCTTGCAGTGGAAGAATGCTTCAATGCTTCGCGATAAATACGAATTTTCCCTGGAGTTACCCCAGTAACACGATAGACTTTAGCGGCTAAGTCTTTTGATTTTTTGGAGCGAAAAAGAAGATGATTTAACAACCGATGATAGAATTTCTATTCACTAATCCTCAAATTTCTTGAAGATTACTGATGCATTGTGTCCACCAAACCCAAACGTATTACTCAATGCGGCTCGAACTGTTCTTTTTTCTGCTTTATTGAAAGTAAGCTTTAGGTTAGCGTCAATATCAGGATCGTCTGTGAAATGATTAATGGTAGGAGGAATAATATCCTCGGTGATGGCTAACAAGCATGCTACCGCTTCTAATGCACCTGCACCGCCCAGTAAGTGACCTGTCATACTTTTTGTACTTGAAATATTTAAGTTATAAGCATGTTCACCAAATACGGTCTTGATGGCTTTAGTTTCAGCAATGTCCCCTAATGGAGTACTTGTTCCGTGAACGTTGATATAATCAATATCTGCGGCTGTCATGCCAGCATCTTCTAACGCCATTCGCATAACATTGGAAGCACCTAATCCTTCGGGATGCGGAGCCGTTAAATGATAGGCATCGGCTGTCATACCGCCACCAACCATTTCGGCGTAAATTTTTGCACCTCTTGCTTTTGCGTGTTCATAATCTTCGAGGATTAAGGAAGCACCACCTTCTCCCATTACGAAACCATCCCTATCTTTATCGAAAGGTCTAGAAGCGGTAAAAGGATCATCATTTCTTTCGCTCAATGCCTTCATATTACTGAAGCCTCCCACGGATGGTTCATTAATGCAGGCTTCCGAGCCGCCGGTAACAATGGCATCGGCTTTCCCTAAACGAATAACATTGAAGGCATCGATCAATGCATGGGTTGAAGACGCGCAGGCCGATACGGTTGCGTAGTTAGGTCCTCTAAAACCATGCCTCATGGAAATAAATCCGGGAGCGATATCCACAATCATTTTTGGAATAAAGAATGGAGAGAACCTTGGGGTTCCATCGCCCTTTGCATAATCTACAATTTCCTGGAA
>CAZKOM010000111.1:2460-6006 GCA_964554385.1 uncultured Flavobacteriaceae bacterium | reverse complement strand
TAGTGAATATCCTTTGCTAAATTTAATAAACCAGTAAGCATCGTTATGAAAAACATCTTAGCGAATTTCCACGGCAACATCATCAAAACCCTTGTGATTACAGCGGTTTTAATGTCGATGGCCTCTTGTAGTATGGAAAAAAGATACCATTCGTCGGGATTTTCTGTGCAACTGAGAGGATGGGAAAGGTCCACTTCAGAATCCACCAAACCCAAAAATCAATCAAAAAATCGGTCTGCGTTATCCACATCAGCAAAAATTAAAAATAACGCGTTGCTTGCCGAAAAAATACAATCAGAAAACCCCGTAAATAAAGAACTTAATAACCAGTTTTACACGTCTACACCCACACCAAATCCGCCCGCCTCTCCAAATTATGTACAGAATAGTAGTCAAAATCGAAATTTTGTTCGACACAAACCGTACAAAATTCCCAGTTTAGAGTATCAAGCTACTTATAATCACATGGTTGAGAAAGCTGCGGAGCGAGATGCAAAATCCTTTAACAGTTTTCAATGGGCATCGCGCTTAAATCGCTGGGCCTTGTACAGCATCGGAATATTCTTTGGGATTTTAATGCTGAGTGCTCTATTGAGTATTCCATTAACTGGCTTGGGGCGTATTGGTAAGAAAATTTTTATTTATTCGATGATTGGAGTACCGGGCATTCTAGAATTATCTAGTTTGGTTGCACTGTTTATTGGATTCGCCAACATTGAAATCGGCAGTTGGTTTTATATGCAAGCGCTTCGCAATCTTACTCCGGAAATGAAATTACGGGCCGAAGCCAGTATACTTTCAGCAAGAATTCCCTATGTAAGTAAAAAATATACGGTTCGAACTGCCAAGACGATTATACAGAAATATCAATTTAGTGCCGCCAATGGAAACAAACCATTGATGGATGTAAACCGCACGCTGTATGAAATGCAAACACCTAAACAACGACAAAAAATCACTGCGGATACTTGGCAAGATACCAAAAGTGTAGGTCGATTCTTAGGCATTGCTTTACTAATAACACTGCTGTTTGTGATGATGCCCTAAGGTCTTTGTTTTCCTGCAATTCCCCAATTTCGCATAGATCCAGTCCTCTGTGGCATGGAATTTGGTTATTCAACCAAAATCATTGTTAATTGTTAATTTGAAATGCGGAAGATGTTTGAAAAATCAGTGTCTCTATTGATTGGATTGCTGCTGTTCAACTCAATTCAGTTGCAAGCCCAACGGATTCAAATGATTGATATCATTGGAGATGTAGATTCAGTTACTGCCGAATTTAACCAAAAATTAGCGTTAACAAAAACCAAAGAGACAGGTAAAAGCTACCTCCTATCCGGTAAATTAGGTGGGGAAGCATCTACATTGGAGTTATTCTATACGCCGATTTCCAAGAAAGTGTATCAAGGAACAGTGGTTAAAGTGAATACAATAGGATCCGATACCTTACATACCACCTTCATGAAGCATGTATCAAAATTGGTGGTGCGGTACACTGTGCCTAGTTATTTTATCGATGCACAAGGGAAAAAAGTAGTAGTCACTCCAGAAATCTGTTCGCACGTTTCGGGAAATAAACCCTACATGAATTTTCCAATTGGGGTGAAATCGGTGCATTGGGAAAATATGGTATACTTCTCTAATTTGTTATTAGATACTCGTATAGTTGGTAATCAAATCGCTACCGATTATCGAGTGATTAATAACTTAACCAAATTAGACGCCGAAAGAGCCTTAGTTCCTGCTGCTCCGAAATTGGATTTTTAATATCAGGATTTTATAGGGCAAGTAACCTAATTCAATGGTGAACCTAGTTTATACACTCATAATTTACTGCATGCTATAGCCAATCGATAATAGCGCTAGTATACCAATTGTTAATGTGGTGTAAGAAATTGTATTTACAATTTTTCGAGTTTTTTCGTTTTTTATTCGATAAATATGTTCTACATAGGGGAGTTTTCTTAATTCGGAATTTCCAATTTTCACCTTAGGAACACGATCCGAAGCAGGGTCTACAATTTCAAATTGCTCTGGATTTGGATTGATCGAGAATAATAAATCCATATTCGCGTCTATTACGTAGTAATTGATGGTTGATGTTGTTTCAGGTAATCTGTTATAATTTCTACCTCCTAACAACGCGGAAGCTATCATCAATCCGCCTGCAGCTGCGTAACTCCCTGTTCTGGGTACAGATATTTGATAGTCTGGAATTAAAATAGCATCAACCCCTAACGCTTTTATAATATCGTAAACGTTCGACTGCGGGAATGCTTCGTATAACGAATCTAGAATATAATTCGTTTCAATTAGTGGTTTTACAGCAATCTTAGGAATATCGCGTCTTGAGGTTGTTTGTAGTGTGTGATATGCCATCTGCTGTACTCGGAAAGCAGTGGATTTTTGCATTAGACTATCCATTGGATAAGGTTTAAACATTCCTTTGAACCTACTCACCGCTGCAGGCATAATCGCAATCGTTTTATGCTCCATCATCAATTTAATTCGTTCTTCTTTTTTTAATCTGAACCCCTTTGTTTCAGCTAAAAAAATGGAATCAAAACCAATCATTTGTGATTGACCAAAAAGTGGTTTTGCTGTTCCAAAAACCACAACGATAAAGCAAATAAATAATCTCATAAAATTAGGTTTAAAAAACAACTGCCACCAAAAACCCTAGCAGCAGTTGTTGTACATTTTCCTAATGACTCTACAATTTTCAAAAGTGTAAGCCTAATTTCCTTACGGATTTTCGCAAACGGCCAACTAGAATTTGGCGATTTATCGTAATTTAAAGGAATTGTTCTTTAATGAATTTATTGTAAAACAATTGCTTATCCATGGAGTTTCCTCGAGAATTTGATTAGGAATTAAATCGATTATTAAACTCGGCAACTCAGTAAAAACTCCTATCTATTCCCAATTCACTTCAATCGCCACTTCGTTTCGTCTGTTTACCACATCCCAAGGAGCGTTATACCCCATATACATATAACTTCCTTTTGTAGAAATATTCTGTTTGGTTAATTCCTCTTGAAGAAGTTCGCAGTATTTTTTGATGTCCTTATCAGATGAAAATCCACCGTATTTCAATACCGCTAAAACCTTAGCACTTTCCTCAACAATAGACACATTCTTGCCAGTGGGTTTGGGCAATTGGTCTTTCGAATATTGCTTGGGCATTACGAAGTACATGGAGGCCGAATCACCCATCGACATTACAACAGGTGCTGTCATCGCAATTTTTTGATTGCCTTCATTCCCTCCGAAAATATAGTTTGCAATGGTTCGAAAACCATTACTCCCAGCGTTTTCAAATGAGTTGTTGCTTAATGAAGTCTTTGCCACCACCATGTTAGGGTACTTACGGATTTCCACATCCCCGTATTTTTTTAAAACGGTATACTCGGGCGTTTCAATGCCTTTATTGCTGAACGAAGTCACAACCAAAACGATTATTACTAATACAACCAACGATCCAACAATCCATAAAATTTTACTCATCTTATGAAGTTAACAATCGTACGCATTTTTTGCTTGAAG
>CAZKOM010000111.1:0-2360 GCA_964554385.1 uncultured Flavobacteriaceae bacterium | reverse complement strand
ATAAAATTTTACTCATCTTATGAAGTTAACAATCGTACGCATTTTTTGCTTGAAGTGTTGCAGTGAAATAACTTATTAGATCTCGTTTGGGGTTAAACGAATTGGTAAAGTTGATATAACTGGATTACAGTAAATGGGTAGAGTTGAAGCATATCGGAACGTATTTCATTTATATGCTTTTTGAATTTTCTATTTCCTAGTATGTCTTAAAATCGTATATCTAGACCACTGAAATACGTATTTAATGCAATAGAAAATGGCGAAGAAGAAGCACAGAAAACTTAGTGTGAAAAAGGTGATGTTCCAGCCCATGATAAATTTCGATTCTCTTCCCGATGCATTAATCAGTAATGGGCTTAATAACAATGCAAATCCTTCAAAATTGTCACGGATTTTTTCCTCCGTTTGTCTTAGCTGCAAATCCAATTGCTCCAACGTTTTTTTAGGTCTCACCGATTTTGCAGAATCTACAGGACGATAGGCAGTGATTGGTGTATTGGTATTCCATGTTTTTACATGGGATGAGATGAAATAAGAATTTTTAACAGCATCTTCTGCATAATCAAATGAGGTTTGGTTCCTCGTTTTGCGTAACCCAGCGCTAGTCATACACGCGTTTAACCGCTTTGTTTTTGCAGATAGTGCTGCAGATTGGCCTTGAGATAAATCCAATGTCTGCTGCAAAAAACTGTTAGAGTTCTTAATGGAATTTTGGTTGGGTTTCTTCCCGTTTGATATCGAATGGGTATTGCCACCATTATATATTTTGGAATTCCATGAAATTTTGATCCCATTACTGTGATATTTCGGTACGATGCTGCAACCCGAAATCACAATCATCAGCATAGCTAAAATATAAATTCTTCGCATGTTTCAAGAATCTCTACTTTTTCTAAGAGTTGCTTACGGATTTATGCAACTGATTACAAATATTTTACGGATTTATGCAATCGGAAATATCAATGTTGATTTACCATTTTACTCCATATACTGAGTGATTTTACTCAATAGATTGTGTAATTTCCATTTTGAGGAATTCATGCAGTGTTTTTTGGAGGGTAGGCTGTGGTCCTGCTCCTTTTGTGTATCGTATGTTGTGAATCTTCCAGCTCCCTTTTTCATGGATCATTTCTACCGTGTCTCTCCAAGTGTAGTTATCGTATTGCTGGTTGCAAAACTTCACCGTAATTAAAGCATGTAAATAGGAGTTGATAGTAGAATTGCATTTATTCTGATGAATCGATATTTCCTCAATCGAATGGCTTGTGCTACCTTCCAATAAACTTGTGAAGATATCCCCCTCAATCATTAAGGGTTTATCGGAAGAGCCTAACGCTTTGAGCCTGGCAGAATCAGTGCGCTGAATTATGCTGCTTTTCTGTAGAAGTGCCACCAATTCAGAACTCAAAAAACGCTGATTCGCGAAGCGGTAATTTCCTATGGGTTCTGCGGCATAGAAGGAGTCTATGGCAGCGGATATGGCCTGTTGTTCATTTTTAGATTTATTGCAACCGATGCATAGAAGTATTGAGCCTATTATAATGATGAGGTACCTGTTTATCATATCGTTATTATAAATTAATCGAACTTTTATTATTCCTTTATGATGTTACAAAGTTGAAATTCCTTGTTTTCGTATTTTAAATAAAATCCTTTACCTAACATGTCGGTCTGGAAGTAACGTTGGTTATATTTCCCCTTGGAAAGATTAAATGTTTCCTCGGGATAGTAAACCACTGTATGACCGAATACTTGAATTACCGATTCTTCCAAATTACCTTTATTTACCTGCATCATATCGTTTGGACGCAACCAAATTGGGGATTGACAGGGATCGTCGCCAAACGGATTAAAGCCATTAAAATCAAATTGTAATGGGCGAATCTCGAAAAACTGTGAGATAATATCGGCAAGTTCAGAGGCAGATAAATTTGCCCAATCAGGTGAATTAAATTCTCGATTTAAAAAATGTTCCAACCAAACAATAGATACACCAGCATGTGTGCACAATAAATCGTGGTAGGCATAAGCAATTTGCAATTGGGAGAAATGGGTTAGCAAGGCACGTTGGTACTTCTTGGCCATATAGGGGAGAAAACCAGAATAGGGTTCCCGTTTGAACCAAGGCATGTAGTGAAAATCGTGGTTGCCGAATAGCAATATTGCCTCTTGTTTTGATGCTGCAAGCGAATTTTTAAATGCTATGATATCGAGGAAGTTACTCAGTTGTTTCGGCCCGGCAATTTTAACCTGTCCTTTGCTATCAAAATAATCCCCATAGAATATAAAAACATCGGCTTGCGACTCTTGTTCTACAATTTTTTTCCAACTATCTCTACCGTGAATATCTCCAATAAATA
>CAZKOM010000110.1:0-6112 GCA_964554385.1 uncultured Flavobacteriaceae bacterium | reverse complement strand
ACTTTTAACGCGTCCATGGTACAAGTTACCACCACGATCGAAAACTACGGAAGTAATTCCAGCAGCTAGCGCACGGGTTGCAATTGTCTTCCCTACAATCGCTGCTTTTGCGGTTTTTGTATCTTTTACCGTTGCAATTGCTGCTTCTCTAGAAGATGCCGCACACAACGTAGTACCATTGCTATCGTTAATTAACTGTACATAGATATCTGCATTACTTCTGAAAACAGATAATCTTGGACGTTCGGCAGTACCGCTGATTTTACCACGGATTCTGCGCTTAATTTTATTCTTTTTAAGACCTTTTTTAATGTTTGATGTAGTAGACATGCGAATTCCTCCTTATTTCTTAGACGCTGATTTACCGGCTTTTCTACGCAATACTTCGTTTTCGAAACGAATACCTTTACCCTTGTAAGGCTCAGGCTCACGGAACAAACGAATCTTGGCAGAAACTTGTCCCAACAATTGCTTGTCGGCACACTCCATAGTTAATGTTGGATTTTTACCTTTCAAAGTCTCTGTTGCTACTTTAATTTCGGAAGGAATTTCCATCATGATTTTGTGGGAATAACCAAGAACGAATTCAACTACGTTACCTTGGTTAGAAACTTTGTAACCCACACCTACCAACTCCTGCACCACTTTATGACCAGCACTTACGCCAGTAATCATATTGTTAATTAGAGAACGGTACAAACCGTGTAAACTCTTGTGCAATTTGCTGTCGCTTGGGCGATTTACTGTCAAAACAGAATCTTCAATGATGATCTGTATGTCTTCATGGATGCTCTGTGACACTTCTCCTTTGGGGCCTTTGGCCACCAATGTACCATTGTTAAGAGTTAACGTAACTCCTGCTGGAATGGCAATTGGCATTTTTCCTACGCGTGACATTTATTTTAATTTTTAATTAAGATACGAAACATAAAATTTCACCGCCAACACCCAATGTACGGGCTTCTTTGTCGGTCATAACACCTTTGCTTGTTGAAACAATAGCAACACCTAAACCATTTAAAACACGAGGCATCTCGGTAGCACCGCTATAGCGACGTAAACCCGGTGTAGAAACACGTGTTAACGAAGTGATGGCGTTGGATTTTTGGTTATTACTATATTTCAAAGCTATTTTAATAACTCCCTGCTTATTAGCAGTTTCTTCAAATTTGTATTTCAAAATATAACCCTTCTCGTACAATACGCGAGTAATCTCTTTCTTCAGATTGCTTGCAGGAATTTCTACGATGCGGTGATGCGCCTTGATAGCGTTACGCAAACGGGTTAAGTAATCGGATATTGGATCTGTCATTGCTTTATTCTTTTACCAACTTGATTTGGTTACACCTGGGATTTTACCATCACTGGCTAACTGACGAAACTGGTTTCTGCAGATACCAAAGGTACGCATATAACCTCTTGGGCGACCCGTTAATTTACAACGGTTACGCAAACGCACTGGAGAAGCGTTACGTGGCAATAATTGCAACGCATCGTAGTTTCCCTCAGCCTTTAATTTGGCGCGCTTCTCGGCATAACGGGCAACCATAGCTTCCCGTTTGCGCTGCCTAGCCTTTATTGATTCTCTTGCCATTGATTATTTCTTTTTAAAGGGGAATCCCAAGTTTCTTAATAATTCTAAACACTCTTCATCATTTTCAGCCGTAGTAACCACGGTGATATCCATACCAGTGATTTTGTTCACTTTATCGATGTCGATCTCAGGGAAAATGATTTGTTCTGTGATACCCATGGTAAAGTTACCACGACCATCAAAGCCACGAACCTCTAACCCTTGAAAGTCACGCACACGAGGCAAAGAAACCGTGATCAAGCGATCTAAGAAATCGTACATGTGCACTTTACGCAAAGTAACCTTTGCACCGATTGGCATTTTCTCTCTTAATTTAAAGTTTGAAATCGCCTTTTTAGAAATTGTAGCAACTGCTTTCTGTCCAGAGATTTTTGTCATCTCATCTAAAGCAGCATCTACTAACTTCTTATCGTTAACTGCAGCACCAACACCTTGGTTTAAAACTACTTTTTCGATACGAGGAATCTGCATTACATTCTTGTATGCAAACTTCTCCATCATTGCAGGTACAACTTCTTCTTTATATTTGGCTTGTAACCTTGGAATATAACTCATGATCGTTCTTTCTATTATTTAATAAATTCACCGGACTTCTTAGAAAAACGCTGCAATTTACCTGCGTCATTCAATTTTCTACCGATACGGGTTGGAGTACCACTCACAACCACTTGCAAGTTACTCAAATGGATAGGAGCCTCGATTTTATCGATTCTACCTTGAGTATTTTGCGCAGTTGGCTTTCTGTGCTTAGTTACCATATTCAATCCCTCAACGATAGCGCGGTTTGTAGTGCGCAATACACGCAATACCTTACCGGTTTTGTTTTTGGAATCTCCAGCAATAACTTTAACCGTATCGCCTTTTTTTACGTGAAGTTTCACTCTTGTTTCGTTCTTTGTTGCCATTTTATAATACCTCTGGTGCAAGTGATACAATCTTCATAAACTGCTTGTCGCGCAACTCACGAGCAACAGGTCCAAAAATACGGGTACCTCTTGGTTCGTCGTTATTGTTTAACAAAACGCAGCTATTTTCATCAAAACGGATGTATGAACCATCCGGTCTACGAACTTCTTTTTTCACACGTACAACCACCGCTTTTGACACGGATCCTTTTTTAACGTTGCTACCTGGGATCGCAGATTTAACAGATACCACGATTTTATCTCCTACGCTAGCGTAGCGGCGACCTGTGCCACCCAATACGCGTATACATAGAACTTCTTTGGCGCCGCTGTTATCGGCCACTTTGAGTCTTGATTCCTGTTGTACCATCTTATTTAGCTTTTTCTACGATTTCTACTAATCTCCAACTCTTGGTTTTACTCAGGGGTCTTGTCTCCATGATACGAACGATATCGTTCTCTCCACAGCTATTGGCTTCGTCATGAGCAACAAATTTCTTCGTCTTCTTGAAGTATTTACCATACTTAGGGTGTTTTACACTGCGTACAACATTCACAACAATGGTTTTATCCATCTTGCTGCTGCTCACAACCCCAATGATTTCTTTTCTTGCGTTTCTTACTGTTTCCATTAGTTTTCGTTGCTTTGACTCATCTTATTCATCATCGCCTGCATTTCATACTTGCTGCGACGCGCATTTAGTTCAGTTAAAAGACGCGCAACTTCTTTACGCGCTTCTTTCAGTTGGTGTGGTCGCTCAATTTGAGCCACCGCATTCTGAAATTTCATTTTTTGCAAACGCTTCTTCTCCTCGCGAAATTTTTCTACGAGTTCTTTATTTCCTAGCGCTTGTATATCTTGGTATTTCATGAATTAGTTCTCCTCGCTATAATCAGGACGTACAACAAATTTGCAAGTTACTGGTAACTTCTGCGCAGCTAAACGCATACCCTCTTTGGCAATCTCCAAAGGTACTCCAGCAACTTCAAACATAATAGTTCCAGGTTTAACGATTGCTACCCAATACTCAGGAGCACCCTTACCTTTACCCATACGTACTTCCGCAGGCTTTTTGGTAACGGGCTTGTCTGGGAAAATTCTAATCCAAACCTGACCTTCACGCTTTAAATAACGCGTTAATGCTATACGAGCAGCTTCAATCTGGCGAGCGGTAATCCAATGGGGTTCCATCGATTTTAAACCGAAACTGCCGTAACTTACCAAGTGACCTCGGCTGGCAATTCCGTGAACTCTTCCCTTCTGGTGTCTTCTAAATTTCGTTCTTCTTGGACTTAACATTGTTTACCTCCTTATGCGTTATTTCTTCTTGGACGGTTATTGTTTCCGCGATTACGATCATCTCTACCTCCACGGTCACGACGATCGTTACGGCCACCACCCGAATTGTTACCTCTTCTTTCGGTTTCTACTTGTGGAGCTAAATCTACTTTACCATAAATTTCACCCTTACACAACCATACCTTAATTCCTATTTTACCATAAACGGTTTGAGCTTCTACTAAAGCGTAATCGATATTCGAACGCAATGTATGCAACGGAGTTCTTCCCTCCTTGTACATCTCCGAACGAGCAATCTCACCGCCATTCAAACGACCGCTAATACGAACTTTGATTCCATCAGCACCCATTTTCATAGTACCCTGTATCGCATTCTTGATAGCACGCTTGTAAGAGAAACGATTTTCGATTTGTTGAGCAATGTTCTCACCAACTAAACGAGCATCTAACTCTGGACGCTTAATCTCACTGATGTTAATTTGTACATCTTTACCAGTGATTTTCTTAATTTCTTCGCGAATAGCATCTACTTCTCCGCCTCCCTTACCAATAACGATACCCGGACGGCTCGTGTGGATAGTAAGAGTGATGCGCTTCAAGGTTCTTTCGATAACTACCTTGGCAATTCCTCCTTTGGAAATGCGCACGCGCAAATATTTGCGGATTTTCTCGTCTTCCGCTAGCTTATCTCCGTAGTCCTTTCCACCATACCAGTTGGAGTCCCATCCACGGATGATACCTAAACGCAATCCTATCGGGTTAACTTTTTGTCCCATAATGTGATATACCGTCCTTTATTATTCGTTAGTTGTTTGTTGATTCTTTAGACTATCAATAACCACAGTTACATGGTTAGAGCGCTTTCTCTGTCTGTAGCCACGACCTTGTGGAGCGGTTCTTAAACGCTTCATCACTAAGCCACCGTCTACCATAATTGTCTTTACGTACAATTCACTATCTTCAATACGCTCACCTGCATTGATTTGACCCCAGTTAGCGATACCGCTCTTGATCAATTTAGCAATGTAAATTGCGTAGGTTGGTTTTTGGTTCCACTGAAGAATATTTAAGGCACGTTCAACACGCTGGCCTCTTACTGCGTCTGCTACTAACCTCATTTTACGAGGGCTCAACGGACAGTTTCTCAAAATTGCTTTTGCTTCCATGTTCTTTCTTATTTACCGTGTCCTTTGAATGTTCTAGTAGGAGCAAATTCTCCCAATTTATGTCCAACCATATTCTCTGTTACGTAAACAGGAATGAATTTATTTCCGTTGTGAACTGCGAAAGTATGACCAACAAAGTCAGGAATAATTAAACTTCTTCTAGACCAGGTTTTTACCACGGATTTCTTATTTGCCTCATTCAAGGTTGTAACCTTTCGATTCAACTTAACGTCTACAAATGGACCTTTTTTAATGGATCTTGCCATAATTACCTCTGACTATTACTTATTGCGTTTAGACTTTCTTTTCTCAATGATAAACTTACTTGACGCCTTCTTCGGTGCGCGGGTCTTCTGACCTTGTGAATAGATAAGATTTCTTGATCTTGGCTGTCCACCCTTGTTGCGGCCCTCACCACCACCCATTGGGTGATCCACAGGGTTCATCGCAGTTGCACGAGTACGAGGACGAATACCCAACCATCTTGAACGTCCGGCTTTACCCTTACGCTCTTGGCTGTGTTCGCTATTACTTACAGTACCTACAGTTGCAATACAACTTGCCAAAATCAAACGGCTTTCACCACTTGGCAATTTAATTGCAGCATATTTACCTTCTCTTGCCATCAACTGAGCATAAGAACCTGCACTACGGCAAATCTTTCCACCCTGACCAGGCTGTAATTCAATGTTATGTATCAAAGAACCTAATGGAATTTCGCTCAACGGTAAAGCGTTACCGATTTCAGGAGCTGATCCTGGACCTTGCTGAATTTTTTGTCCTACTTTAATTCCATTTGGAGCTAAAATATAACGCTTCTCCTCGCCAAACTGAACCAAAGAAATGAATGCACTTCTGTTAGGATCATATTCAACAGAGATAACTTCACCAATGATTCCAAAGTTGTTTCTTTTGAAATCAATGATACGATAGCGGCGCTTGTGACCACCACCAATATAACGCATGGTCGTACGACCTTGGTTATTTCTACCACCGGACTTCTTAATAGGAGCCAATAACGATTTCTCGGGCTTCGCTGTAGTTATCTCAGCGAAGGTGTTGGCTACGCGAAAGCGCTGTCCCGGTGTGATCGGATTTAAACGACGTACTGCCATGATTAGATGTTTTCGTAAAAGTCTATGTTAAA
>CAZKOM010000109.1:1385-6275 GCA_964554385.1 uncultured Flavobacteriaceae bacterium | reverse complement strand
GGCAACTTTGAAAATGGCGCGCAGTTGGTGAACAACTACGATTGGTTTAAAAACTGGAGTTTTTTAGGGTTTATTCGCGATGTGGGTAAGCACATTACGGTAAGTTATATGATGGGGAAAGACAGTGTTAGAAATCGCTTAGAAAGCGGGGGAATTTCCTTTACTGAGTTTTCTTATCAATTGGTTCAAGGGTATGATTTTTTGCATTTATACCGCGAATTAGGATGTAAGTTGCAAATGGGAGGTAGCGATCAGTGGGGTAATATTACAACGGGTACAGAACTAATTAGACGCATGGAAAGTGGTGAAGCGTATGCTTTAACTGCACCGCTGGTTACAAAGTCCGATGGTACTAAATTTGGTAAGAGTGAGGGTGGAAATGTGTGGCTGGATCCCAAGAAAACATCGCCCTACAAATTCTATCAGTTCTGGTTGAATGTAGCCGATGAGGATGCAATTAAATTTATTAAGATTTATTCATTAAAATCCAGAGCAGAAATTGAACAAATCATTCAAGATTCTGTTGGAAACGAACATTTAAGAATTGTTCAAAAGGCATTGGCCGAAGAAATGACGATTCGAGTTCATTCCCAGCTAGATTTAGACATGGCTGTTAAAGCTACCCAAATCTTTTTTGGAAATGGTTCAGCCGAAGATTTGATGGGATTGGATTTGACAACCTTGGAGGCATCCTTGGAAGGAATGGAAATGTTTGAAATCGTTAAATCGGATTTAGAAAACGGAATTCCCATATTGGATTTATTGGCCGTAAATACAACAATGTTTCCGAGTAAGGGTGAGGCAAGAAAGATGATTCAATCCAATGGTTTTGCATTCAATAAAACCAAAGAAACAGATCCAAATTTGGTAGTTTCTTCCGATAAATTATTACATGGTAAGTACCTGATTGCTCAAAAAGGTAAAAAGCAATATTACCTTATCAAAGCGATTTAATAACTGCAAAGTTGTTTTTTGTCAAAAGGATATAAAATTCGTCCTTTTTAAGAACGATTAAACAATTCACAGCTCTTAACCGTGGAAATGCAGTGTTATTTTTACAGAGGAATAAATCGTTACAGGTTTACAATTTTCTCAAGGTAGCTACCGTAACCGCTCTTTTTGAGGGGTTGGGCTACTTTCAACAATTGCTCGCTGCTAATAAAACCTTGTCTCCAGGCTACCTCTTCGATACAACCAATTTTCAAGCCTTGTCGTTCTTCAATTACTTGAACAAATTGACCGGCTTGCATTAACGATGCAAATGTTCCTGTATCTAGCCAAGCCGTTCCGCGTTCAAGAATTCGAACTTGAAGTTTATTATCGGCCAAATAGGTTTTGTTAACATCGGTAATTTCTAATTCTCCTCGAGGAGAAGGTTTCAGATTTTTAGCGATTTCAACAACATTATTATCGTAGAAATACAAACCCGGTACAGCGTAATTGGATTTTGGAGAAACAGGCTTTTCTTCTATGGATAACGCTTGCAAATCAGAGCTAAATTCCACCACGCCATAACGCTCTGGATCACTCACATGGTAAGCAAATACAATACCCCCTGCAGGATCTACACTGCTCTTTAAGGTTTCTTGAAATCTAGAACCAAAGAAAATATTATCACCCAAAACCAAGGCAACGGAATCATTTCCTATAAAATCGGCACCCAATATAAACGCTTGTGCTAAACCATCCGGTGAAGGTTGTACGCAATATTCAAATCGACACCCAATTTGTTCCCCTGTACCCAGTAATCGCTGGAAATGAGGCAAATCGTGCGGTGTGCTGATTATGAGTATTTCGTTAATGCCAGCCATCATCAACACAGACAATGGATAATAAATCATGGGTTTGTCGTACACCGGCATCAACTGCTTGCTCATAGCAAGGGTTAATGGATGCAATCGGGTTCCTGAACCTCCTGCGAGGACGATGCCTTTCATAATGCGAAGATAATGCGGGGTGAATATACTTGAATCCAATCTACTTGAAAATCCGATGTAGGGTATCCTAAACTTTGTAACTGGGATAAATATCGGGATTGAATTTGGTTGTTGAGTACGATGTACATGGGTTCCTGAAAGTACTGTTTCATCCAGCGATTGAAACGAATGGATCTTACTTTAATTCCGTCTGTGTAGAATACTACGCGTTTTGGAGTCCATTTGCAGGAATAAATATGAAATTCTTGGTCGGTATTGGGTTTTAGCCTGAATTTTCGAACTAAATGCTCTTTGGTATGCGTTTCTATTTTACCAAAATGGATGGTTGCGGTTTGGGTATGAATTTTACGTCCATTTTTACCCCCGTACATCTCGAAAATATCAATTTCTGGAGGCCAATTTTGTTTGCCAGTGAGCCAAAATGCCGGCCATGTAGCAGGTCCTTGGGGATTTTTAGATCGAATCGCAAAAAACCCATAAGTAGTTGAAAAACTGTGAAATGTGTTGATTAGACCCACATTCATTGGAATGCTTCCGTACAATTTGAGGGCCGATTTGTTAATTAAACTCTCGGGATTTCGGATGGTGTCCATCATCGGTTGGTTTTCCCGTTTAACCAGTAAATAATCGTTATGGTGTTCCTTAAAAAATGAAATAGATTGTTCGGGAAGTTCAAATAAATTGGGTTGATGGATATTGTATAAATGCAACAAACCGTCTTTTACCTCCACCGATGTCTCCCCATAATACTGATTTAAATTTTGGGGATGAAAATTCCCCCAAGGCTGACCTTTTTGCCAGATATTGGATTGAAACGTATTGAAGCTATCGCGGAAAACAGGGGTATAAGCGAATTTTTGATTCCTTGTTAAAGCAAAGTCTTTTCGATCTTTTCGGGAAATTTTTGGCAGTTGTAATTGGGTAGTGTTCTTTTTTCCTAGGCGATACCGCACGCTGCCACAGACATTACTGATATTCCAAGTTTGTTTGAAATATAGACCCATTTTTGCCCGGTTGTAGCCAATTTTAGTGGAATCAAGGGGATTGGTTTGGGCTTGGACTTGCGAAAAACTACATAAAAATAGGTGGCAAACTATCAGAAAATGTCGAGGGAGATTTTGACGCGATTTGATTCTTGTGAATGACGAATACATGCGATTTTAAAATTGGTAGTCCTACAAAATTATTGTAGGTTTGAATTGCTGTGAGCGAAGATACATTTAAGTCGGGATTTGTGAGTATCATTGGCATGCCAAATGCCGGAAAAAGCACGTTGTACAATGCCTTGATGGGCGAAAAGTTAGCCATAATAAACCCCAAAGCCCAAACCACTAGGCATCGAATTTTGGGAGTGAAAAATGGTGATGGTTTTCAAATTATTTATTCGGACACGCCGGGGATTTTACGTAAAACCAGCTACGGAATGCACGAAAAAATGATGAAAGTGGTGAATGAGAGTTTGGAAGATAGTGATGTGTTGGTGTTGTTATTAGATATTCACGGACGCGATTTTTCTGAAGAAATACGGTTAAAATTTGAAGGTTCAAAAGCCAAGAAAATTGTTGCTTTAAACAAAATAGACAATTCCAATCAGGAGGAATTAGTAAAAAAACTTAGTTGGTTAAAAGAGACGTTTGAGGCCGAAGTGTATTTGCCAATATCTGCACAAGAAGGATTTCAACTGGATGTTTTAGAGAAATACATTGTTGATTTTTTACCGATACATCCCCCCTATTATCCTGAGGATCAACTTACCGATCGGAGCGAGCGATTTTTCGTTAATGAAATCATTCGAAATAACATTCTGAAGTTATATGAGGAAGAAATTCCGTATGCTTCGGAGGTGGTAACCCTTTCTTTTAAGGAAGAAGAAAAAATCATCCGACTTCATTGCGAAGTAATCTTAGAAAGACCCTCTCAAAAACCCATAGTTATTGGTAGAAATGGTGCAGGAATCAAACGTTTGGGCATCGAGTCTCGTAAGGAATTGGAGACATTTTTGGGTAAGCAGGTTTATTTAGAATTATTTGTGAAAGTGCGCGATGATTGGAGAAACAACAAAACGATGCTGAAGCAATTTGGCTACGATACAGAATAAGTTTATATGCGAATTTTGGGGCTGTTATTGGTAGGAATTTTGCCATGGATGGCTTGCCAAGGTGTGGACTCCAATAAAGGAAGATTTCTTCAAGACTCAATTACCGAAGAGGATGTAGCGGTTGCTAAAGAATTGCATCAACAGTATTTGGTTCAAACACAGCCGATATTAAATGATACGGTATATCAGGTCAATTGCATGGGAAAACGGGTGGAGATTCGATTTATTGTTTCGAAGAATACGCCAGGGTCTGGAAGGAAATTATTGCTATTATTACCAGGATGGAATTATTCGGATACTCAGTGGTGTACAAGAACCAAAGTTTGTGAAACAGCGATGCTTCGTGGCTATGATGTGATGTTGGTAGAGATGGGTAAAAGCGTGTATATGGATAGTTTGTATCCGGAGATGCGAAGAGATTATCGTTTACACCCAACACGAACTTGGTTGTGGGATTCTGTTTTGCAGCCATTGCAAGCCCGGGGTTATTTTACGAATAAAGGAATTCCAGAAAGCCCTGTTAAAACGGGTAACGGAAAGGTTCTTTATAGAGATTTACGATTACCTATTCCTTCATTCGTCATGGGTTTATCAACCGGTGGCCGAGGTGCTATGTTGTTGGGTTTAGAACATCCAGAGGCTTTTAGTGGTGTGGCGTCGCTCAGCGGCGATTACGACCCTACTTTAACCCCAAACGATAACTTGATGATTAATTGTATGGGGAGTTTTTCTGCGTTTTCGTACCGGTGGAAAGGTTCTAACAACATTCTTCGCAGAATTTCTGAATTGAAGGTACCTTGTTTTGTGGCACATGGAAAATCAGATGCTGTGGTTTCGGTAAATCAAGCGATACAA